>NZ_CP159992.1:2611346-2928653 GCF_040702995.1 Paenibacillus sp. AN1007
ATCCGGTGCTTCATGAATGGCACGACCAACCCCATGCCCTGTGAGATTACGAATAACCGTAAATCCGTGCTGGCGGGCTGTCAGGAAAACAGCTTTCCCAAGACCACTTTTTTTGGATCCGGGGTTTGCTTTTTTCAATCCTGCTTCAAAAGCCTGCTTGGCTGCCTCACAGATTTTCGTTAACACTTCTTCTCCCTGACCCACAACAAATGAAATGCCTGTATCTGCGAAATATGCATTTTTGGAGCCGGAAACATCAATGTTGACGATATCGCCTTCTTTGATGACCCGATCACCTGGAATCCCGTGTGCGACTTCTTCATTGACACTAATGCATGTATAACCGGGAAAGTCATATTCACTTTTGGGAGCGGAAATGGCGCCTTCTTTCTCAAAAAGTTCTCCAGCCAAATTATCGAGTTCTTTTGTCGTTACACCCGGAACGGTCCGCTCAACCAACGTATCTCTAATGGAAGCAACAATCCTGCCAATTTCTTTTAAACCATTAAAATCCTCTTCTGTTTTTGCAATCATAACCGGTACCTCACTATTCTTATCATTATTAACATGGTTCACTTTGATTGCATCATAAATCACCGCTGTTTGCAACATTTTTAGGATTTGATGTACTCGCACAAAGGAAAAAATCAACTATTTGACATCTACGTCTTTGATTACGTGCTGGCCCTTACCTCTCTTACGTGTGCAAAAAAGAGGTAAACCGAAGTTCACCCCTGGTAAATAACGTTAATGATCATGCTGCATGATAAATTTCGCTCTCGCTAAATTAACTCAAGTGAACTACATTAAAACCATTATTGCTGTTTATATACCCGAACATAGTCCACCTGCATGGTTGCAGGAATATCCGAAGCATCCGGAATGCGGCCACCATCGAAATTACCGCCGATGGCCAAGTTCATGATTAAATAGAACGGTTCATCAAATGGAGCATTAGGGTTGTTCGGTGCAGTTGCAGACGACCACTGCTGATTGGTAACTTTGTAGAAGAATTTACCGTCCACGTACCATTTGATGTTGTCCGGTTCCCAAACTACAGAATATACGTGATAATCGTTAGCAATAGTTTGTCCTGCGGGAAAGTGATACTCTCCCCCTGCATACTGATTGGCAGGCCATTGCCCGCCAAAGTGAATCGTTCCACTGGTTGTTCCAGGCAGACGACCTCTTGCCTCCATCACGTCAATTTCACCTGATGCAGCCCAAGTGCCATATACCGAATCTTGCGGCAGCATCCAGAGTGCAGGCCAAATGCCATCTCCTGTAGGCAGTTTGGCACGGAAATCGACACGCCCGTACTTCAAGGATAACTTGTCTTTGGTATTTACCTTACCGGAGGCATATTTCGCAAAACGATTCGGGTCTTGAGGGAATGATTGATTACTATGTGTTGCACGGATATTTAATTTTCCATCCTGAACAAAAATATTTTGCGGACTGGTAGTGTAGTGCTGCATCTCCGCGTTGCCCCAACCCCAGGTTCCCGGATCATCATTGAGATAATACCCTGTTTCTATATTCCATTTGCTTGTGTCCAGCGAAGAACCACTGAACTCATCCTGCCAAATAAGATTCATGCCTTCAATCACCGGATTGTTCGGTGTACCGATGGAGATATCTTCTTGGTCCGAACCATCGGGACGTGGGGCATCCGGGTTACCAATGAGTGTATAGTTCACATAGTTGCTGCCCACGTTTCCACCGGGCTGTCCGTTAAGCGGATAGCCGATTCGAATTTGCATATTTTCCTGAATAGGTCTAAACCACAGACCATAGATATGATCGGCCCAGTATCCCCACTGATTGGCATCGGAAATCGGATTGTAGCCATTGCCGGAATACGTAAATTTACTTTGACCACTATTACTTAAGTCTACCCATTGACCATTGATATTGATTTGGTATACAAAATTTTGTAATTCTTTCGCAATAGGTGCGCTCCCGCCAATCTTGGGCAATGGGATACCTATGGAACCGCTTCCATCTGCTGTGAAAGTTGTCCCTTCATAAGGAGTAACCACAAATGAGTTACGCACAGGTTCATTGAATGTAATGGTGTAAATAATGTTCGCATCGGATGTTTTGGACTGCAGCTTGACGTGAATAGATTCGGTTACGTTAAACCAGTACCCTCCTCCACCCTCAGAGAATTGGCCGAAGTTCTGGTCGTAAATCCAGCCGCTGGATGCGTTATTGTCAATATCAATCCACGTGCTGCTCTGAACAGGTTTCACATACACCTTGAGATCCTGAGCGACGGCTTCATAGGTGACTGATGGATTATTGTTAAAGGTGGGATACGTAAAGCCGGCGCCTCCGGTGCTGCTGGCAATGATGTCAGGCCCCTGTGTAGGGCTCATTGCTGTGATCGTTGTTTCGTTAATGTTTTGAAAGACCAGTCGATAATCCAGCTTTATTCCGTTCGCTTTGGAATACAATTGAACATCGGTTGTTGAGGAGAGAGTGAACCAATATCCTTGAAAGCCTGCGTCAGTCCAGTGACCCCAGTTTTGGTTGTACGTAAAGTTTTCTGCCTGATCAATATCCACCCATTGGCTTCCTACCTTCACATTAACACCTAAATCCCCGTTCACTTCGCTCCACGCAGCAGAACCCCCATTAAACTTAGGCATCACGAACCCGAAACTGGCCTTGCCCACCCCCGATTTGGATATGACCGGTCCGTCAGCAGACGAAAAGTACTCCATGGATGTAATCGTCTTCCCGGCAGCCTGAGCCGTTGAGCCAGGCCCTAGCAAAACACTGACCAGCATGATGAATAAGAGCAGCACACCCATCCTTCTGTACACCAATCGTCTCTCCCTGCAAGCCGCTGATTTCATTCATTCTCCTCCTTCAAATCATTTTTCCAATCTGTTATCAATAAGGAAAAAGATTACAGATCAGATAACTATATTCTACCGAAAAGAAGAATGTGGTGAAAGATATATTTATAAATTGTATTAGCCTGCCAATTCATGTTACGAATGGAAAGAGATGATTCCTTTAAGACAGAAATCATCTCTTACTTTCACTCTTTGGCATACGTTTAAAGTCCGTTATTGGCAATCAGATTTTGGTACCAGAAGAAGCTTTCCTTCCGTCTTCGCGCAAGTGTGCCGTTTCCGTCATTATCTTGGTCTACATGGATTAAACCATAACGCTTTTCCATTTCCGAAGAAGAATAGCTGATCAGGTCGATGATACCCCAGACGGTATAGCCTATAATTTCAACGCCATCCAGCAGCGCCTCATGCATTTGTTCGATATGGGAACGCAGGTATTCAATACGATAAGGATCACGAATCGTTCCGTTCTCTTCAACGGTATCATAAGCCCCCAGTCCGTTTTCTACAATGAACAGAGGAACCTGATAACGGCTGTACAGATTGTTAAGCGCGAGTCTCAGACCAATTGGATCGATCTGCCATCCCCAATCACTGACAGGCAGATAGGGATTCTTGATGCCTCCCATCGTATTGCCGCTAACCGTTTCCAAGCCCTCGCTATCTGCGCTGGCCACAAAGGAGTTGTAGTAACTGAATGATATGAAGTCAGCGGTATACTTGTTCAGCAATTCGTCGTCACCCGCAGCTTTTTCGATAACGATATTCTGTTCTCTAAAATATCTCTCGATGTAACCTGGATAAGCGCCGCGCACCTGCACATCGGTAAAGAACAGATTAAATTGATTATTTTTATGAGCGGCCAGCACATCCAGCGGATTACATGTATGAGGATAATGCAGCAGGCTTGTCAGCATACATCCGATCTTGGCGTCTGGAATAATCTCGTGGCACAGCTTTACGGCATAAGCGCTCGCAACGAATTGGTGATGCAGCGATTGGTATACTGCTAGCTCAACATTCTTGAACCGATCTGGAACAATACCACCATTGGTAAACGGATGACGCACAATGCCATCAATTTCATTAAATGTGATCCAATACTTTACTTTATCTTTGTAGCGGTTGAACACCACTGTGCTGAAGCGAACAAAGAAGTCGACTACCTCTCTGGATGTCCATCCACCGTAATGATCGACCAGATACATCGGCATCTCATAGTGAGACAAGGTCACCAGAGGTTCAATACCATTTTTAATCATCTCATCAAAAAGACGATCGTAGAAAAGCAGCCCTTCTTCGTTTGCATT
Source organism: Paenibacillus sp. AN1007 (assembly GCF_040702995.1). Taxonomy (NCBI): domain Bacteria; kingdom Bacillati; phylum Bacillota; class Bacilli; order Caryophanales; family Paenibacillaceae; genus Paenibacillus; species Paenibacillus sp. AN1007. The sequence goes on from NZ_CP159992.1 coordinate 2,615,524, forward strand.
CGTTTCATGCCCATTCGGGAAAATCCGAGTCCACGCAATGGAAGTGCGCAGCGTTTTGATCCCCATCTCACCCATTAACGCCAAGTCCTCCGGGTAGCGATGATAAAAATCAATTCCTCTTCGTTTCGGATAATTCACGGTAGATTGATCCTGGAGCGCTGCCGCGAGCTGCTCCGAGTTTACAGCATTTTGCTTTTTGTAGTCACCTATGTTTTTCTTATTCATTGCCGTATCAGCGGTAGATATGCCTTTCCCTGCTGTGTTCCAGGCTCCTTCAGCCTGATTCGCTGCAATTGCTCCGCCCCATAAAAATCCTTCGGGAAATGTTCTGATGGTCTTCATGTCATACTCCTCCTGTTAATGCGCTCTGTCCATCACACGACTAATGTGAATGATGAGATACAATCTCTCTTCGTTGGACATAAATCGTTCGAATTTCGCGCCAATATAATTGTTGATCTTGGAAACACAATTGCTTTCCTCTGGATATTTACTCGAAATTCGTTCCAGCAGTTCATCATCCTTGGATTCAAGCATCGTGTTCTCCAATAACCGCTGCACAAAAAACTGCAGATGCGTTAGAAAGCGTGAATAGTTAATGCTTAATGTATCCAGTTCAATTCCGTAATGAATTCGAATGATATTAAGAATATCCTTCACGGTGTTGGTCATGATCATGACCTGACTCATGTTCTGTTCCGTTTGCTGCGCATTGACCAGATGGAAGGCAATATTGGCTGCCTCCTCCTCGGGCAGATCCAGTTCGAGCCGATCTTTGATAAATTTCAACGCCTGTTTCCCGATGAGAAATTCTTGCGGGTAAAACTTCTGAACTTCCCATAACATGCGATTTTGAATCTGAATATTAGATTTGAACCGTTTGGCAGCCATATGAAGATGGTCTGTCAATGAGAAGTATAGATTCTCGCTTAGATCCCTCGATAACGCTTGCTTAGCATAGGATATGATTTCGTCTGCCAAAATTAAATACTCTTTCGGCGTCTCTTTCATCAGCGCTGTCATATCCGAGGACATTCCTTCATTCTCAACGACATATACCTTTTCAATCTCATGATCATGAATCATGTCTCCGGGTCTGCTTCTGAATCCGATTCCCCTGCCCATAGCGATAACCTCTTTATTATCATTCCGCTTGGCCAAAACAATGCTTGTATTGAGAACCTTAACTACTCTCATATCCATGCTCCTCTATGTTCAGGGTGAGCTTCACCCCATAATCATTACAAAATGGTTATAAGCGGCGTCTCTGGGCCTATTTTTTCCGATTTCTCGTGTCCCAGAATCTCCAGATAATCGCCACTGTTTGTTACAATCACCGGTGTTGTTGTGTCGTAGCCGGCTTTTTCAACAGCGTCCATATCAAACTCGATCAGAAGTTGACCGTGTTTCACGATGTCACCCTCTTGAACAACAACATTAAAGTGCTGTCCTTTTAACTTTACAGTATCAATCCCGATATGGATCAGAAGTTCAATGCCTTCTACTGATTTCAAACCGATGGAGTGTTTGGTGCGAAACACCGTTTGAACTGTTCCATCAAATGGAGCCACGACCTGCCCTTTGGCAGGTTTGATTGCCATGCCTTTACCCATCGCTTCTTGGGAGAATGCTTCATCCTTCACGTCTTTTAACGGAATGGCCTCTCCTTCAATCGGGGCGAAAACAACCAGACGGGATTGCAGTTTCTCTTTCTTCGGAGCTGCCTGAGATGTTGTTTCCACTTTAACAGATTCTACCGCGGAAGCTTGTGTATCAGACGCTGCTCCGGGATCGTTAAAGCCGATGAAATAAACGGCAACGGGAGTAATAATGATAGAAATGGCTGCTGTAATCAGCGCATAAGTAAAGTTATTTTCAGCTCCGATAAACATCGGTAAAGAAGCAAGACCCGGCCCTACTGCAGCATAGGCCTTTAAATTGACAATCCCTGCAAAGAGCCCTGCTGAACCCGCTCCGATCATACAGGCAACCAAAGTGCGTTTCAACCGCAGATGTACCCCGTACAGGGCTGGTTCGGTAATGCCGAACAATCCAGATATGCCGGCTGGCAGGGCAACCTGCTTCAATTTTTTATCTTTCGCCAAGAACCAGACTGCAAGTGCTCCGGCACCTTGTGCCATGTTAGAAGAAAGCATCGCACTGTGAATTAACGTTTCATATCCTGGTGAAACCATGGCTGCAAAAATAACGGGATAAAACACTTTGTGCATTCCGAACATCACGATAAATGGTAAGAATACAGCCAAGATAACAACGGTTAACCAGCCGATTTTACCTTGAATCCAGAATAAACCGTCAGACAAACCGACACCCAGATAGTTACCAATTGGTCCAAGAACCGTAAGTGCGAGCGGTGCCATGACAAGAATAACAATCAGAGGTTTAAGGAAGATTTTCACTGGTCCTGGAGACACCTTATCTGCAAATTTCTCCACATAAGACATGAGCCAAACGGTCAGAATGATGGGTAATACGCTGGACGCATAACTGATATTAGGTACTGGAATACCAGCGATTTGTACGGGCACTTCTCCTCCAAGTAATGTGATCATTTTAGGATGCAGTAAACCCCCCGCCAGTGTGGCTGCAATATATGGATTGGTTTTGAATTTCTGTGCACTTGAGTATGCCAGCAGAAAAGGCAGAAAATAAAAAGCAGAGTCAGCGATATTAAGCAGCAGCGCGTAGATCTGACTTTCTTTTGACAGTAGACCAAGAGATGTGCTTAACAAAAGCAAAGCTTTAAACATCCCTGCTGCTGCGATTGCCGGAATGATCGGCTGGAAAATGCCCGTGATCAATCCGGCAAAACTCTCAAACAAACCTTTGAAACTCATATCTCTTTTCTTGTTTGGCTCCGGGTTTTCATCTGTTTTTATAGTGATCATTTGTTTAAGTTCATTATATACATAGCTTACATCATTCCCGATAATAACTTGATATTGTCCGCCGCTGTATACGGCTCCCATGATGCCATCCATGGCTTTAATTTCATCTGTTTTTGCTTGATTTGGATCTTTCAGATTCATCCTTAATCGGGTGGAGCAATGGAGAAAATCATTGATATTTTCTTGTCCGCCTACGTTGTCAAGGATAGCCTTAGCGGTTTCTTTGTAATTCATGTAAACACCTCACCCTGAAATTGTGCATAAAAAAAGGCCTAAATTGGGTGGGTATAATAAATATACAAACCACCCAATTTAGGCCTTGCCTGCCGAACAGTAACACGCCAAATTGAATCATATATGATGTTGTTTAAAGCAAATATAAACGTTTACATCGATAATGTAGCATGGATTTCGACAAAAAGCAACACTTTATACGCAAAGGATCTTATTAGCATTTATGAATTACCTTAAGATTTAATGGGCATCTTAACCAGATGATATATGTACGCGACGGGGGTTATAAACAATGCAGCACATTAATGATTGGTTAAAACACATTGCACATGATTACATTTTGGTGATTATCGCTGCAGTTCTCTTCTTTGCAGTTAAAGCCATTGTAGGTTGGTTCACTTACAAGCACTACGATCGAAAACTAGATGCCATTGCGGAGCAAGTCAACCGTCTCCTCGAACAGAAAAAAACAGATTAACTCGTAATATACCACGTATAAACGCTATTAAATCCGAAACAGAAGTCGACGATCAGAGTTAGATTTGGAGGAAAAGATATGCTGGGTAACTGGGTTCTAGGTATGTTCATCCCCCTGCTGCTGGGTACGTGGATTTTAAGACGTCATTACTACTTGCTCGTGTTATTTTTCCCCCTTGGGGTGGCCATATCGGCTTGCATTAACAGTGTCGGGTTTAATTATTTTTGGAATATTATGCCGAATACAAACAACCAGTCATATGCTGCTCTGCCGATGGAACTTGGTATTTATCCTATTACGGGGTGTATCATGATGTACATGATTCTAGTAAAAAAGACCAGACCTTGGTCAAGCATCTTTATATCAGCACTTGTGCTGACGCTGATTGAGTGGTGTGCTAAGTTGATGGGGCATGTTGTTTATTTTAACGGATGGAATATCTTCTGGACGTACTGGTCCTATTTCCTTCCTTTTGTGCTAGCCTATGGCTATAGTAAGCTTTTTAAAAAAGACATTTCCAGACGCTATCGTTAAGCGTTCCAATCGTTAGAATGCCGGGGTAAGAAATGTCATATAGCAATTGTAACGAAAAGAAGGTTAACGCTGCTGGGCATCTGTGCATATCATAACTCATCATTGTTATGGAGGGATTGGAATGTACACGGCGTATCCTTATCTTTACAGAAGTGCTTTTACTCCAGTATGGGCGACATCCACGGCTGAAGCACTTGGATTAATACAATCGGCTGTTCAAGGTGAACGAAATGATGAAATGTTCTATGATGCTCTCATCCGCATGGCTCCTGACTCTACCCAAGCAGCTATAATTACAAGCATTCGTAATGATGAGCGCGGACATAATCAGATGTTCAGACAGATGTACAAAGATCTTACGGGTCAAGAAATTACGGGGGTAAGCAGTGAATCTCCGGAAACAGTTTCCTCCTATCTTGGCGGCTTGCAAAAGGCATTTCAGGGTGAACTTGCCGCTGTAGAGAAGTACAGAAAAATATGGTTTGGTCTCCCCTACGGCATATACAAAGACACAGTGTGGGGTATTATTCTGGATGAACAGAAACACGCGGATAAGTACAATAATCTAATCATGTACAATATGCCCAAATAAATGCAGCATGAGGACACTTTCATTAACACGGGAGTGTAAAAAATGTGAAAGAATTTCGAAGGTAACAACATCAAAAAAACCAGTAAACATTATTGTTTACTGGTTTTTTGCGTATTCTTGCCCTTTTATATTTCGAACAATATCACATGTATTCTTTGACTGCTTCCTGCTCTGGCTCCGGCTCGACATGAACGTGTACCGTATACACATCATGCTCTTCCAGAAGCTCGTTTTCCACATCGGTACAAATATCATGAGCTTGCTGCAGATCCAAATCTCCACGAACCGTGATCACCACGTCAACCACGGCGTTGCTGCCGTAATTACGTGCTCGTACATCTTTAACCGTCTCTACACCGTTGATTCCGGCGATGGTCTCCCGGTATTCTTGAATCAACTCTACGTCAAATCCATCTGTAAGATGGTGCGTAGCTTCTCTGAAAATATCCCAGGCCGTTTTGCAGATCAGCAAACCGACGATAATCGCCGTTACAGGGTCAAGCCACGGAAGGCCGAACTGGGAACCCACGATCCCGACGACGGCACCGATACTCACCCAAGCATCGGAAATATTATCCCGTGCGGCAGCCATAACTGCCTGGCTTTTGATACGTGTGGCCAGTCTTTTATTGTATCGATAGACTAAAACCATAACAACTGCGCAAAAAATGCCTGTATACGCGGCAAGGAGATCAGGAGATTCGTGCTTACCCTCGAATACGGAAGTGAAGGCTTCAAATAATACCTGCAGCCCCACAGCCATCATGATGAACGAAGCGACAAGAGAAGCCACCGTTTCTGCCCGCCAGTGCCCATATGTATGATCTTTATCGGCCGGACGCTGGGCGAATCTTAAACCAATCAGTACGGCGATGGATGCGACAATATCCGTTGCATTATTCAAGCCGTCTGCTTTGAGTGCTTCAGAGCCAGCAATAGTGCCAATCACCAGCTTTATTGCGGTCAAACATATATAAGCGATGATACTGATGATCGCCCCACGTTCCCCGAGTTTTAAGTTTTCGTATCTTACTTGATCCACATTCCGTTCCTCCCGCAATCTTCAACTCTCTTAACACTTGTATGATGGTATCATTGAACATTTGTGTGGGTCTAGAGAAACGTTTTGAGTGTAAGCAAACATAGTCTGAGTGCCGCAAGAGTTTAACGGGCATCCAAAAAAGTTGCGTAAGGAAAACTTGTACCCTTTATTCTTCAAGCACTTTTCTAAGTAATTAATGCTTTTAAACATGGGAAATAGTAGAATTCATAAGGAACATTTGTTCTTATATAATGGTAGAGGGAGATGCATCAGGTGTTTAAAAAATTAGAATGCGTTTGTATTCATACGAAAGATATTGAGAAATCACTTTTGTTCTACACTTCTATGGGTTTAACTGAAAATTGGAAAATAGAACGCAGCTTGGAGAACGGCTCTGCCTGGACAGTAATAAGTTTAAAATTCCCTCAGTAGGACAGTTCTGAAGAACTCCCTTTGCAACGGAGTCTGGAATATAGCTGTAATGAAAGCCCCTGATGAAAATGTGTTTGTATTAGTTGGAAAGTAACTTGAAAATATAGAGATGTGTTCATTTCACTATGGTTCGTCTATTCTGACCAACGTTATCAACTCATAACGACATAAAACCTGCCCAAACTTTTGGGCAGGTTCGAAAAGTAAATCTTATAAAACCGCTCTGTGAATCAAAGAAGTGAGTCGATTGTATATTTAGTCCAGCAGGCTGAAGATCTGAATACTCTCAACCTTGGCATCCTTGATATGGAACGACATGACATCTACATAGTTTGATGGCTCGTAACGGAAGTCATCTTCCTCGTCAGGTGCCCCATCCCCCACTAGCTTTCCTTCAGGATAAGCTTTTTTAAGTGTGTCCAAGCTGTCCCCTGCTTTAATGTTTCGAACTGTCGTATACTTGGGATCGGTAATTTGGATATTAAAGATCGAGTCTTGTTTGCCTTCAGGTACACTGATGGTTTTAATCTCCAGACCAGGGTACGTGTATACTTTTTCCGTAAATCCGATTAAATTATCCATATTGGTTCCATCACCTTCAGTATACGTATGGGATTTCACGTTATCCGGTTTACCCAGCATCTGCTCCATCTGCTCTTCATTCGCTGTATCCGAGATCGCAATCGTGTGTTCGTTATAGACAAAAGCAAGCTCCTTCAGCACCACATTGCCTTCCTTCTCCACTGAACCTTCTTTAATGACGGCACTATCTTCTCCCTCTGATTTCTCGGAAGCAGGGGCATTTGAATTTGCTGCTCCTTCGTCTTTGTTCTGCTCCTTCGATGTACCTGGTTCAACCGAGTTCTGAGCAGGCTCGGGAGACTCGGCATTGCTGGACTGACAGCCCGTCATTGCCATCGTTAGGACAATACTCAGTAGGATAAAACCTGCAGCTTTCTTTGTAGACTTCATCATTTAATCCCTCCATAAATGTGTGATTTGTTCTTATGAAGTCATTATAAAAAAAGCATTTGTTAGTCTTATAACAGAAATGTATCAGTCTTGTAACGGAACTTATTAGGGCTTCCATATGGGAGAAAGCTTAAGCACGGGGCAGCACAATGGTCACTGTCGTGCCTTGTCCTAACTCACTTTCCACGTCGATATATCCATTGAACCGCTCGACGATCTCTTTACAAATGGACAGCCCGAGTCCTGAACCATTCGCTGTGCTTGCATTTTTCGCCCGGTAGAAGCGTTCCTGTACTCGCTCCAGTTCGTCACCCGCGATTCCGATGCCTTGGTCACCTATCTTTACAACAACCTCGCTTGACGTATGTTCCATCTGCACTTCAATCGTAGAATGGCTGCCTGAATATTTGATAGCGTTATCCATAAGGTTGGCGATTGCATGGGATATGAGCATTGGATTGACATTCGCGTAGACTTTTGTCAGATTTTCATCTGCCGGGTCTCCCTCCGCTTGTTTAACCGTGATCCTGATCTTTTTCTCCTTCGCCTTGGCTTCCATATTCGTGGCGACTTGCTGGATCAGCGAGTTCATTTCTGTCTTTTCGACTTCCAGTTCGCTTGAACCTGTCTTATCAAATCGGGATAACAACAACAGTTCATTGATCAAACGGGTGAGCCGATCCGATTCCTGCAGCAGATGCGCATAGATTTTTTGCAGCTCTTCGTTCTCATTCTCCCCTTCGTACAAGTATTGAGAGAAACCACGAATCGCTGCCAGAGGTGTTTTTAATTCATGAGATACGTTGGAGACAAATTGTTTCTGGTATTGAATGTAATTATGAAGCTGCTGACCCATTTGATCTAACCCTTCCGCCAGCATGCCCAGCTCATCCTTGCGGTTCAGATGAACTCGGCGAAATTCTTGTTTGGAGAAACTTTGTGCGGCACCCAGGAGCACCTTAATCGGTTTGGTTGTATTGCGTGCAATCCACAGACTGGCTAACGTAATCAGCACAATGAATCCGCCTGCACCCGCAAATAAGACATAACGGATTTGATCCATGATCGCATAAAAGTACGAAATGTCCTCTACGAACTCATACACATATGCATTTTCGTAAAATTGATTCTGAATGGGTGTTGCAAAATAAAGCAAATGGTCATCCGTTACAGTGTAGGCATAACTTCCGCTCAGAGCTTTTTCAATATTTTTCTCGAAAATGTGTGGTTTGCCATCATTAATGATGATGCCATCTACAGCCAAACCGAGCAGCTGCTTGGAGCTGTCATAGATCCGCACTTCCTTGCCTGAAGCTTTCAGCTTCTCCAGTGCAAGTCTGACGATTTCTTTCGTCTGCGGCTCCCCTGATGATGATCGATGCTGTGCCAGCACCTCACGGAAGGACAACTCAGACAGATCCGCCTTCTCCATCATCTGTTTTTCAATGGTAATGAAGCTGTAGTAATCAATGGCTTTATTAATAGCAAATATGATAATGCCAAAGGACAGCACGGAGAAAAACAAATAGTTCAGCAGTAACCGGGTTGCGTACTTCAGGCCCCGCCACCTCCAAGCTGATAGCCGAACCCATAGATCGTTCGGACATATTTCGGTTCGTCCGCGTTATCCTCCAGTTTCTTCCGCAATCGCATGATGGTCATATCGACGCTGCGGCTATCCCCCATAAAATCATATCCCCATCCGATCTGTAAGAGCTCATCCCGAGTATAGATTTTGTCAGGCCTTTTAAGTAAAGTTTCGAGAATTTTAAACTCTTTGGCTGTTAGGGAGACAGGCACATCGTTTTTCAGCACTCTTCGGCTTTCAAGATCAAATGTCAATTCTTCATGAACGATACGTGTCGTTTGCGATTCTGTCCCTTCACCAGCTTCTACCTTGCTCTCGTTTCTTCTCAGAACCACTTTGATTCGAGCGAGCAATTCCCGATTGTCAAAGGGTTTGGTCATATAATCTTCCGCGCCAAGCTCTAGTCCGAGCACTTTATCTATAATCTCATTTTTGGCAGAGAGCATAATCACTGGAAGAGAACGTTTGCCCGTTATTTCCTTGCACAAGTCATATCCGGAGCAATCTGGCAGCATCAAATCAAGCAGCACCAGGTCGGGTTGAAATGATTCTAACAATTGCAGTCCGGTTTTGCCATCTTCTGCGGTTTTCACATCATAATTTTCTCGCCGTAGTACAAGCTCAATCAAATCTCGAATGGCGACTTCGTCGTCAATGACAAGTATTTTCTTCAATGTCTGTACACCCCTTCTATCCTTGTTCCCCAGCCTGCATCCTAAGTACTCTCATCTTAGCACAGACCATTTAAACTCCTCCACCAACAGGAAGATGAGGTATATTCCACTGAGCCCGACATAACTTGTAATAAACCCGAAGAAAGGAGAACAAACCATGGATCTGCTCTGGGTACTTATTGTTGGTGGACTTATTGGCTGGTTAAGCGGCAGCTTGATTGGGCGGGATGTACCGGGCGGTGTACTTGGGAACATTGTTGCGGGTTTTATCGGTTCCTGGCTAGGAACGGAATTGCTTGGACCGAGGGGACCGGTGATTGGCGGATTTCATATCATTCCGGCGATCGTTGGCTCGATTATTGCGCTGCTCCTCTTTTTTGCTCTGGCACGCGGCGGAGCTTTCCGAAGACGTTAACCAAGAGAAGCGGAGATCGATCCCGTTGTTCAATAGAAAATCAACAAAAGACCGACAGCATTCATCGTTTGCAGATGAGAGCCTCGGTCTTTTTTTTATTTCCTCATGGTTTTATTGATTTTATCCATTCTTCCAATGCCTGAACAACCTGCTTAAGCTGTTCCTGTTCTGTGATCTTAGGTTCATTGTCTCCCTTCTGCATTCCGTAGGAGCCAAATTGACCATGGTTACCGCCTTCAATACTTACATATGTCGTGTCAATCGGAAGATTGGATTTGGCTTTTTCCCACGATTCCCAGTTCAGAACACCATCCTTGCTGCCCGTCATTTGCAGTGCGGACAAGTTCGTTCCGTCCAGTCTCCCGCCATCATCTGCATAAGAAGCCAGGAAAAAGACACCTTTGATCTGGTCTGTGTGTGCCGCAGCATATCTTGAAGCAAACACACCTCCTAATGAATGCCCACCAATAACAAAGCTTTCACCCGCATGTTCCGCGAGAAACGAATCGGCCCGTTTCCCCCCGAACATCGCCAAGTTCAGCGGCATCTTTGTAATATATACACGATGTCCATGCTTCGCTAGTGCCCGTGCCATAGGCGCGTAACTTGCCGGCTCCACCAAACCTCCGGGATAGAACACAACATTCGGCTGTGAGATGTGCTGCCCTTTAGGTTCAAATTGATAACCGTTCTTCACTTCGCTGACAACGACCTGATTGTCACTTTTCATTGCCGCTTCCGCTTGTTCCGATGGGCTGTAGGTTACCGATGCCAAGTAGGCAGACATTCCTGCAACCAGGGCAATAATCACTACACTGGTCCATATCGCAATTTTTTTCCATCTGTTCTTACGCGCTGCTGTCCTTACCATAATTCTATTGCCCTACCTTTAAACGTATCATTTTTAATTACAGAATTAATTATATTTACTGGTAAGTAAAATTACAAGACTCTTTGCTTATATTTATGATTTGACATAAAATATTGTGGAAGGAGTGTGTACGAATCTATGCCAGAGCAAGTACCTAAACGTTTGCGCGGGAGACCCAAGCAGACGGACAATGACATTTCCATGCAGCAGACTATTATCTATACGGCATCCACCCTATTTAAAGAATTTGGCTACGAGATGGTGACCCTTCAGCAGATCGGCAAGAAATGCGGCGTATCCAAACCAACCATATATTATCATTTCGCGGGCAAAGCGGATCTATTCGTGGCAGCCATGACAACGATGCTGCAGAACGTTAGAAAAATTACCGCGCATATGCTGGATGAGGCGGAACATCTGCGAGACGGGTTAATTCGATTAGCAGAAGCTCGTCTTGCCAATCCGCATGGTGAGATCGAAATGATGATGCGTGAAGCGGAGCCTTTTCTGGAGGAAGAACAGATTCATGCCATTCGTGAAGCAGAACATCAGATTCATGAGGTGTTAGCCTCGCATTTTAGAAAAGCCATGGATAAGAAAATCTTTCGTGAAGAAGAGCCGCTATTCTTGGCAGAAGCTTTTTCGACTCTAATGTTGATGGGGAACCGAGAACATGATCAGCAAAAATATGAGTCTCATCGCGTCCTAGCGGAGAAAATTGTACTTGTTTTTCTTAAGGGAGTAACGAGCTCTTCATCCTCGGATTTGATCTGATGTTTAATTCTATAATTTTTCTCCTGTCTATTTCAGAATTTATTCATGCCAAAAAAAAGCTCGGTTGTTCGTTTTAAAGCGAACAACCGGGCTTTTTGACGCGTTAATTTTCCCCGCGCAAACCATCTGTAATCTGGATTCGTTCAAGACGTCTAAGCGGCCAGTAGGAGGCTAAGAGTGTGGCTGCGATAGCACCCAAGCTGCTAGTGAGAATGCTGCTCCAAGGCATAACCCATTCGATCTGCACAGCATTCCTCATCAGATAAGATACACCGTAGCTCAAGGCTGTACCGAGAAGACTTCCGTACACAGCTGCAAATACGCCATAGAACACACCCTCAAGCAAAACCATTTTGCGAATTTCCTTTTGCGTCATACCAATCGCTTTTAATACGGCGAACTCCTTCGTTCGCAGAATAAGATTCGTACTCACCGTATTCAAAATATTCAGAAACGCAATAGCTGCAATGACACCTATGAAGCCGTACAGGAATATATTTAACGTCATCGCATCGTTGCGAGCTTGTTTCATTTCCTCTACCCGATCACGGTAACTATACCCTGCATCCTGCTGCACAAGACTTTTGAAATAACCCACAATTGCCCCGTTATCTGTCTCAGGATTGGCTTGAAGTAATATTCTGTCATAAGCATTATCACTCGTGATGTTTTCAATCACCTTTGGTGTCGTTATCATTTGAATAATAGCACTTTCGGTGTATTCACCAGAAAGAGGACCTTGATCTGCGGTTCCGACAACAGTAACCGTTTTGTAAGGCTGATTGTCATTCATTGAGCGAACTTTAATTTTATCCCCAACCTTGAAACGGGTCTGGTCAATGATCATGTTAGTTCCTTTTTCGGTGGTCATGCTGATTTTCTGGATAACAATGACACCATTTTCATCGTTCATTTGGCTTGCATCAATGCTTCCGGAGGTGAGTTTGGGACGAAGCTCCTGAAGTCCGTTTATACCGTAAGACATGAGAAAGTTGTTATCCGTCCGATATCCGTTCTCCATTTCAACACTGTACATTTCTTTCTGCTGCTGGTAGTAATTCGGATTCAATTTTTCTTTCGGAATGATCGCTTGGAGCTGATGATTGTAGAAAGAATAAGCCTGTTTAACTCCATCAAGTGTAGCCAGCTTGTTATATACCGAATTAGGGATACGTTTACTCATACCCTGATAGTCCAAAGAGTAAGAGTAATTGATACCTGATGCAGAGGTTGTACCCAGAACGTTCACCAAGCCGCTAAACACAATGTACATGACCATGCTGATAATCATTGAAAAAGCCGTAATGCGAAATCTCTTTCGGTTCCGCCGAATATTTCGACTGGCAAACCGCCCTTCGAATCCAAGCCATTTGCTTCCGGCAAAGGACAAGCGTTTGACATCCCCCTGCTCTACCACCGTGCTGCCTGAGGTTTTCAGTGCTTCAAGTGGTGAGATGCTGGATGCCAGCTTGGCCGGACCCAGCGCTGACACATAGACAACAATCAGTCCTAAACCGGCAGCCGCAAGTAGAATAGGCACTGAAATAATCATGTGCATATCGTTCAGAAAACCTAATGTCAGCAAACTGATGTTATAGAATAACACTTTCATCAAAATGGTTCCTGTAAATAAACCGATCGGAATGGCAATCAGACTAAGCACAGTCGCTTCTTTGAATACAATTCTGCGAATCTGAGCGGGTGCTGCACCGAGACAGCGCAGCATGCCAAACTGAGAGATGCGTTCGAGCACTGAAATATGAAACGTATTGTAAATTACTGCGCTTGTGCATCCCATAATGATAAGAACAATGGCTGCCAATGCATAAATTGAACTTTGGTTAACGTTGGAATAGGTGCTTTTGCCAAAGAGTTTGAGCAATTCATTGTTGTATTCAATGCGTACATTCTTTATAACGGTTTCCCGGTTCAGCTCCTGAGCGGAACCTTGATCAACATTCCCCAAACCCGATGAAGACAGAATGGCTTCGCTCTTCTCCTTTATATTGTCCATCGATTTCATGGTCGCATAGATAAAAAAATTCTGAGACGGATCGATTTTTTGATGATCATCATACGTAATCGCTGAATAGATAAAAGTGGATGACCACGTTACATTTTTGGCTGTTTTCATCACCCCGACGACGGTATATTGCTGTTTCATGCGTGGTTTGAATTTCTCATCCAGGTCCCACCCATAATCACCAACGGAGTTCGCACTCTTCACCTTTCCTGTGGAAGCTTCGAGCCGATCTCCCAGGTTTAGCGTTATCTTATCTCCAATTGCTGGTTTCGAAGCGAACGTATTCAGGCTCCAGGATGACAGGATGATTTCGTTAGGCTTTTGCGGCAAACGTCCACTCTCTAACTGAACTTGAAGCTTGGACATGGCTTGCGCGTCGTATCCTTTCACATTCAAATAACGATACGGTGCAGCAAACGGGTTTTCGTTTTTCTCCTTTTCACTCGTTGAACTTATGATGGCATAACCAATACGATGAATGACTCCCGCACTGCCTATGGTGGCTTGATTCACGATGCGAGGCACGTCTTTGCCCGGAACTCCATTGAAGGACACCTCATAATCTCCGTAATCTTGAATCGTCTGACGTACCAGTTTGTCCTGATAACTCATCGCTAGTGTGCCGACAGCCGTAAGCAGCGTTACGGATAGAATGATGCCAACAATGGTGAGAATGGATCTTTTTTTCTGTCCAAGCAAATATTTCTTCGTGAGCTCCGTATACTTACGCATCGTGCTGTCCCTCAAGCTGCTGATCGAAAAGAACCCCGTCTTTAATGTTCACAATACGGTCCGCTCTCCGGGCTGCATCGGAATCATGTGTAATCATAATCAAGGTTTGATTGTACTTTCGAACCGAATAGGTGAGCAAATCTACAATTTCCTTGCTGTTTTTGCTATCCAGATTTCCCGTCGGTTCGTCAGCCAGAATGATGGAAGGTTTGTTAATCAACGCCCGTCCGATAGCTGTGCGCTGCTGCTGCCCACCCGATAGCTGGTTAGGGAGATGATGCTTTCTGTCTTTTAGGCCGAGTACATTCATTAATTCGTCTGCATAGTCTTCATCGGCTTGACGATGATCGAGCAGCATAGGCAGTTTAATATTTTCCTCTGCGCTTAGAACCGGAATCAGATTATAGGCCTGGAAAATGAAACCGACCTTTCGTCTTCTGAAGATTGCTAAATCCGTCTCGTTTAGAGAATATAGATCTGTCCCATCAATATTAACTTGTCCACTGGTTGGGCGATCCACACCTCCAAGCAGATGCAGTAACGAACTCTTTCCCGAACCGCTGGCACCAACAATAGCAACAAATTCACCCTGTTGAACCGTTAAGTTAATATCTTTCAGGGCATCGACTTTGGCGTCATTGCTTCCATATGTTTTACATAAGTCATTCGTTTTTAAAATTTCCAAAGCATGTGCCTCCTTCAAGAGCTTGAACAATTGATGTATTCATATGGGTTATTATAAGCTTGGAAGCTTACGTTAAAGTGAAGAGGAAGCTTACGTTATTGTAAGCTTCCTCTCAATACACAGTTTTCATGAAAGTAATTCGGAATTCCGTTCCTTCTCCAGGCTCGCTGGATACCGAGATCATTCCACCCAAACCTTCAATAATGGACTTGGTCAGTGACAGGCCTACCCCGGTACTGTGGGGTTTAGCATTGCTTCTCCCAAGGTAAAAACGCGTGAATACATGGGGAATCTGTTCCGGCCTGATCCCTTCCCCTTCATCCCGGATGATAATCGAGTGTAATAATCCTTCATCCTCCATCGTAATGTACACTTTGCCTGATACCGGAGAGTGTTCCAGTGCATTTTTAGTCAGATTAATAATCGCCTCGGTTAACCATTCCTCATCTGCATGCAGCAGCATGCCTTCGCCGCCTTGAACGATGATCCTCTGTTTCTTCTGCTCCGCCAAAGGCTGCAAGGTCTGCACCGTTGATTCAATAATGTCTTTGGGTTTAATGTTTTGCAGTTGAAAAACGATAGCTCCCGCTTCCACTCGTGCCAGCTTCAACAAGCTGATAATCAGCCATTCCATGCGTTCAATCTGCTGCCTGCTTCGTTCCAGAAAAGTGGTACGGATCTCTTCTTTCATATGTGGGTCATGCAGCATATTTTCATTAAACACAAGCAACGATGCAAGCGGTGTTTTAAGTTGATGTGATATATCGGTAAGCAGATGGCTGAGAAATGTTTTCTCCTGCTTCAGCTGATCTACACTATGACTTAGTCTGCCTGCCATCATGTTAAAGCTATGACCAAGGGTACTGAAGTCTCCCTCTGCATTCTCAGGCAATGAAGTATCGAATTGACCTTCCACCACCTGTTCCGCTGCATGTGTAACGCGGCGAATTCTGGAAAACAACTTGCGGTACTCCCAATATAAAAGCAGCAGCACCGGGATACCGCACAGAAAAAAGACCAACGCTGTATTCCCGGGCAAGGCTGTTCCCGATAGGGCAGGCTGATCCTGAATATTCATATGCTCTGTATACCCGTATCGAGACAATATCTGTTTACCTAACTTAAGATCCTGCTCTTCTGTACCTTGAGTGATCGTATGAATGAGCTGATCTTCAAGCTGCGGCTGCTTGCTTAACACTTGTCCGACAAAGGCCGCTTGCTGGTTCACAACCGTTTCATTGATGCTTTGGATCTGCAGATTCATCACAACGTAAATGATTGCAGTCAAACCTAATTGAACAAGGATAAATTTGGTGTACACAGATTTCCACTCCGGATTACGGATGACTTCAACCATCAGCGGTATGCTCCTGTCGTTTCGGCGTTCCATTTGTATCCAACCCCGCGAATCGTAACAATATACTTTGGCGCGGCTGGCGTTTCCTCCACTTTTTCCCTTAATCTGCGTATATGTACGGACAATGTATTATCATCAATGAATTCACCAGAGACATCCCATAACTTCTCAAGGATTGATGTCCTGCTGCATATTTGTTTAGGATGGGACATTAACATGAGAAGCAGGCGGAACTCCAGCGTTGTCAGTGCAACTTCCTTTTTATTTTTGAAAACAACACCTTCCAGCACGCGAAATTCAAAGTCGTCGGATTTCCATATGTTCGAATGCTGTTCAGGTCGGGAATGACGCCGTAAAACAGCCTTGATTCTGGAAAGAAGTTCCTTGGTACGAATCGGCTTCGTCATATAATCGTCAGCACCCAGATCTAATCCCGCGACCACATTCATCTCTTCATCCAGCGCGGTGAGAAAAATGATCGGTACCTGTGAGTCCACACGAATTTCTTTGCATAATTCATATCCCGTTCCGTCAGGCAAATTAATATCGAGCAAAATGAGTTCTATTTCGGTCTGCGCAAGAGCATCGCGAGCTTCCTTCAAGGTTCCCGCATGAGTGACCTCATAACCTTCATTGGTTAACGTATATTCTATTCCAAACACAAAATTCTCATCATCTTCAACAAGTAAAATGTGGTTCATTGCTGCACCCCTATTCTAGCGTTACCTCTTAAACTCAAGTGTATGTGCTTCATCATTCTACTAAATGTAACATTTGAAATACAAGCGGGGTCTCGTTTGCCGTTTGTATGAAGATATTCTGTGCTTAAGGAAAAGCCAAATCAGGACCACCCGTCCAACGGGTGGTTTGCTCTTGGGGTATAACCCCCTGTTGCCAAACTGCGCCTAAAGACGCTAGCCTGACAGCAGGGCTGTTCAGGCTCAGTGTAATTTGTCTCTTTCACTTACCAGTAAACTGGTTTTACTTCTTTTTGCTTCGATTACTGCTGAATGGATCTTCGTATTCTTTTACACTCAGCTTATCTACCGCCTGATCATGTGCTTCTTGCTCACGAATATACTTTCTTACGGTTGCTTCATTTAGACCCACTGTGCTCACATAGTACCCTTCGGCCCAAAATTTTCGATTTCCGTATTTATACTTAAGCTGGGCATGTTTTTCGAAGATCATGAGCGAACTTTTTCCCTTTAGATATCCCATAAACGTGGAGACCGCAATTTTTGGAGGGATGGCTACTAACATATGGACATGATCGGGCATCATGTGACCTTCTATGATTTCGACTCCTTTGTACTTGCACAAACGTTTAAAGATTTCGATTAAATCTCTTCTCACTTGATTATAGATTTCTTTCCGTCTATACTTCGGGGTGAACACAATGTGGTACTTACACATCCACTTTGTGTGAGCTAGGCTGTAGCTCTTGGTTGCCATGAATGACCATTCCTTTCTTTTTGAGCCTGAACATCTCAATTGTATTGGAATGGTCATAATGGTCAAACCCTTCATCCCTCCACCCGCATAGCGGGTGGTTTTTTGTTTCGCGCGTTTCACGCACTCAACTGGCTAAAGCCATAAAAAGACAACCGATATATGTATCGGCTGCCTGTAACGAAAAATGATAAAACGGTTATGTCGTACTAAACGTGCAGGATTGCTTTTGTATTCTCTCCCGAGAATTATTTTATTTCACCAACTTCTCCGGGTTTTTCACTTTAATGGAAACGACCTCACCGCAGTTCAGACAGATCGTATACACGCGTTCAGAACCAAGCGACATCTTTTTATCCAAAGGCCTCAAATTAATAAAGTCCGTTGCCTCCACAAAGGATGTACCTCCGCAATCGTTACAAGTTCTAGATGTTGTTGTCATATCCAATATTCCCCTTTCTACTTATGTAATTTCAACCCATCATTTCAATCATTTTAATCATTACGATGCATACTTACCCTTTCTTACATACACTAATTACCATTGGACTTGAGGGTTGAAACGTTGTTTGATCCCAGTTCGCATACTGTCTCTCTAAGGTAAAACCTTGCTTTGACAGCAACTGCTTAAGTGTCTGCACATCCGTAAATCGGCAAGCAATGCGTGACGTCGTTTGGCGATGGCCCCAGTCCCGAACGGTTGTCCAGTGCATGATCTGTTTCTCGGCATCATATGTCTGGCTGCCAGATACATTAACCGTCACGCCATCCACATCGACAAATGTGCCCCAGTGCTCTTCTTCTTCATCCGATAAATCATTGCCGTCCGGATTCCGCATCTCAAATGCAAATATGCCACCAGGCTCCAAATGATTATACGCCGTTTGCAGCAATGCCTGCTGATCCTCATCGCTCAGAAAAGCCTGAAATGCATTTCCTGTCAGAAAAATCATGGAGAAGCGCTGATCGGATTCAAACGTACGCGCATCTGCTTCGATAAAAGCAACCGGTAGATCCTTCGCTTTGACCCTCGCATACGCGAGCATAGGCTCTACGATATCTACACCGCTAATTTGAACTCCTCTTTCGGCTAAATAAAGTGTGGCTAATCCTGTTCCACAAGCAAGCTCCAGCACATGTCCCGGATTTTTCTTGGCAAGTTGAAGGAAAAATTCGTATTTGTCCGTCTCACCGCCAAATTCCAGATCATAGTTCATTGGATCTCGGTACTCTTCCTGATTGTTGTGATCAATCAATACGTCTCACCCTTTTTCCATCAAAAATGTATTTACAACAGGAATTATAACACACTATAATGGTTTACATTGAGTAAAGGTTAACGATATGTAAACTATAAAAAATGTGTACATGATGGAGAAGGAGAAATGTAAACGTATGCGTACGATGACACAATCCACCCGCTTTCCGATGTTTATTTTGATGTTAAATCTGTTTATTGCTTTGCTCGGACAAGGGATGCTGATTCCGATATTACCGGAGTATCTCAAGCTGTTCCATGCAGGAGGCACCGTTGCCGGATTTTTGGTCGCGGCCTTTGGCGCAGCTCAGTTTCTATTTTCTCCCCTAGGAGGACAATGGGCTGACCGTTTTGGACGCAAAAAGCTGATTATGGCAGGTATGTTTCTGGTTGTCGTGTCTGATCTTATTTTTGCGGTATCCACATCTCTGCCTCTTCTCTATATCGCTCGTTTTATCGGGGGAATCAGTCTAGGTCTGATGGTTCCAGCCAATCTGGCTTATGTGGCCGATATTACAACGCCGGAGACCCGTGCCAAGGGGATGGGTTATTTTGGTGCATCGATGAACCTGGGTATGGTACTTGGGCCTGGTCTTGGCGGTTTTATTGCCGAGATGGGTGTACGTATGCCGTATTTCGTTGCTTCCGGTTTGGGTTTGGTTGCGGCACTGCTCACCCTGCTCTTGCCAGAGACTCTTCCACCTGAAAAGAGAACGACCTCAACGTCGAAGAATAAAGGGTTCACAATAGGCGAGCAAATCCGGAGTTCGTTCAAGGTCCCTTATTTCGGATACTTGTTGATTATTCTTGCGATGACCTTTGGTCTGATGAGTTATGAGACGGTCTTCTCGCTATTTGCGGAGTATAAATACGGTTTTAATGCTTCAACCATCTCCATTATCATTACGATGGGAGCGATTATCGGCATCGTGGTCCAAATCTGGCTGCTGGACTTTTTTGTGAAACGCTTGGGTGAAATCAAACTCATCCGTCTGTCCTTAATCATGGCCCCTATTGCTCTTCTGCTCATGTTAATTAAGGTAAGTCTGGTATTTCTGTTATTTACATCGGCGCTTTATTTTGCATTTAATGCATTCCTTCGACCAACCGTCAGCTCCCTGATATCCAAAAGCGCGGGGGATCGTCAAGGTTATGCATCAGGCCTGAATACGACGTATTCGAGCTTAGGTACCGTGTTTGGCCCCCTAGCTGCCGGTCTACTGTTTGACAAAAACGTGAACTTTCCGTATATTTTTGGTGCCTTTATGTTACTGGCGGCATTATCACTTACGATGAGCACACAACGTTCGAAGAAAGGAAAACGATATGCAGGCGAATGAAAATTGGCATCAGCAGTTAAAAAATCAGAATCGGGATGAACTGATCGAAGCGGGCAAGCAGCTTTTTCTAAAGCACGGTCTGCTTCAAGTGAAAATCAAAGACATTTGTGCCGAAGCGAATCTAAGCCGAGTGACCTTCTATAAACATTTCCAATCGATCGATGAGCTGCTGCTTACCATTCAGATGCAGTTGGTTGAATCCATGACACAGTATGTCGGACAGGCTGCAACCCCAAATGGTAGTGGCCGTGAACAGCTTGCAGCAATGCTGAACGCATGGGTTTCTTTTGCTAAGGAAAATCCGGACCATATTCGTTTTATTCAATTATTTGATATCAATTATGAGGTGGTTCATTTTCAGCCGGAATTAAAGGATACTTATGAACGGTTTATCCAAAACGGTAAAGAGAACCACTTCCTGCTTGAAGCATTGAACTCAGGAGCTGCCGATGGCAGTATCCGTAACGCTGCCCCTCCGCTTAAGCTGGCGCAGTTCATATTTACGGTGATGATGGGTATGCTGCAGAAGATGTTTACACACCGATCTCATGAACTTCATCAGCTGGATGATCAGATGACGAGACAGTTAGTTGATATGCTGCTGCATTATGCTGGCAATGAGGACAAAGGGTAGTTAATTTGTGGAGCAGGATTAGACCGTTTGAACAACGATGCCTGAGATAGACTTGGCAAAATAAAGAAGCCCTCCCTAACATGTTTACATCTTGTGCTCATGTGGTAGGAAAGGCTTTTTTATATGTGTTCTATCTGTTATTTGTCTTATTTGTGTTATGAGTTCGTAATTACATCAAGCTTCAAGCTTTAGACCCGTGACATATTCAAAAGCTGTTCAAAAGCTTGGATGTTGGTTTTAAACTCAGGTACGTTGCGTGCTTCTTCTGCGGCTTCGACCAGTTGAACGACCATATCATTATACGGCGTTGCAATCCCGGTACCTTTAGCCTTGCTCGAAACTACACCGTTGATATAGTGAATCTCCGTGTTACGTTGTTTCTCCAGATCCTGCAGCATGCTCGCCTTAAGCAGTCTGGATGGTTCCATTACATGACGTAACGTTTCAATACGTGCGGGGATATCATTTCCGCTCTGCAGCTCCAGTGAAGCCATATCGAATCCGTTCATGGTGACAAAAGAAACACCGTTTGCATGTCCGACCTTGATCGTTTCGTCGATGATATGAACAGCACTTCGAATGCCCGCTTCATGATCCAGAATATCTCCATACGTGCCATTCAGTGCAGCGGACAAGCCGCTAAAAGCATTGTTGATCAGCAGTTTTGACCATTTCGTCCCTACCAGGTTATCCGAAATATGTGTACCACCAACGAGATCCAGCACTTCCTTTACACGCTGAATTCGCTCGGTCGTCTCCCCGTTCAATTCCCCGATCTGGAATGCGTACTGCTTGAATTGAGGATACGCCGTGGTCAGACTGGATACGCCAGGTTCCATGAATGTAGCGCCAAACTCCACCGAACCCGCGATAACTCGCTGCGCACCAACGATAGATGCCACGTTATCTTCCGGAATCCCGTTTTGCAGAGAACATACGACACTGTCCTCATGCAGATATGGAAGCAGTTCTTTTAACACAGACTCATTGTAGAGCTGTTTCGTTAATAATAATATTAGATCATACTGCCCTGACTTTTGATCAGGAGTGATGGCTTTTACTTTCGCCTGGAACTCAGTCGTACCGATTACTTTCGCTCCTGTCTGATTAAGTGCATCGACATGTTCCTGATAGGCATCAATTAACTCCACGTCCATTCCGCCATCTGCCAGATAAGCTCCAACGATGGTTCCAAGTGAACCCGCACCTACAATTGCAATTCTCATATATGCTGCCTCCTTATTTTTCTTCCAGATAGTTGTATACAGGTTGTGCTGCATTCAAAGTTAAGTTCGTCAGGATGTGGGAAGCAGACACGACTTCAAGCACCGGCAGATCAGCTAAAGGCGCAAGTGCATGCTCAAACAGCTGCAGCCGAGCCGGGCCTGTCCACGCTTCCTTCACCTCGATATCGGTAATTTGGGTACGAATCAAGTCGCAGATGCGAAGATTGCCTGTATAATCCGTGGCGATTTTGATCATAAAGTTGGGACGGCAGATTTCTTTTTTTGCAAGCTCTTTATCCATCTCCACATGTTTGAAACCCATCGTTGCGGTGGCTGCTCGCAGTGATCCATAGTCGAGTGTGCCCACAAGTGTGTCAGAGTCTGTGTACAGCTTGGGAGCACCAAGCTTTTTCGGATATGCGGTCAACTCTCGGCCGCTGGCGATCGCAGGGAAGTTATCCACGTACATCGAATGCACATAATCCCCTTCTTCTCCATTGAACTGAACCGGGATGACCTGTCCAGCTTCCGTGTATGCACCAAGTCCGGAGACGTCCGGCATCCACATCACTTCGAATTTCACCAAGGGTTCGGTGATTTGCAATGGCTCAGGAACAGCTGCCCGCAGAGCCTGTTCATCCGTTCGATAGATGATGTTCAGATATTCGCGGTTGACGAATTTATAAGGTGGCATCGGATATGCCGGAGCAGTTAAAGGGGTATTCAGGTTTTTAGCAATATTGTTTACATCGATTTTCATGAAAAAGACACCTGCCTTTGCATCAAGTTATTGGGGTATTGGTTTAAATGTAATTTGAATTTGTTGATTTGCTTATAAAAAAGTCTACATCATTCTTTAAATTTAATATAATACATAATAAGTACTATATATATTTATTGAAATAAATAAGGAGTGCATACCAATGGAGCTTCTCCAGCTAAAATATTTTCAAACGGTGGCTTACACAGAACATATCTCAAAAGCTGCTGCCCAATTAAACATTGCTCAACCTTCGTTAAGTCTCACGATTAAGCGGCTGGAAGACGAAATGGGTACTCCCCTTTTTCATCGGAAAGGCAGAAACATTGAGCTGAATGCCGCTGGAGAAATTCTGCTGAAACATGTGAACCGCATTTTTGTTGAGCTGGAGAATGCCAAGCTGGCCATTACGGAAAAAGAGGATGAACTGTCAAGGTTGATCCGGATCTCCATCTCCAATTCAAGATTTCTATCAGGTCTGATACGTGAGTATATCGAAGTTTTCCCCGATTCCCAGCTTCATCAAGGTATTGCAAGCCGAAATGACATTATTACACAGCTAAAAAAAGGAGACGTGGATCTGGGGATCACCGGCTACCCTGTTCAGGATGAGGAAATCGACAGCCGTGTGCTGGTCGAGGAGGACATTGTGCTTGTCCTGCCTGCTGATCATGCTTATGGCAGTGAACAGCAAATCTCATTACATGCCGCTGCGAGTGAACCTTTTCTTTCTCTCGCCAATAACGATGAATACCGACGTTTCACCATGATGCTGTGTGAAAGGGCAGGTTTTGTTCCCCATTTGGCATTCGAGGTCGATTCTCATACGTTGGTCGAGATCATCAGACTGGATCGGGGGGTTGCACTGCTGCCTGTCTCTGTCTGTCGTAATCTTGGACTGCACTATGTGCCGATCGCTGACGATGCTGCCGTATATCCGATCAGCTTGTCATGGATGAAACATCGAAACCTCTCTTCATCATTGGAGCAATTCCATCATTTTATTATCTCGTATTACGCTTCCAATGCCCCGATGTTTAAGGTGTAATATAAAAAATAATCCGATGGCAGATAATGGATGCAGCCCAAGTGTTTCGGCTGACTGCTGTTCGTATTAAAAACA
This sequence comes from Paenibacillus sp. AN1007, assembly GCF_040702995.1. Lineage (NCBI taxonomy): Bacteria > Bacillati > Bacillota > Bacilli > Caryophanales > Paenibacillaceae > Paenibacillus > Paenibacillus sp. AN1007. The sequence continues at coordinate 2,639,629 of NZ_CP159992.1, forward strand.
AAAAAAGCCGCTAAGTTAGCGGCTTAATGGAAACAATTATGGTCCGTTCAACAGGACAGTATCTTCTACTAGTGAATGCTTTACATTAATGATTTCAACACAAAGATGAGACATATCGGCTCGATCATCTTTCCTCTACTCTAATTATAACGTTTACGAAAATAGAATAACAGACTGTTTTTTCACCGATGCCTGCACTATACTGCTAAATACAAATCCAATAAAAAAGAGGTGTTTCGGCATGGATGACACAAAGAATATTTTGGATCAAGGCCCTTTTTTCCACGGTACCAAAGCAGAACTAAACATTGGCGATTTATTAGAGCCGCAATTTTTATCCAATTATCAAGACAAGAAGTCGAATCACATCTACTTCACCGGAACCTTAAATGCTGCTAAATGGGGTGCTGAATTAGCACGATCTGATTCAAAAGAACGAATTTACATCGTAGAACCCTTAGGAGATTTCGAAAATGATCCCAACGTAACGGATAAACGGTTCCCTGGAAACCCGACCCGATCCTATCGATCCAAATCCCCACTAAAGATCGTCGCTGAATTAGGTTCATGGGAACGACACACGGATGAAGAAATTGATCATATGACTTCATCTCTGAAAAAGTTAAGTGATGAAGGTAAAAATGTGATCTATGATTGATTCACCCTAGTTCATGATTGACATTGGCTTGTTTAACGACATTTACTTGATTAAGAACGATCAACGCCATAACTGCGATCGCAATCCCGCCAGCACCAATCCAGGTTATCGATGAGAGAGAGAACGTTTCAATAGCGATTCCTCCCATGCCAGCACCCGCGGCCATAGCAAGCTGCATCATGGACTGATTAAGACTAAGCATAACCCCTGAAGCTTCCGGTTCAATGGTTGTTAAATGATATTGCTGCGTTGGACCGGATGACCAGGCGGAAAAGGACCACAACAAAAGTACGAGCATTACGCCCACTAACGTATGAGTTACAATAGACAACAGAATCAGCATGAGAATATGCAGTGCAAATCCACTGAATAATGTTCGATTAACTCCCCACCGATCCGCACTGAAGCCCCCAAGTTTGGAACCAATCATGCTTGCTATACCAAATATGAGTAAAGCTCCACTGAGATATTGTTCATTTAATTCTGAAACGTGAAGTAAGTAGGGTGAAAGATAGGTATAAGCAATTGAGTATCCTCCCAGCCAGAAGAAAGTGATCGCCAATCCTAATGCGACTTTAGGTTTTTTCAACAGCCTCAGCTGCTGCTTAAGCGGCACAGGCGCGTCCCCCTCAATACGGGGAATGACGAAAGAAAGAATGATCATAGCCAGCATTCCTAAAATCGCAATTCCTGCAAACATGGATTTCCAACCTAGAGTGTCGGCTGCAACTCTCCCGAGGGGGACACCAATGATTAATGACGCTGTGAAACCCATAACCACTGTAGCAATAGCACTTGCTTGTTTACCTGACGGTGCAATTTTAGCAGCAATGTTCAAAGCGGTGACCACGACAATTCCTGCTCCGATTGCCATCATGATCCGAGCAGCTGCAAAGAGTCCATATCCTGGCAGGACAAACGCAAGGATATTAGAAACAACAAATATCCCCATACTGATCATAATTAACTTTCTTCTGTCCATACTCGCGGTGAGTGCCATTAGGATTGGTGTACAAAGAGCATAAATCAAAGAAAAAATGGTGATTAACTGACCTGCTGCAGCCAGTGAGACATCAAAAGAGGCAGCCACTTTATCTAAAATACCCGATAAAGCATACTCGGAAGTACCGACTAAAAAACTGACTATGGCTAAAATGTAAACTTTCGAATGAGATGACATCAATTCAATCCACTCCTTAACGAATTTATAAATTGTTATATCTAAATTTGTAGATATAATGAAACATAAAAAGACATATTGGAAATTGTCGATATGAAGAGGTGAAGAAAAACTGAATTCCGGTTAAGAACTCAGTTGCAACTTACATATCACTCATCATATAACGAGTAAATTCAGCTATCGCTTCCTCGTCTCTCTGATAATATGTAAATTTGCCTATGCGTTTGGTTGTGATCAGCCCTGCCCGCTGCAATATCGTAAGATACTGGGAAGCGGTCGACTGCGTCATGTTAAGTTTGTCGGTGATTTGACTCACACACACCCCTACTTCATTCATATCCACTCCTTCATGGGGTTTGAAATGTTCGTATGGTTCTTTGAGCCATTGTAAGATCTGAAATCTGGATTCATTTGAGACAGCTTTTAATATTTCAATTGGATTCATAACCATTATTATATCGATCTTTTGCGATATGTCAATTCGAAATGTTTAATGACCTTTTGTGTTAGAGTTCAAAGGCGTGAAATGCAATATAAGAAGACTGCCTGATGAGGCAACCTTCTTATATTTTTATTAAAATAACTAGAGATAAGAATGACGAGTCTTAATTACATTTAATTAAAGAATCTCTCCATTGGACTCAATCACTTGTTTGTACCAGTAGAATGAATCTTTACGCGTTCGTTCCAATGAACCATGACCTGCGTTGTCTTGATCGACATAGATAAAGCCATAACGTTTACCCATTTCGGATGTAGAACAGCTGATGATATCAATGGGTCCCCAACTTGTGAAGCCCATCAGTTCCACACCGTCTGCCACTGCTTCCTTCATCTGTTCAATATGGCTGCGCAGGTAATCAATGCGATAAGGGTCATGCACAGATCCATCCTCTTCGAGCGTATCGGTAGCGCCGAGTCCGTTCTCTACAATAAAGAGCGGCATACGATATCGATCATACAACCGGTTCAGCGCGATGCGAAGGCCGATTGGATCGATTGGCCAGCCCCACTCTGTGGCTTTCAGATGCGGGTTTTTGATCTGACTTACCAGCATACCAGAGTTGCTGTTGTCGTTCGGGTCGTATTTACCGATATACGTCATGTAATAACTGAAAGCAATAAAGTCCACCGTATTGTCGCGGATAATCGCATCATCCTCAGGCTCTTTCACCAGTTCAATGCCTTGTTCTTCAAAGTATCTCTGCATGTAAGACGGGTACTCTCCACGCGCCTGCACTTCCGGATAGAACAGGTTCATCTGATCTTCTTTCATGGTCTGCAGCACATCTTCCGGTTTGCTGGATGCAGCATATGTCTCCAGACGGCAGATCATGCAGCCAATCTGAGCGTTAGGCATTTTTTCTTTACCGCTTTTCACAGCCAGTGCACTTGCCACAAACTGATGGTGTGTTGCCTGATAGGCTACCTGCTCCGGTGTACCTTTGATTTTATCTTCCAAAATGCCGCCGCCCGTGTACAAGCTGGTCAGCATCATATTCATCTCATTGAAGGTGATCCAGTATTTCACTTTGTCTTTGTAACGGTCGAACAATGTGTTCGCAAATTTCAAATACAGATCAATCATCTCACGGCTTTCCCAGCCGTTGTATTTGCGGGTTAACTCAATCGGCATTTCGTAGTGAGAGATTGTCACCAGCGGCTCAATGCCGTACTTCAACAGTTCGTCGAACAACTTATCGTAAAACGCAAGTCCGGCTTCGTTAGGAACGGTTTCTTCTCCTGTCGGGAAGATTCGCGGCCAAGCGATGGAAAGGCGGAATACCTTGAAGCCCATCTCGGCAAACAATGCAATATCTTCTTTGTAGCGATGGTAGAAATCGACGCCATTTCGTTTCGGGAAATACACATCCGTACTGCCGCTTAAATACTGCTCCAGTTCAACGGAGTTTACGTCAAAGGTAAAATCTTTGCCATCACGCTCCTCATGAGGAACATACGGTGCCATATCCGAGGTAGAAAGTCCCTTACCGTCAGCGTCAAATGCACCTTCCAGCTGATTAGCAGCCGTAGCTCCTCCCCACAAGAATCCTTTAGGGAATGCGTGTTTTGTTGTTTGTGTCATGATGGTTTCTCTCCTTTTTTGTGTAAATATAACGTTAAATTTTATAACTCGGTAAAATAGAAAGCCTTCATTCGTGTAGTAATAAACTTAACGAACGGTGAGCAGCAGCAATTCATTCAATGGAATCACCCCCTTCACCTTAACGGGAACTACATCAAGATAATCTGGCGTGTTGGCTACAATAATCGGGGTTGTTAGATCAATGCCGGCAGCTTGAATGCTTTCAAGATCAAACTCCAGCAGTAAATCTCCCTTGTTCACTCGTTGTCCGATAACAACCTTCTCTTCAAAAAACTTACCTTTTAGAGACACCGTGTTAAGTCCAACATGAATGAGAATGTCGATTCCGCTGTTGGATGTCAGCATAATCGCATGTTTGCTTTTGGCAATCATGGTTACTGTTCCATCAAAAGGTGCCGTTACACGTCCCTCTTTGGGATAAATCGCAATCCCTTTGCCCGTCATTTCTTCAGCAAATGTAGGATCAGGCAGTTCTTTAAGCAGCACCAGATCACCTGTTAGCGGGCTGAATATTTCGCCTTTCTTCTCCTCAATGGAATGAACGGTTACAGGCGGCGGTGAAAGTGCTTGATCAGGTTGTTTTGCTGATTCGGATGCTCCTGCAGTTAATGCTGTTGTCGTATCAGCTGCCGTCAATTCGGCTGCGCTTCCCTCCTCGGAAAGACCTGATACAGCGGGTAGAGTCATATTGGGTTCATCCCACTTGAGTAATAAGGTTACCGTAAAAGAAACGACAAAGCTGATGCCTACACCGATAAGCGCATACCAGAAATTGGACATCCCACCTCTTGGATCAATGTATAATGGCAGTGACAGCAGACCCGGAACGGCAAAACCGAAACATTTTAACCCTACCGCTGTAATAAATCCACCGCCGGCTGCTCCACCGATGATCGAAGCATAGAACGGTTTTTTCAGTTTCAACGTTACTCCATAGATTGCAGGCTCTGTGATGCCAAGAAAAGCAGATATGCCGCTGGATAAAGCAATCGATTTCATCGATTTGTTTTTAGTTTTGAGGAATACCGCCATTACGGCGCCAGCTTGACTCATGTTGGCTGCAAGGTTAAGCGGCAGTAACAGCACGTCGTAACCGAGTTTGCTCAAATTCTGTAAGGTTCCCGGGAAAAATGCATAATGCATACCCGTCATAACGATCACTGGCATAAGTCCGCCCAGCACGATTCCCGTTAATGGGCCCGAGTGAGCAAAGAGCCAGGATGTACCGATCTCCAGATAGATGCCAATGTAATTGCCAAGCGGCCCGATGGCGATTAACAGAATCGGAACGGTTATCACCAGCACGATCATTGAGGTAAATATCACTTTAACCGGACCAGGAATGAAACGATCCACCCAGCGATGTACATAACTAAGGAGCCATACACCAAGAATGATTGGGATCACGGACTGGGTATAATTGACGATCGACACTGGCAGAGATAGAAAACGAATCGGCTCCAGATGATTTTCCAGGTAAGCATTCAGAATGGTTGGATATAATAGTGTGCCTGCTAGGGTCAAGGCGATATATTCATTCACTTTAAATTTTCGTGCAGACGATACAGCCAGCAGGAAAGGTAAGAAATAAAAGGCTGCATTAGCGATTGACGCCAAAATCTGATATTCACCGCTGGTCTCCTGAATGGCTCCCAGGGTAACAAGCAATGCGAGAATCCCCTTCAACATTCCGGTACCTACAATCGCTGGAAGAATCGGGGTGAAAATACCCGAGATCGTGTCCAGTACGGCATTAAGACCTCTTGAACGCGGCGGTTCTGCTTCTCTCTCCGCTGCACCAGCTTGTTTCAACTGGTCCTCCAGCTCTTCATAGACGGCTGCAACCTTGTTGCCAATCACAACCTGGAACTGATCGTTTTGGAACTGTGCCCCAAGAACACCATCCAGTGCGCGAATCTGTTCAAGATGCACTTTCTTTTCTTCACACACATTAAAGCGCAATCGAGTGATACAATGCCAGGCTTGCGTAATATTTTCCCGCCCTCCTGTTAATCGGATAATCTCTTTGGACAACTCCCGGTGATCCATGCTGCTTCCTCCTTTTTTTGGCGAAAAAAAAACCAAATGTAAACCCGGCCCGGCAAACTCGCGGGATCGGAAACATTTGGTGGTGCCTGATCGAATCAGTAACACTCCATATTCAATTCATACCGTGATGGTACGCTTCAAATGGGTTGTATTGAGGTCAACCCGCGTCGGTTCGGGATGTCACTCTCTCGATGTGAATCATGAGGTATACCATCTCATCGGGAGTAATTACAAATCCGCGCTGCTGTTCCATCGTCTCCTTAATCTTGAGCGCGCATTGGAAGCTGTCTGGATATCGTTCTGACAATACATCGTATAAAAACTGCTGATCCTTGAATGAGAGCACTTCCCGGTTCATTTGCCGAACGATAAAGTATCTCAGATGTGTGATAAACCTGGAAAAATCGGCAGACTCCTGATTCAGCGCCCTTCCAAAATGATCGGTCATGATCCCAAGAATGTCATTGATCATCTGTGTAATCTTGATCGTCTGGTTCATACTGCCCGAATCAAATTGTGAATTCACAAAATGAAGGGCGATTGAACTGGACTCTCCAGCGGGCAGTGTAACCAGAAAAGCTTCATTGATCCTGCGTACTGCCAATTCACCAGCACGGTATTCGGCAGGATACAGATGCCGGATATCCCAGTGAAGCGGATTTTGCATATCCACTCCTTTTTTGAAACGATCCAGAGCAAAGTGAATATGATCTGCGAGCGTTAACAAAATGGAGTCATTCAGTTTTTTTCCTATAATCTCCCTGCCTTCTTCAATAATCTGATCCGTGATATCGATGACTTGCAGCGGGATATCGCTGAGAAATTGTTCAACTCGCTGATATTTATCATTCGAGCCGATCCGGAACGTTTTCTGAATCTGGCTTTGCTCGATAGGCTGTCCCTTTACTTTTTTGAAGCCTACCCCTGTTCCGATGACAATGACTTCACAGCCTTCGGCATCCTCTGCCAGGGCGATGTTATTGTTTAACGATTTCTTGAACCTCATGATGTTCTCACCCCCCAATATGCAAAAAGCACCACCATGGTCCAATACACAAGCAGAGAACTTGTGATATCCAGACTGTGGTGGTGCCTGATCGAATCAGTGACACTCCTTATTTAGCTGTATTTTATACCAGCCATGTAATCGTTGTCAATACCATTACTCTGGAGAAATTATCTATTTCGTTTAACGTCTGGCCTTGAGCAGTGTCTATATATAGATTGATAACAGATGGCATATGTTATTCATCGGACTCGTTATTTTCCGGACCATCATAATAGTATCGGATCAAAATATCCTGATCATAGTTGCCGAAACCTTTGCCAAACAGCGTAAGTCCCCCGCGGCCTGCCGCGCTTTCTTCCGGCTTCAAACCAAATGTCCAATAAGCGGCTGCCTGCGGCTTCAGGTCCGAGATGGATGCATCCGAGATTCGCTGACCATCGATAAACGTCCCCCCCTTGTTAATGCGCAGCACCTTCAGCACGCCATACTGATTAACGTCTAACTTCCACCATAATGGCGTATGTTTACCTTTCCGATCACCGAAGTCACCTGGGCTTGTCCAAGTACCCAGGTCAATACCGTTAAGGGTGAACCGAATATCGGATGGCCAGTTCTCATTGACCTTGGGTGCTTCCGAACTGAGTTCGAGTGAAATCTCAATCTCCCGAAGGTGCTGATCGTTATGCAGATAATTGGGAATCTTATATTCAAGAAAACCTCGTGCCATCCACAGAATTCCCGCATTAACCCGGTCCGGGTCCATGAAACAGGCCGGGGTATCATATTGTCCAATCATCTGGGTTGTTGTTGCGATGCCGCAGGTCGGCCATGCTTCGTAATCGGTATACTGCCCAACGGGAATAGATACTTCATGGTAAGAAGCGTCCGCGGGCACGGATGGCGACAGTTGAATGGTCATGAACTCCTGTACGATAAAACAATATTTATAGGTCCCTCCATTCTCCCGCTTCATTCGGCTGCCCACAATGCCTGCCTTCTGCAGTTTACTGACATGTGTGCTTACAATAGCTTTACTCAGGTACAGCTCCTGGGCTAGAGCATTAATATGCATTTCCCTGTTCTTCAGGAGCAGCCGTACGATATTTAAACGGGCTTCACTTGCTAGTGCCTCGTAGACAAGCAGCGAAGATGCGTCTGTTCCAAGCATCATAGAATCCACTTCCTTGATTTATTTTCAATATCACATTTGGGACCCAGCCGCTGTCCTGCAGTGTGAATAGGAGCTTATATAGCCGATTTCAGGATTCGCTATTTTGCGAACTGTGTAAAATCAACTTGCTCTGTACAATCGCATTATGATACATATTAAATAACAAATCAATGTTTTGATTTTGCTTTTAAGCGAATTCAATTCAAATTGAAACGATGATATGCACCCCAAGAGCTATGACATGATACTGCAAACTAATCTTATGGAGGTTTTCAATATGCTTAAATCCAAAATGCTGATCGACAAAGACTTTCAAATTGCTGAAGTAGACCCGCGGGTGTATGGTTCTTTTATAGAACATCTGGGTCGTGCCGTTTATGGCGGTATTTATGATCCAGGACATCCAACAGCAAATGCACAAGGCTTCCGTCAAGATGCCATCGAAGCCATCAAAGCGCTGAACGTGCCCATTGTGAGGTATCCAGGTGGTAATTTCGTATCCGGTTACAATTGGGAAGATGGAGTAGGCCCGGTAGCTGAGCGTAAGCGCAGGCTTGAACTGGCTTGGTGGACGATTGAAACGAATGCGGTAGGTACCAATGAATTTGCAGATTGGGCCAAGCTGGCAGGTACTGAAGTAATGATGGCTGTTAACCTGGGAACCCGCGGTATTGATGCAGCCAGAAATCTGATTGAATACTGCAACCACCCGTCCGGTACTTATTGGAGTGATCTGCGTATCTCTCACGGATATAAAGACCCGCATAAATTCAAAACATGGTGCCTCGGCAATGAAATGGACGGCCCTTGGCAGATTGGTGCGATGACTGCATACGAATATGGTCGGATTGCCAATGAGACAGCCAAAGCAATGAAATGGGTAGACCCGGATATCGAACTCGTGGCATGCGGCAGCTCCAGCCGTGATATGAGTACATTTGCAGATTGGGAAGCAACCGTGCTGGATCTTACCTATGAAAATGTGGACTACTTGTCTCTGCATCAGTACTACAATAACAACAAAGACAATACGTATGACTTCCTGGCGACCTCGCTGGATCTGGATCAATTTATCGATAGTGTTGCTTCGATCTGTGATTTTGTGCAGGCGAAGAAACGCAGCAAAAAGAAATTGATGCTGTCCCTGGACGAATGGAATGTATGGAAATCCATCGGTACAAGCCGTATGGAAGAACGCTGGCAGATTGCTCCTCCTGAATTTGAAGATGTTTACACGCACGAAGATGCACTGGCAGTAGGCTGTTACCTGATTACCATTCTCAAACACGCCGACCGTGTTAAAATGGCCTGCCTCGCGCAGCTGATTAATACGATTGCACCAATCATGACGGAAAATAACGGCGCAATCTGGTTCCAGACGACGTATTTCCCGTTCATGCACGCATCCAACTTTGGGCGCGGTACGGTGCTGCGGTCCATCACATCTTCACCTAAATATGATTCCAAAGCCTTCACGGATGTACCTTATCTTGAATCGATCAGTGTACATGATGAAGAGAACGGTACGATCACCATCTTTGCGGTAAACAGACATCTGGATGAGTCCATGGAGCTGAACGTTGACCTGCGCTCCTTCGGAGAAACGACTTTTGTAGAGCACATCGTGTTGGAAAACAACGACTTGAAGGCAGCCAATACCAAAGAGCACCCACGCAATGTCCTTCCTCACAATGGTGGACATACAACAGTGGATCAAGGCAAAGTACAAGCTGTGCTGAACAAAGCGTCCTGGAACGTAATCCGTTTGAAAACAAAACAAGCTTAATCGCAGCGTGATTGAAGCATTTCACACCCCGTACTGTAACTAGGTACGGGGTGTTTTGATGCAGATATTAGTAGAACTTTGCCTTCCCCCTCTTATTAATCTCCTAACCTGCAGACTTGACCTCTAACCTTGGTATGGCGCTAACGATCTCAGGTAACCTTATTTCCTTCTTTTGAGGCCAGTTTATATTCTAACGATTTCAGGAGACGCTATTTGGAACCATTGGGCGATTTTTCGCATCCAATCTCGCTTTTTGAGTGAAATAGTGTTTCTCAGAAGCGTTAAAATTTTTCAATGCTCGTTATTCTGCGGAATAGGGTCTCTGGAAATCGTTAGAGCTGGAACGGAACACAGATGCGAAACACGAAACACAAAACGCAAAATCTCTCACTCCTGCTCTCTTTATTCGTCCCCGTTATGCTGCCCTGTTTCATGACAAGGTGGTCAGCCACACAAAATACAAATAGGCCACCCTCCGCCTGAAGTACGGAGAGCAGCCTGCAGTTTCGAGTTTCACTATGGGTCATCTCTTCAACTAACGATCATTGGACTTTCTGTTTAGATGGACTTACTCTGCTTGCCGTGTTAGGCCTCCTGCTCTTCCGTTTCAGCCTCGGCTTGGGCTGCTTGAGCTGGTGACATCAAACCCTGCACAGCACCCATAAATGGCTGTATTTGTTTGATCATGCCGTACCCCATTTTCACAACAGGCACGAAACGCTGGATCATACCGAACAAGCGCATACCGCCTCCAAGCATACCTCCAATGGAACCCGCTCCGCCCAGCCCGCCGAAACCGCCTAACAACGAGCCCATCATTGGCATCAAAGACGAAACTTGAGCGCGACGAGGCGATGTACGTGCTGCCACACGAGAGCGTGTGGATGACTTACGCGCACCATTGATCTTACTCCGACTCCGGGAGGATACCGTTTTACCCGTCCGGGCTGGCTTGGATTTGCTTTTAAATGAACTACCGCTGCCGGCTGCACCTGTTGATGTTGTTGGTCTGCCCGCTGATGCTTGTGTTAGTTTTCCGCCCCCGGTAAGCACTACGCCTTCGCTGCTCACGCCAGAGATGTACCCGATGTACGTTTCGCCATTATGAAGAGTCACGCAGACCGGACGATCCTTGAACCGTTTTGCCTTAACGTGTATTTCATTGGTTCTAGCCATGGATTTCACCTCACTCGACTTGATCTACTTTAGTCTACGCGATGAGTGGACGACTTGCCTGTGCGAATAACACATCCATGTGTCGAAAACAGCAGGACACGAAAACGACTAAAACGATCCCCCCACGCCTCACTGGGTCCAACCTAGATCATAAACAGCGTTGACGGTTAACAAAAAGCCAACAATGCCGACAATCCAGGCCGCAGCACGATGGGCGTGGTTCACCAGCCAGTTATCTATTTTAGCCAAAGGTTGTTTCAAAACAGGATAGGCCAACAATCGTCCTGCCAGCAAAACTAACGCAGGTAATATCATAACGAAGCAGTACCCCAATAACAGAATTCCCGAAGTAGGCCATGCGGGTCCTTCTGTAACCAAAAGGCTGATTGCTGCAAGATAAGGCAGCATCGTTCCCAGTTCAAGCACAACCGCGGTCAGGGCAAGCCCGATAAGCACAGTGATAGACATTTTGCTGGAAACCGCATCTCCCGTAATACGTCCCCTCCATTTTAAAATAAAACCCTGTCCACTTGCTGCACGCTCCGCAGCGCGAGCACGAGATTTCTTCGTATCCATGAGCTGGCTTATGATCATTAACAGTATTCCTGACACCAGCTGCCCTAACAGAAATGGTTTTGAATCAAGCAGAAGAGCATATCTGTCCAGAAATGCATCCGCTCCGAACATCATAATGAGACCTATACCAAAGTAACAACCAGAGACGGTGAATAAATAGATTAAAAATCGATCTACCCGAACACGCCGGGGTGTCATCAGCAGCCAGACAGGAACTAAGAGAGTGCCCAAACTGGTCGAATCAATGAGTGCCAGCAGTACAAGGGTAGACAGCAGTGCTGTCAATGTCATCGTGTTCCTCGCTCTCTTCTATAGTTTATAACCTTCCAAGTGTTCATCAGAGCACAGAAACCTGCCCGTGAAGTTACCCCGGTCCCAGATGAAACTTTTTCTCACATACTGCCTTCGGCTCACTCCCTCGTGACTTATGCGACGCGACTAACTCCCCATCATACAAAATAGAACAGCTGATCCAACCCTCATCGCCTTTTGTTCCTGCCTTGACGTGAGTAGAAATCAGAGGAATAAACGTATCTTTCGGGATAACAAATTTCTCTTGGTATGGGAGTTTAATGGTATCCCAACGGATGCTTTGCGGATTTTTTCGGGCATTGATATCTACCTCCAGATCAACTGCGGAATCATGATCACTTTCAACAAGCACTTCCACAGTTATTACATCCGATTCATGCGCTGCTGCTCTTTTGGACTCTTCACGCCCCGTTTCGTTCAATGGATCTTGTGACATTCCACAAGCGGACAGCAGCATCAGCAAACCAGCCAACAAGACGAAGAGCCACAGATTCTTATTTACAATCCCGCTTTTTCTATTCTGCTTCATGGATGCCCTCCTCTCTTTGTTTCAAAAAAAAGCCAATCATCTCATCCACATAAGACATGAATTCATGATCCATCCCCATAACTACAGGTTCAGCAGGATCTTTCGGTTTCATAAGTTCCCAATATTTATCGAGCAGTTTTTCATCACGCTCAAACAGCTCCAATACCATTTCGTACAATTCGGCAGCAAGGTTCTGTGCTTCTGGAGAATATGGTGATGAAGACATCATGCTTCGTATACGCTGGAACATGGTTAATAGCTTTTCGACTCGCGGATCGCTACTGCCAAGAACAGGCAGACGATTCAATATGTCGATTTCCCTTGATGTTAACTGCAAATCATCACTGAATTCGGGTCGTATAATCCCTTCGCTCAGCGGCCGATCTTGCATATTGGAAATAATCTGCAGTAATTCCTCAAGGTCATTCATTCCTTTTAGCTGCAGGCTTTGAATGGTTGATCTGAGATAATACTGCTTACGGCTTAACTCTTGCTTTTTTTGTTCAATAAGCTCTATTTGTTCGTGTAAAGAAGCGATCCAATTGTCATTTTCGCCCATATGGCGCTGGTTCTGTAACAGCTCTTTAATCTGTTCCAACGTATAACCGATGGATTTCAACAGAAGAACTTTTTGAAGGCGTAGAATCGCATGTTCATCATAGTAACGATACCCATTCTCTGTAATAAGTGTGGGGCGCAGCAATTCAATTTGTTCATAATAATGAAGTGTTCTCTTGCTGATATTAGTTCTTTTTGCCAATTCTCCAATAAGGATCATGTGTACCACTCCTCCTTTAAACATTATAAACAATAACGTATACGTTATTGTAAAGCCCCAATTGTTATTCTTCCGGTAAGCGACCAAAGCAGGTTGCTGAAAAAGAGTCTGTGGATATAAATTTTCAGGCAAATAAAAGAACACATAACGCCCCATCGCGGATGTGTTCTTTCTTGTTCATGTTACATGCTGTTCACTGAGTAATACCTCTCGTACTCTTTTGTCATGACGTACCTGTTAACTCCTTTAGCAGCCTGCACGGCTTTCGCAGCAAACTCTTCGGCACGTTCATGATGATGCAGCTTACGTTCAATTTCGGCTAGAAGAGCATATCGCATCCAGTCTTTTTTAATGGAACTCAAATGCGCTCTGGCCCGCTCGCTCTCCCCTTCCTCTACAAGTAAAAACGTTTCATAGTATGTACGGTAATCCGACCTGCGCATCTCGCGCAGCGATTTTCTCAAGGAAAAAAGATCCTTGCGATATGCACTGTAGGCTGCCTGATAGTTTGCTTTCGCAAACTTGCTGGTAGATGTACTGCTCATCAGCTTTTCCATTGTGCGCTCTACTTCCTCATCCAGCTGATTGGCGGTTGCATAGAAAATATAAATGTACGGCGTGTTCTCCCTTTTTCGTAAAAAAGCCTCCAACCGCTCCATTCGCGTCTCCCATGCCATTGGATAAAAAATATAAATGCTAAAAAAGAGAAGTACGGCGATAAGCGATGTGCCAGCGACTAAAAAAATCGACTGTTCATTTAACAACATCACAAGCGCATAAACAAAAACAGCCGTATAAAAAACGAATTCCCCCCTGCTCACTTCCGGCTTTCAGTCCTTTCCAACTGGAGTTCTCTTAGAATGAATGATGAAATTATTATTATACCAGAACTACAACCTCATTTTGGAAGAAGATTTGCAGCTTTAGTTCATATTGACATGTGAATCAATTACATATATAGTGTGAATTAGTTCACACCATCTTTGAAGGAGAGTCATTTATGCCGAAAAATTCGTTCTTTCGTTTAGATGAAGCAAGGCGTGAAGAAATATCTAACAGTGCTTTGCCTTTATTTGTTGATCACGTTTATGAGGATATAACGATGAAAATGATTTTCGACTGTTTGTCTATGCATCCCGGAACATTTTATCGATATTTCGAAGACAAAGATGATCTGTATTGTCTCCTCATACGGAATGTGACCCAGAAAAGAGCCGTATATTTTAATAACAGTAACGGAGATTTACTTAACCAGTTTTTCCTTACCAGCCTATTCGGTAACGTTAACAGCTTAATGACCGAGCCGCTGAATGAGTTGGAAATCAAACTTACTGAAACCTTTTTAACTATTCCGGAGCCCGTTCTGCTTAAAGTGTATCTTCATGTGCTAAAAGGTGAGTCATTCCCCTTAATCAAGGACATTTTACGCCGAATGAGAATTGATGGATACCTCCGGCCTGATCTAGACGACGACTTGATTTCTTTTATGTTTGAGTCCATGCAGTTTAATTTAGTCATGTTTTTCAGGGAATTCGATATTAAAGATCCCCTGCTGCAGCACAAGATTAGCAGATACTTTGCTGACTTCATGGGTCATGGGCTGCTTGAAGATCATCAATATGCTGCGATCGTTAGTGATCTCAAGACAAACAAGGAGTAGATCGGATCCACCGAAGACAGAAGTCACGTTACAGCGTTTTGAAAACGATTATATATCTCAGGGCAGTGTATTCATATTCACCACTTTGATGAGTTAAGGGGGAGAAGAATTTGCAGACATATGACGCATTTCCAGAGCCCATTGGCGGTTATAAGGTCGGCAGAACGCAAATAGACTTAGAATATACAGCATCCGACCACGCCAAAAGAGAACTAACGGCTTTTGTATACTATCCGTCCGACAGCAGCGAAGGTAAGGCGACATCCACATATATGTTTCCTGAAGTCTATGCAATGTTTAATGAGCAGCCGCTTGTCACTGCATATATTAAGGGTAATGATGTTTTCTCTATAGATATTAAGACCCGGTGTTACGATGACCTCGCTCTCTCGGGAAAGGAGCGGCGCTATCCGGTGTTATTTTATGTTTGCGGCGGGGGAGGTTGTCCAGAATGGGGTACTGTGATCTGTACAGACTTGGCGAGCATAGGATATGTTGTCATAAGTATCGGCCATCCGAACAGCACGATGTATAAGCGTAAAGATGGGCGCCTGTTCAACGTATCCAAGAATTTTTCGGACGTCATTATGGCCTTTTCTGAAGATCGGGAGATGCTGGCGTTGGCTAAAACGATGGAGATGCGGCCTGATGATGAAACGGCCATTGAGATGTGTCATAACGTGCTTAGCCTGCCGATCCTTGCCGAGTTAACAGAGTATAGTGCACTACAGGCAGAAGATGTAAGGTATGCTGCCGATTATCTTGACAAACTGGACGCGGGAGAGCTGCATTCTATCTTTAAAGGCAGACTGCTGCTTGACATCGGCATGGGTATCGTCGGACATTCGTATGGAGGACCTACAACAGCGATGGTTTGCCGGGACGATGACCGGTTCGCCTGCGGGATTGGTTTGGATAGCGGTGCGTTTGGCCTTCTGGGCAGCGACATTAAAAAACCCTTTATGCTGCTGTTTAGTGAACCGAACTATAACATGAATGCGATCATTGGTGTCAACAACAGCATGGAGACCTATTACTTCTCTGTAGATCGTGCTGCGCATTTAGATTACTGCGATATTATGTTTACCGGCGTTAATAAGGGACTCCGAGGTGCACGGGATGCTGTGGAAATGCGAAATCTGGTGACCGACTATACGAAAACCTTTTTTGATCATTACATACGGCAGAAGGATGCAGCTGTGGAACGTCTGGCATACGATGGCGTACACTTGGTCAAGAAAACCAGCAGCACATGAGAACACTTAAGCAGGAAAAGAAAGTTTGAATTATACAACAGAAGAAAGTTTGAGATAACAAGAGCCTGTATCACTTAGATACAAGCTCTTGTCTGTTTGTGTATTTTTACACAACATAAGCTTTAGACATCCTCACATGGACAATCTCGTCAAAAAATCCTCGATCTCATCCATATATCCGTCAGTTGTTATACTTCTGGGAGCCAAAAGAAAACGAAGCCCCATCTTCCACTCGGACCCGGCAATAGATGTGGGTAACATGGAATGTTCCGTCTGCTGGAACGTTTTCACACGAAGCAGATCAGACGGATGAATCTCTTGACGATAAATTCGTTCCGTGTCCTTAATATCAACATTCATATCATCTTCTCCCAGCATCAGCAGTACCGGACTTTTGAAATTGTAGTCCTGCTGTGCAGCAATATATAACCCTATACCTGTGAGTAACAATATGACAATGAATAATGAAATCCGTTTTTTCGTTTAAGCCTGTTCTGTTTTGACATCGCTGTCTCCTTTGCGGGTCATGTAGTTCCATTGATGCTCATACACTTCCCGCCTCTGGATTGGAGAGATGCGACAAAAGTTCATAATGAAGCTGGTCAGGCATGAACAGGGACAAATAGGATTTTTCCACCATGACCAGCGGCCCTGAACAGATGTATCCCATCTGATCAGCGTAAGCATAGAAATGCTGGATATGTGTCTTAAGGTGTTCTTCATTCTGGACCCAAAGACTGCGGGATACATATGAACCTGCGGGCAGCATCAGATCATACGCTGCTTTTTCTTTCCGAGTATACATACCTACGATGCCCGAGTCTTGATACACATAATGAATATCCGCTTCGAACAAATTAGAGATGCTGCTGCCGTGTTTCACGAGTTTCTGTGCACTCAGACTTTCAGGAACCTGCATTTCAAACCATAGGGTGAGAGGGACTTGTTCCCGCTGCACAATCACGTACATCTCTTCGTCCGGTTGAGGCATGTGGTTTTTCTCCTCCAGCAGCTTTTCAATAAAATGTTTGGTTTCCTGAAGCCGTTGAATTGCTGCCTCTGTGTCTGATAGCGCCTGACGAATGAGCGGGATAATCTGCTCCGCAGTCAGATGTGACAGACAATCTTTGATCATCTGCACGGACAGGCCCATCTTACGCAGCAGCAAAATATGAGCGAGCCGGTATACTTCATCCATTCCGTACATCCGGTATTGATTTTCACCTGTATATGCGGGCTGCAGCACACCTTTTTCCTCAAAATAACGAATCTGATGTACCGATACCTGCATCAGCTTGGCCAGCTCGCTAATTGTAATTTCATCCTTCATACCATCCATCTTCATCTCCACCTTCGCTGTTCTGCCTGTTTACAGCATATACCTTAGGTCGGACCTAAGGTCAAGTACCCTTTCATTTCATTCATTATGAACCAATGCATATGTACCAAAACAGCAAAAGAGCAGGTCAATACGTGACCTACCCATAACGTGTTATTTGTGTATAAAGTAAAGATCTGTACGACATTCCCTCATCTTCTGGACTGTATGTGTCCTCTACGCTGCGCGCTGATCAGCATCGGGACAGCTATGAGCAGACTAACGATAACAGGCACAATAGATGCTTCGAGTCCGAAGGTTCCACCAGTCAGCAAAGATGGTCCTGACAGCTGCACGTCAAAAAAACCTTGTGCGTCAATACCGGAGACCGGAATACCAAGCACTCCCTCAAGTGCATTCCAAGCAAAATGAAGTCCAATCACAAACCACAGATTACGCCGCCACAGAAACCCGGCTCCCAGCAGGATACCTGCCTCAATGACGATCGCGATTGAACTCCAGAGTGAGGCTCCGGGATTAGGCAGATGAGCCAGACCGAAAAAAATAGAAGTTGCCGCGAGTGCAATCCAGCTTCCGCCCCTCTTCTCTATGGCCTGCAGAAACAGGCCGCGAAATAACAATTCTTCCACAATGGCTGCAGCGATCGCGATAGCCAAAATAGAACTGACAGCATTCTCCGTGGACCATGTGAAGCTGTAACCGCCAAGCATCATGATGATCCCGACAGAAACAGCAATGAAGGCCAAACCGACTCCTGCACCTAACAACAACTCGGTCCCTGCCCGCCGAGGCTGCAGTTCCTCCACGCTGCGCACTGCGATGAATTTCATAACAAGCCCGTAAATTGCAATGGAAACGATACCTCCGGCAAGTGCCAGCATAATGGACAGGATGCCTTCCGAGTTAACCAACAGTCTTTGAGAGATGAATCCGGATATCCCCAATAGAACGCTGCCTGTAAACATCCATACGAGCGGGAACTGCATTACTTTTTTCACCTTAAGCTAACCTCCTTACATTATTGGACTAGTTACCCTTAGTATATATGTATGACGTGTTTAATGCTTTCAAGCTATGATCGGCAGTGTTTGCCATATTCCTGCATAGAAAAATGGTTGAGCTTGTGGGCCTCGCAGCGTTAAACGACAAAAAGCCGCTAAGGAGCGGCTTTTCATCGTAGAGCTAGGTTTTTGATTCTCCAATCATCTGCAGTTCAATTTGTTTCATCTCGTAAAAATAACCCTTTTGCTCCATCAATACCTTGAACGAGCCTGTTTCCACAACACGTCCCTGATCCATCACTATGATCTGATCCATATGTTCAAGGCCTGTCAGCCGATGACAGATAAGCAGCAGTGTATCTTCTGCCGCTTGTGCCAGCAGCTGCTGCAGTACACGCGCTTCTGTAACGTAATCCAGCGAAGAGGTAGGTTCGTCCAGCAGCCACAACCTTCCCCTGTGCAGCATCGCCCGAGCCAGGGCCAGACGCTGCTTCTCGCCGTCAGACAAATTTTCTCCCTTTTCATAGACGGTGTCGTTCAAGGATAGATTGAACAGCTGCACTTGGTGGAGCACATCTTCCAGTTCTGCGTCCATGTGCCCCTCCTCGCTGAGCAGCAGGTTATCCCGAATGGTTCCCCGGAAAAAATGACTTTGCTGCAGAACAACACGGGTATTTTGCCAAATGCTCTCTTCCTGGAGTTGTTTTATGGGAATGCCGTTAACTTGTATGCTGCCTGAAACGGGGCTGCGCAGTTTGAGCAGCACATCCATAATGGTTGATTTTCCAGAACCGCTCGGTCCGACAATTGCCGTTTTGGAACCAGAGGGGAAATGCACTGAAACGTCATTTAACGCGCGTCTCCATTCGTCTTCGTATTGGTAAGACACGTGAGACAGATCGATCGAAACGGCTTCTTCAGGCATAGGCACAAGCCCATGAGGCTGGTCGTTTTTTTCTTCAGACATCCGTACAGTTTCGTTCAACCGTTTGGCAGCATACTCGCTGTCCAGCTTATATGCAGGTAATACGGCCATGGCAGCTGATTCCTCAAATACCGTTTGTGCAGCCAATATTAACATTGCCAGATATACTCCGGCAAACACTCCATCTGCAATGAGAAAAGAACTGAGCAGCAGTACCCCCCATGTGACCAAATAGGTGACGAAAATATGCATGGATTGCCCACGCAGCAGTTGTCCGGCATCTCTCCGCTGCCTTGATGCAAGTGCAGCTGATGTCTGCTGCAGCTGCTGCTCCCGCTGTATCAATTGTCCGTATACTTTCAGATCACGGAAACCATATAACACCTCGGTCACTTCCGTAGACAGTGCCGCCCGCTGCTCGCGAACCTGCCCATTCATTTTACGCTGCTGCATCAGCACCAGAGCTGGCACGACAAATGCCGTAATCAGCATGCCAACGACGAGCAAGCACGCAATCCAGAACGAAAAAACAGCCGTAAAGATGACTGTACACAGAAATACCATTACAACCATCATTGGCGGATACGCAACACGCAAAAAATAATGCTGCAGGCTTTCTACATCGCCAACGATACGAGCTAGCAGATCTCCACTTCGGTTTTTGTTTAATATCCCCGGTGTGACAGGAATAAGCTTGGCAAAGTATGCGGTACGCAAACGGCTTAGAATTGAGAATGTCGCCCGGTGTGAAGCCAGCCGTTCTCCGTAACGGCTGGCCGCGCGCAGAAACCCGAGCAGTTTAACCATCGACGTAAGCACAATCAACGTGTACAGCGGGGGTGCAAACACAGTTTGAGAGATGAGATATCCGCTGGCAGAAAAAAGAGCAACACCTGCTGTACCAGCTGTAAATCCGCATAAAATGGAAAGCAGAATGTCCTTGCGTTCCTGCAGCATGGCTTTGGACAGAACAGCCAACTCTTTCATACAATCCCTCCTGTTCTCTGGACTTGTACCATCTCGGCATATGCAGGCAGACGCTCCAGCAGTTCCTGATGTGTTCCGGAATCTGCAAGCAGCCCATTCGCCATAAACAAAATCCGGTCGGCCTGCTGAATCGTATATAAACGATGAGCCACCGTGATCATTACTGCCTTTTGAGACAATGCAGCGATGGAACGCTGCAGAATCTGTTCAGTGTGCAGGTCAAGTCCAACCGTCGGTTCATCAAACAAAATGATGGCAGGCTGTTTCAGGAAAGCGCGAGCAAGCGCCAGCCGCTGCTTCTCACCGCCGGACAGCCCGCGCCCGCCTTCCCCTACTGGAGTATCCAATCCTTTTTCCAGCTGCGCAATAAGTGTCTGTAGTCCCGCTTGTTCAGCGGCTCGTTCTATATCCACACGCGACATGGTCTGTTCTGCGCCAATTGAAATATTGTCAGCGAGTGTACCCGCAAAAATATAAGGATGCTGTGTAATGTAACTGATCTGCCGGAACCAGTCGGCTTCATCGATTTGCGTCAGCGGTTTCCCGTTAATTAGAACGGAACCGGATGTCGGCTGCAGTAACCCGGAGATCAGGTGCAGTAATGTGGTTTTACCTGAACCGCTTTTGCCGACAATGGCTGTATGTTCTCCAGGTTTGATCGAGATCTGTTCCGCCGCAAGTTTAAATGAGCCGGGGGCATAATGAAACTTTATATTTTGCAGTTCGATGGAAGGCGGCGCTGTGGCACGAGTTATCGCATGATTAGCTGTTGCTTCTTTCGCAGCTTGTTCTTGAACTGACTTTCCTGTTTCTTCCTTCTCGCCATCATGATTTGCTGTACTCGTGGTATCCGCTTCTGCCAGCATCTGCTCCACCTTGCGCATGGCTCCCATGCTGGTTCGACCGCTGTGAAAAGCAGTCCCTGTATTTTTAAGCAGGTTGTAGAACTCGGGCACAAGCAGCAGCACCAGAAAAGCGGTATGGAATGTCATGGATTTATACACAAGCAGCTGAATGGCAAGCTCAAGCGCGACGATGCCGATGCTTAACATCACGATGGCTTCCAGCATAAATGTATTCGTAAAGGCAATCTTCAGAATACTCATCGTGGTATCCCGAAAACCCAGACTACTGCGTTCAATCTCCTGCTGCTGGCGGCTGGCTTTTCCAAATATTTTTAACGTAACGAGTCCTTGAAGCGAGTCCAGAAATGTTCCGGAGAACTCGGCCAACTGCGCGTATTTTTCTTCGGATTTGTTTTTGGTCTGCAGTCCGACCAGAATCATGAACAACGGGATAAACGGTGCTGTGCACAGCAAAATCCAGCCCGTGTTAGCATGCTGCATAAATGCAGCAGCCAGAATCATGATCGGAATGATCGATGCTTCCATCATGCGCGGCATGTACTGACTGAAATAACTGTCCGCTTCGTCCACCGCATCGAGAGCCACACTGACCTTACCTCCCGTCTGCCCCTGCAGCGACGAGAACATAGAGGTTCGGGTCAGATTCTGTAACACTACAGCCCGCATTTGGGTTTTGGCACGTGCGGCCATGTATATGCCAACGCTGCCGTTGGCATATGCTAACAGCGTACGTACAGCCATAACGGTCAGTAATATACCAAGCAGCAGCATGATCGATGTGAAAGATGCCTTTTCTACAAAAATGCGCTGCACAGCCTCAGCCATAAACACAGCCTGACTTATAACAGCTGCACCCAGGGCCAGTGAAAAGGCCATAAGGAGCACTCTGCTTTTCCGAAGCGAAGACATTTGCTGTTTAATCAGTTCCGACTTCCTTCTGCCAGGCGACTTCCCCTGCTGCTCGGGTTGCTGCTTCGTTTGTTCTTTTCGCTGCCTTTTCACGGGACAACCCTCCTTTTATTTGCTGCCTTTGACATAGTCCGCGTCAAACAGGAACAATCTGAACACAAGAATCAGAGAAGGAATCAGCAGGCATAGTCCTCCGATAAAGACAACGACAAGCGCGAAACCCATAGCTGGCGATGTGGCACTGCTCTGAATCGTAATGTATGGATCGAGAATGTAAGGATACTGACCGATCCCGTAAGCAAAAAAGGCACAGAAAAATTGAAGCATGATGCATATAAATGCAAGACCATAACGACGTCCGTTATACAGCAGCCACATGGCAGTCATGAAGAAGGCTACCGATAAAGCGAGCAGCCACCAGAGGTCCATCATATTTTGAAAATGGCGTTCGTTGTGCTGACCCAGATATATAAATGCTGTCAGTGCCAGAATAATCGTCGGTGTGCTCCAGAACAGGGAGTAATTACGCATAAGCTTCAATGCGCCCTTATCCTCTGCCCTCGAAGCGTAGAAGGTTAGAAACGATCCGCTGATAAACAAAACGGAGACAATCGCAAGACCAACGATGCTCCAGGATAGAGGATTGGTAAACAATGCCCAGTAATCCAGGGAAATCGTCTCTCCCTGCTTCAGGATGAACCCGCCCTCGGACAAAGTCAGGGCCACGGACAGAGATGCCGGAATCAGCAATCCTGCAGCTCCGTATAAAAACAGGTACACGATGTTATTCTTGGAACCGTAATTTTCAAAAGCATAGAACGAGCCCCGAATGGCAATCAGAATGACGGCAATACTTCCGGGAACAATAAGTGCCGCACCATAATAGGAAGCCGTATCCGGAAAAAATCCGATGATGCCAATATAGAAAAAGACAAAAAATACATTCGTAATCTCCCAGACGGGTGACAGATAGCGGGAGATCAAACGGTTAATTAGATGATCCTGTTTTGTCAGGCGTGCATAAAAGGCGAAAAATCCAGCCCCGAAATCAATCGAAGCGATGATTAAATATCCATACAGGAACAGCCAGAGTACCGAAATACCGATCAACTCATAACTCATTGGTTATGTCCTCCATTCCCTGCAGCTGCAGCCGTTCGATCTTCTCTGGACTTCAACCACTTTTCCAGCTCAACCTCAGCAGGATTGTTGTTGAACAGACGCTTCAACACAAGGACACAGATCACGCCGAGCACGATGTACAAGAGCAGGAAGACAAAAAATAAAATTCGGATACTCGGGGATGAAGTGGCTGCTTCTTCGACCCGCATGTATCCACGAATGATCCACGGCTGCCGACCGATCTCTGCATAGAACCAGCCCATCTCCACAGCTAGAAAGGCAAGCGGTGCGCTGACTGCAGCAAGGCGAAGCATCCACTTGTTGAGTGGATTACGTCTCTTCCAGAGTACAAACAGAAAATATAGACCGGATATGGCAAGCAGCGCGAATCCAATGCCGGCCATCAGATCGAATAAATAATGCACAAGCAGCGGAGGCTGCTCATCCGGCGGGAATTCGTTCAATCCGGTGACCTTGGCATTAAAATCTCCAAAGGCCAAAAAGCTGAGGATCTTGGGCAGATGCAGTGCACCTATAATCTCATGTTCCGCATTCAGCCATCCGAGCAGAATCAAATCTGCGCCGCTCTCCGTCTCAAAATGCCATTCGGCAGCAGCGAGCTTCTCCGGCTGGTGTTCAGCCAAAAATTTGGCGGATACA
This sequence comes from Paenibacillus sp. AN1007, assembly GCF_040702995.1. Classification (NCBI taxonomy): domain Bacteria; kingdom Bacillati; phylum Bacillota; class Bacilli; order Caryophanales; family Paenibacillaceae; genus Paenibacillus; species Paenibacillus sp. AN1007. Next base: position 2,663,685 of record NZ_CP159992.1, read on the forward strand.
TCACCAGCGAGTGTATTGAATAAACTGAATACCAACACGACGGCCATCATCAGATTTAGTCCTTTTTTGTGATAAGCGGATACTCCTCTTCTCAACATGGCCAGCGCAGCGATTCCGGCAAGCAGAGCCGCCCCTGTTAAGTAAGCCGAGCTTAATACATGGAACACCTTGGAGAATGTGGCTGTATTCAGCATGGCTTGTACAGGGTTTACCGCAGTAAATTGACCTGCCTGCATTACAAATCCTTCAGGCTGATTCATAAATCCGTTCACGGTTGTAATAAACACCGCTGACATCCCTGCTCCCGCAACTACAGGAATGGTCAGCAGCCAGTGAATGTACGGGTTTTTGAACCGATCCCATGTGTAAAGATAGATGCCCAGGAAAATGGCTTCAAAAAAGAACGCGAATACTTCCATGAAAAGCGGCAGTGCGATAACATTCCCAGCCAGCTTCATAAAGTTAGGCCACACCAGAGCAAGCTGCAGTGAGATCGCTGTACCGGTCACCACTCCAACAGCCACCGAGATGACAAAACCTCTTGACCACCTCTTCGCCATAAGTATGTAGTGGGGGTCCTTCTTCCGAATTCCGATAAACTCAGCAATGGCGATCATTAACGGAATCCCTACACCAAGCGTTGCAAAAATAACGTGAAATCCGAGTGTCAGACCTGTTACGAGCCTGCTCCATAAGACGGTATCGATTGCCATTTTATAATGCCTCCTCTCAAACTCCATTCATTGATTATGTTTCTTTGTATCATTTTTTAGGTCTTAACATGAGAAAAATTTCACAAAACAAATGACAACGATAGGCTGCCACTCGTTAAGCACATTTACTCCTTCTTTACTCCTTCAGATGTAAAGCGAAATCCAGCGCTGGATGCCTTATATTCTCTGATTGCGAAGCGCCTCTAGGATTGGCTCAGACCTGATATTCAAAATTATTATATCCTCAATTTTAATCAATTCAATCACTGACACGTCTTCGACCTTAAACGTTCAAGAAAGGCTCAACTCTTTCTGACAAGTTGGTGAAAAATATTAAAACCACCCTTTGGAGCTATTGATTTGCTGCACACTCACGTGTTAATAAGCTTCGCAGCCACATAAATAATCTTCATCGTTTTACCGTGAGTGAGTTCCTGAATTTTGCCTTGGAGCCAACCGAAATTCTTGGGGCGCATGAATCTGTGTTACACTTAAATGGCTTAACGGTCTGATGACACAGAAAGAGCTGCATAATTAATGAAAATGAAAGGTGTGATGTCCATGGTACATAACCGACAAGCTCGAAAACCAGTCTATTTTTTCTGCAAAATCAAAAACAACAAATCCGTACAAAGGAGATGTCACATTGAACTTGAACATTATTGAAGGTAAATTTGATCATAGGTCGGAAACCGAGCGACTGGTGATTCGACCATTACAAAACGAAGATTATGAGAACTGGCTGCATGAATTCGAAAGCCGCTTTCCCTCTCGGCATCGACATGATCCTGGAAAAATCGATATGAGTGACTGCACACCTGAATGGTTCGAGCAGCTAGTGGAGAGACATCAGGAACTTGCCCGCACCGATGCCGTATATATATTCGGTGTATTCAGAAAAGAAGATGGTACACATCTGGGCATGATTGATATTGCCACGTTGGCTAGAGAACCGTTTCAATGGGCCAGCTTTGGCTACACCATCCACAATCAGCATTGGAGACAAGGATACGGTCAAGAGGCGGTATGCGAAGTTCTCCGTATGGCAGCAGCAGACTTGAAGTTTCACCGATTGGAAGCCCATATTAATGTGGATAACACTCCCTCTATTAAACTGGCTGAACGTGCAGGTCTGGAATTCGAATGTTTGCGAAAAGGTTTCATCTTTGAAAACGAAGAATGGACGGATCATCTCGTGTATTACAAAAACCTGCCTCACGTAATTTAGGCGCTCAGTCTAATCCGTTTAAAAGGATCAGTAACATCACTGAAAAAAGCAGCGGCCTGAATGGCAGCTGCTTTTTTACCTCTTTTTCCAAACTTCCATTTTACGATCAGACCCTAGAATCAGAACAGCGAAATACATACTACTTCCTGTTCTATAGATAAGGTCATTCTAGATGTATTAATGTGACTTTATTGAAATACAACCCTCGGGGAATTTGTAATAACACATGGATAAATGTACTAAATCCATTGTTAACTTTTACCTAAGACTGTTATACACGCTGAACGACCATTTCTCCTAATATTTGCTCGATCCGGTAGGTATCTTTTGGTAATTGTGAATGTACATAGGATTCCACATCGCCCGTATCAATGTCGTACAGCACCTCGATCTCTTTCGAGAAAAGAAGGTTCCCTTCTTGGAATGTGTGAGACAGGGCCGCGATCTTTTTGGGTTTGGGCGTCTCACCCAAAATCTGCTGCAGTGCTTGAACGTACGTTTCCAGAGCACGAGCCCCTACCACCTTAATTCCCTGCTGCTCTTTATTCACGATAATAATAGAGGGGAATCCTCGAACGCCAAGACGGGCAGTCATCTCAAAATCTTCTTCCAACAAATCCTGTGCAGCTTGCTGTGAGGATGCGTCCACGATTTCTTTACCATTCAGTCCGAGTTGGTTGACAAGTTCAATCAGCACTTCATCTTCTCCAATATTTTGATTCAATGCAAAGACGGCTTCTCGTGCTCGTCTCAGGAATGCCTGTTCCTTCCCAGGATGCATACGCTGAATCACCTTGAATACCCGAGAAGGCGGATAGGAAGATTGAATCGGCTGATCATACCATAAGGACCCGTCAATCGGCATGCGTGAGTGCTCGCCTACTTCCCTCCAATGGCCGGCAACATCGGAAGGTTTCTGAATACCGTTTGCACCATCAGAGAATCCCTCCCAGCTTGCCAGCAATCCTCCCATTTTAATCTCTACGTTAAAGTAATGACCATACTCTTCAATAAAGCGATGCAGGACAGGCTCAAGTGCCCAGCAGTGCGAACAGATCGGGTCGGTTGCATAGTACAGCGTAACTTTTTTCTCTTCCTGCTTTAGATCAATAACCTGCATCTCTTCTTCATCACTTATGCCGCATACACCCGTTTCCAGGTCACACATCATAGATTCGTTACTCATCGTTATCCCGCCTTTTTGATCTTATCGAATAGATTAGCTTTGTGTTAGTATGATTATAATATCTATAATCTTAAGAACAAGTACGATTCTTTTTCTGACTTAGTATCAAAAAGTATACTATTGGAGGTTTTCGTATGAAATACGATTTTAATTTTGATCAGCTGTGTCCCGCGACGTATGCTTTTCAGGTGATTGGCGGGAAGTGGAATCTGCCGATTCTGGCCATTCTCAGTGAAGATGACAGCATTCGGTACAATGAGTTAAAAAGAAGACTGCCCGGAATTACGCCAACGATGTTAACGAACTGTTTGAAAGACCTGATTCAATACGGAATCGTTCATCGCGAGCAGTATAACGAAATACCGCCAAGAGTCGAATATTCGCTTACTCCATCCGGCAAAGAGCTGGTGCCTTTGATCGAATCCATGGTGTTATGGGGGGAGAAAAATATACAGCGAAGTTCAGAATCACTTTAGCACGGATAAATGTTTAGTGCTCTCATACACTGTTATCGGAAGTCCGGATCTCCATCTCTGTACCAGATCCGGATTGGCAATGAATGGCCGGCCAAAGGCTGCCAGATCAATTACACCGTCATTGATTGCCTCCTCTGCCCTCTCCAGATCGAGATTCCCTACGCCGATAATCGTGTGCTCCCATTGTGAGCGAACCGCCTGATGAAAGTTGAGTCCATCCGACCAAACTTCAGCATAGCTTTCGGTTGAGGGGTGCAGTATCGTGATACCTGTTTCACGGAAAAGCTCCAGATAGGCGCGGATTGTCTCTGCCTTGGAAGTCCATGCATATGACGGATCGTCATCTTTTTTCTCGGAAAAGCGGATGATGATGCGATCTGTGCTGATTTCTTTTTTCACCGCGATAATGACCTCTTTCAAAAAGCGAAGTCTCCCCTGAAGGTTGCCCCCATACTCGTCATTTCGTATGTTCGTCCACTCATTTATAAATTGGTCCATCAGATAACCGTGGGCCGCGTGGAGCTCTATTCCGTCAAATCCCGCCAAAACTGCGCTGCGAGCAGCTAATTGGAAATGATAAACGACATCTTTGATCTCTTCAGTGGTCATCGTTTCAGGCATTTCGTAAGATTTGTGAAGTTTATGCACTTTTCCCTGTGCCTGGATGGATGAAGGAGCCTGCGGCCTCCTGCCGATCAGGTCCGAATGCGACAATCTGCCCACATGCCATAACTGTGCGATAATCGTGCCGCCGTGCCTGTGCACAGCCTCCGTTACCTTTTTCCATGAAGCAGTCTGTGCCTCTGTATATAATCCAGGTACCCCAAACGTTCCTTTACCCGAGAGCATGGGGGTAATGCCCTCGGTAATGATCAAACCGACGCCATCCTTGGCTCGTTGTTCGTAATATGCACTAATTTCTTCCGTTACCGTTCCGTCTTCGTCCCGTGCAAAGCCCCTTGTCAGCGGAGCCATGACGATGCGGTTGCGAAGGTTCCACTGCCCCAGTGCTACAGGTTTGAAAATGTTAAAAAATGAATTTGACATGTCTTTTCCTTCTCTCTTTTTGAAATTAAGGATATTGTAGAACGGATAAGACATATCGTAAAATGATTAGAATATATAGGAGTATCACTGTGAGTGATACCTCAGTTTGAAGGAAAATTGAAGATGGGATACTTCAATCTAGTCGGGGTTACTCTCTTATTGTCTAAATTTTATATTCAGGAGGCCATCATGGAATTATCCGATATTGACATCATGCTCGCCGTTGGACGCACAGGCAAAATCTCACAAGCAGCCAAAGAGCTGAACTATGCCCAGTCCAATGTCACGACACGTATCAAAAAACTGGAAGAAGAATATCAGGTCCAGCTGTTTGACCGCTCTGCCAAAGGTGTACAGCCTACAGAAAAAGGAAAGCAGTTCCTTGATTATGCTGCACGCCTTCGCAACCTGCTGTATGATCTGGAGCAGGAAATGACGGACCCGGAAGAACCATCAGGGACGTTAAGGATCGGAATTGTCGAAACGGCAGCATCACGGCGTTTTATCGAGATATTAAATGAGTACCAGATGACGTATCCAAACGTGTCGATCTCGCTGGTGAATGCTACCTCCCCCAAGGTGCTGCGGCATAAAATTCAGTCTTCTGAACTTGATGGTGCTTTTATTAGCGGGGCATGTGTCAAAGAAGGATTGAAGGTCGAATACGAGATGCAGGATACGGTACACATCATCTCCAAACGAACGGAGACCCCGCTTGAAACATTTTGTCAACTTTCATGGGTTGTGTTTCCGCAGGGATGTCCGTATCGTGAGATTACGGAGAAGTTTCTGGCGGAAGAAGGCCTATCGGCCAAAAACCTGATTGAAGTCAGTACTATGGAAAATCTGCTCGGCTGCGTAGAATCCGGGATTGCGGTTACGATCATGCCCTGCAGCGTTGTCCACAATCAACCTGAGGCATATACAGTGCATGATCTGTCTGATGTACTTACGCCAACCGCCACCACTTTTGTGCGGGGTGAGAACCGATATGCCAGCAGCGCCCTGCGTCAGTTCATAAAGCTGCTAAACGAGAAGTGTATGACCTTCTGAACGTTCTTACGAAAAGTGAGCTCGGCGTTTGGTGAATGTCTTTTACTTATAATTGTTTCGCCATTTGTGCACATTTTTTTAAAGCCCATATGTAATGATCTGCCGTGTTAGCCGCAAAGTAACTATACAGATTGCTTGTTTTGACCCATTTATAATGCTTTTTAGCCATGATCTCTTCTTGGGTATGCTGCTGTATGAGTGACATGACTCGTTCGTGGCTCAGTTCCAGTTTACGAATGGCTCCTCTTGGGAAAATAGTCTTATACCTCTTCCTTTTGGATATTCCAAAAAGAGAGCTGCCGTCTGGCTGCTCTCTCCGAATGCTGCATCTTGTTTCTCTGCTGCTCATTTTTGCATATCCACGATCTCAATCTACTCATTAGAGAAGCTCTTCTTACGCCCTCCAGTTATGCTTATTTGCTTAAGCTGTTCCATAATTGCTGAAATACCCTCTGATCTACTTTGAAAAATACGGGAGCATAGCCGTAACGTACCATGCTTTCCTCTCCGAACAGGACAAGTTGAACCCTGGTTTTATCCTCAAGAGTCAAATAGAGTATTTTGCGGTTATCATCCCCATAGAGACGTTCCTGCAGTTCAGGACTGGCCGCTGCGGGAGCTGCTAAAAATAACTGCTCGATAAAGCTGCTCAGTGAGCCGTCGACTGAAAGTTTCTGCAGCTGACCGAGCCCGTTATTCCAGCTATCAAAGCTCTCCCACTGCGCCGCAATCACCTGATCCTTAATGTTAAGCTTGCCAATGAGAGCGGAAAGGCCGCTGACCGATATACCATTTGTTTTATCAAAAAATTGAGCGTATCCTTGACCGTCTACTTCGATATAGGACATAATCCGAAAATCCGAATTGTATCCTTTCACGGTATAGATATCTGCCTTACCAATAGTCGAGGCCAACTCCTTGTAGTCATCCTGACTGCTCAGCTCATGGATGCCACCAGAGGTTTTGCCCAGTCTCTTGCCTCGCAGCGCCAAGGCATCTGCACCTTCCACCGTAGTCGCAGATTCGGTATAGACGTTTCCATGATAAACGACCAATCCAATCATGTCTGCCTTAACATTCTGGTTATCTCCACTGGGCAGCTCAATCTTCGGAATCTCTACAGGAACTATGTTTGAATTCTCGGTCTTGATCGCAGTGTATCCTCTGGTAACCTGATCCTTGTCCATTAATGCAGCATTTGACGCTATCTCTTTTGCAGGCGAAATCGTTCCACCCCACTGCTGCCAAACGGTTGGTACGGCAAGCCCGATGCTTGCTGCTGCGACAACGCCTGCTGCTATGTACAGTGACTTACGAGCACGCTTTGTTGTGGGGTGCTGGGCTTTCACATTCTGTTCGATTCTTTTTTTCATCTGATGATCTGTTTTCAACTGATCCACCGCTTTCTTATATCGCTGTTTGAATTCCTGCTCATTCATGGCTGTTCCTCCCCTTCAAGCTCCAGTTTTAACAGTTGTCTCCCCCGCTGTAACCTCATCTTTACTGCCGATTCACTAATCTCTAAAATCTTGCTGATGTCCCGGACTGCATAATCTTCGTAATAATAGAGATGAACAACCGATCTATATTTCACGGGTAGAGACAGCACCAGTTCGATCAAAGCCTGATCCTCAGGATCATTCGTGATCACTAGTTCTGAAGCTTCCAGTTTGACTTCCCGCTTACGCCAGCCTCTACGGAGTAAGGATTTGCAATGATTAGTCGTTACTCGAATTAACCATGCTTTTTGATGTTCAGCATCATGAAATGCTGGCGCCTTTTCCATGAATTTAATGAACGTATCCTGAGTGGCTTCTTCCGCGTCTTCCCGTCTGCCGAGGTGCACCATTGCAATCCGGAACAGCGTATCCGCATATGTCTCATAGATACTCATGACCTGATTGCTCTTCTGGGATATGGACTGCTGCATAGGATGTTTTTGCCCCCCTTTATACTCTGAACACTCTTACGGACGACATTTGGTCACATTTTGTTTTCAACTTTTTTCGGCCGGATCGAAAAGAACACAAAAAAAGGCTATCTCTCTGACAATGCACCGCGTAGGGTACATACCATTGAAACAGCCTTCCTTTTTCTATATAGATGATGTTAAGCGAAATTCACTTATAAATTGAACCCATACAGCTGTCAACTTAGGGCGTGTCTTGAAACCCGCTGAAGTGCATCTTTTATGCCCTTTTTGCCCCCTGCTGCGTCACTTTCCCTTGACGTGCGCCAGCACGCCTGCGATAAACTTTCTGGCATGGAACAGAAATTCGGCAAAATTTTGGCTTCCTTCAGCGTTTTCAGACACCCCCTAGTGAATTTCCAAATAATCCAGATATGCATCCCATGTGCCGTCGTCAGCGGTTACAATCAATTCAATCACCTGATTTCCGGTTCCATGACTGATGTTATTCAGCGTATAAACGGCGGGGCTGCTGCCTCCATAATAAAACGTGCCTTTGGTCTGCCCGCCAATCCTCAGATCTACCCGCGCCATATTGGCATTGTTGGATGCCCCCCTGAGCGAGAATGAATGCGTTCCGGTTGAGAAGTTATGTGTAGTCCGCACGGCATCGTTATTAGCATACAGGACAACTCCGTTGAACGGAGAGCTGATGTTACCGGTATACTGACCGCTTTTGGTCATATTCTCCGTTTCGATTCTCACCGCAGCTGCAGGAGGATTGTTGGTGCCGCCATCCGGTGCAACAGCTCGTCCGGTAGATGACGAGATCATGCCCGCACAGAGGCCGCGGCTTTTCAGGTTTTGAGCAATCTGAGGAATGGCCTGAAGTGTCGTTTGGTACTGATCATGCATCAAAATGACGTCACCGCTTGCCATGCGATTTACTGCCGCCACAATCTGGGAGGCATTCGCACCGTTCCAATCCTGTGAATCGACGTTCCATAATACTTCTCTCAAACCGTTCTGGCTGATCACCGATTTCAATGTTCCGTTCGTAGCACCATACGGCGGTCTGAAAAGCGATGGCGAAGAGCCTGTAATGGAACGAATCGTCTGCTGGGTACGTGTAATCTCGGATGCCATCTGTGTTGTATTCAGCTTGGTCATATCCGGGTGGGTATAGGAATGGTTGCCAATCCACATCCCCGCCGACACCTGCGCACGAACAAGTGCCTGATTGTTTTGCGAGTTTTGTCCGGTATTAAACATGGTGGCACGCAGGCCTGACTGCTTTAAGGCATTAAGAATATTGTTTGTATTGTTCGAAGGACCATCATCAAAGGTCAGAGCCACATATCCGTTGGGACAGCCGGCATCAGCCGCACCGACGGAAGGCATCGGTGGAATGAAAAATAAAGAGCTCATAAGTGCAGCAGACATGGCGGCTTTGATTAATTTGGATTTAAACATGAATACACCTCCAGAGATTGGTTGACATAATATTTATTTTGTGTAAGTAAAATATGCTCAGTGGTTATCCTGTCCTATTCCTCCTTTCTTCACCTCGACACAGGCTAAATATAAAGCGCTTACAAAAGTAAATAAAAAAAATTTCTCTCTCGCTGTAATCTATTCTTTCGGGTTGAATCTAGTATAAACGATGATTATATTGAAGTAAATTCAAATTATTACAATATATCCTATTTAACTTCGAGAAGCACACTTTCCAGCTTGATTTTAAAGAAAAGAAACTCCTTCAAGCAAGGACTTTGTCTTTGTAGATGACTTGGCCCTGCATGAAGGAGAAGGTATTGCTGTACAACGTTATTATGCTGCGCATTTATTTATAATTGTGCTCATTTCATGTATACAAGCACAGCCGTCAAGCATCTATTTGTTAAACGTCACTTTTTCCTTGCTGCCGTCCATAATAACAGATGTATCGCGCGGTTTTGTTTCCGCAATTTTACGCCCATTTCTGAACGAATACAGTACCGCTGCCTGCTTGCGAACCGCTTCGTATTCGTTCTCTGCTTCCATAACGATGAAGTTGGCTGGTTTGCCTTCTTCAACACCGTAACGGTCCTCAATGTGCAGCGTTTTGGCACTATTTTTCGTAATCAGGTCAATGGAATTCACAATCTGGTCGTACCCGAGCAGCTGGGAAGCGTGAATGCCCATGTGAAGCACCTGCATCATATTTCCTGTACCGAGCGGATACCATGGATCGAAAATATCATCATGTCCAAAGCAGACGTTCAGGCCCGCTTCCTGCAGCTCCTTCACCCGAGTCAGTCCTCTTCTCTTCGGATACGTGTCAAAGCGTCCCTGCAGATGAATGTTCACCAGCGGATTGGATACAAAGTTCAGATTGGCCATCTTCAACAGACGGAACAGCTTGTACGTATATGCATCGTTGTATGAACCCATTGCAGTGGTGTGACTTGCTGTGGTACGTGAGCCCAGACCGCGTTCATACGCTTCCTTCGCAACCACTTCGATGAAGCGGGACTGCTCATCATCAATTTCATCACAGTGAATATCGATAAGACGGTCATATTTTTCAGCCAGGTCAAAGGCCACTTTCATCGAATCCACCCCGTACTCACGGGTAAACTCAAAATGCGGGATACCGCCTACAACGTCTACGCCCATTTTGAGTGATTCTTCCAGCAGCTCCGCACCATTTGGATAAGAATGAATGCCTTCCTGAGGAAAAGCAACCAGTTGAATGTCAATGTAAGGAGCCAGTTCCTCCTTCACTTCAAGCATCGCTTTAACGGCGATCAGACTTGGATCTGTCACGTCCACATGGGTTCTCACATGCTGAATACCCTGCGCCATCTGCCATTTCAAAGCCGTTTTGGAGCGTGTTTTAACATCTTCGTGGGTCAAGAATGCTTTACGCTCCGACCAGCGCTGGATGCCTTCAAACAATGTACCGCTCAGATTCCATTCTGGCTCCCCTGCTGTCAGGGTTGTATCCAGATGAATATGTGGTTCAATGAACGGCGGAAGCACGAGTGCTCCGTTTACATCCAGCGTCTCTTCGTTTGCACCAACATCTGATTGTTGATCCTGCGTAACCTGTTCGAATTTCCCGTCTCTGATGATAATATTCCACAAGCCCTCTTTACCCCGCAATTTTGCGTTCTGTATAATCATGTGTTTTCCCCTTTTCTTTGGATGATGTCATGGACACGATGGCCATGATGACGATATACGCCACGGCTGTACCAATCAGCGCATTAAGCGGTGTTACTCCGGGAGCAAGCTGTGCGAATGCAACGCCGATCGCCCATGCGGCCATCGCTGCCCAGTTTACTCTTTTAAAATTCATGTCGGCGAATGGTGCATACGATCTGCGTTTTACAATGAAATAATCCGCAATAATGATGGCCCCGATTGAAGGAATGGCTGCACCCAGTACGTTCAGAAAACCAACAAAGTTGTTGTACATCCACATGGCAAACACGGTTCCGACAATCCCGTTAACGATAACAAAGAATTTTTTCGATATTTTGGTAATGTTCGCAAAACCGAGACCGGAAGCGTACAGTGCATTGTCATTGGTTGTCCAGATGTTAAGTCCCAGTACGATAATGGCCGGGATCAGCAGCCCTTGCAGGAACATCACTTCTGATATGTCAGCCAGGTTGTACGCCATTGCACCGACAGCGCCGAACAGGAACATGAGCGAGTTACCGAGAAAAAACGCAATCACCGTCGCCGTTACCGCCTGCCGGGATGTGCGGGAGAATCTTGCAAAGTCTGGTGTCAGTGTACCGCCACTTATGAACGAACCGATACAAATCGTCAGAGCTGCAGCCGCGGTAAGCGTCTGTGTTGGCGTGTAATCCAACAATCCTTGCAGCCCCCCAGTGAGCCCGCTCCCTCAAACATGGAATATCCTCCGAGAATCGCTATGGCAGGTACCGCAATATAACCAAGAATGACAAGAGACTTCATACCGAAGATCGCTGACGCTGTCATCGCAAGTCCAAACACCAGGATCAACAGGTATACATTCCAGTCCATCGCCTTGGCAACCGGAATGGCAAACATCGCTACGCCGACACCGAACCATCCAACCTGTGTAAAGCCCAGCAGGAATGAAGGCAGATAAGAACCTTTTTCACCAAACGAATATTTCGCCAGCAGATGGGTGGACAATCCTGTCTTGGCAGCGATATGTGCCAGTGCCCCCGTATATATGCCCAGCACCAGATTTCCTGCCAGCACGATGGCCATGAACTCCATGAAGGTCAAGCTGACACCAAGTGTTCCCCCTGCCAGCATACTGGCCGAGAAAAAAGTGAATCCAAGCATGACGGATAATGTTTTCCAGAAATGATTGCGCTGCGCCTTCGGCACCTCTTGCCATGAAAATTCTTGATCTTGTTTGCTCATCAGAAACCCTCCAGATAAAAGTGTTCTGATACCATAAAAAAAGCAGAAAAAGAGGCTACTCATCACGCTTTTACGCTGACAAGTAGCCTCTTTATGCATCATAACCCGCGCGAAGACGCAGAACATCCCTATGCAGGAAATGTCCTTTCTCGCGTGATTACAAAATCCGCTGCCCTTGCCAGCCTCTCTGGACTGAATTAAAGGTACCAGTATTCAATTACAATCTATTATTTTGGAAAAACGTTAAACTGTCAATGTCATTATTATCCAAAGGTCATTAATATTTTATAAACAAAAAACGGTGAATATCGCACAATCCCCTACCGGGCCTGAGATTCGAAAGCACATTTAAAACAGTGTCATCGTCTGAATTTCATCCAAAAAGATATTGGTATCAGGCAGGAACTGTATGTTTATTTGTAGAATATTGTCACAAGTGCTGTTCGTTGGATGGATGAACGTTCTCATCAGAAACTTAGAATTAAACTGAGGTGTAAAATGAAAAAAATCGTAAGTGTACTCTTGTTCAGTTTGTTATTTCTGCTTGCCCTGCCGGTTACAGGACATGCTGCATCTGCTCCGCAAACCAAAATTATATTGGACGGACAGGAGCTTATGCTTCCTTCCGATGTCGAAGTTGTCAACATCAACAAAAACGTGATGATCCCGATCCGTGTCGTTGCCGAGAATCTAAAATTCAAGGTGCAGTGGAATCAGAAAACGCAAAACGTAAGTATTGAGCAAAACGCGAAGGTGCTCTCCTTAAATGTTGGCAAAACAGAAGCCAGCGTTCAAAACGAGAAAGTGCAGCTGAACACGGCCCCGAGGCTGATCAAGAATACGGTCGTTGTGCCCCTTCGTTTTGTTAGTGAAGAGATGGGGTTGTCTGTAAGCTGGAATAACAAGGACAAAGTCGTGGGCCTGACAAGCGCCGCCGTTCCTTCAGATGAACCTTCTCCTGTTCCTGCCCCTGCTGTTCCAGGGCAAGGCAGCAGCACGGAATGGAGCAAAGTCAGTGATATCAGCTTCGCCAATCAGCAGCTTGTTGTATCCGTCGATACCGAGGTTACACCGCAGATCACAAGGCTGAATAATCCGGATCGGATTGTAGTGGATTTGCCGAATACTGCTTTTGGTGAAATGGGGCCAGCTCTGCAGCAGGGCAAGATGGGTAAGCTGGATGTCAGCGGTATTCCTAATGTAACCGAAATACGATACTCTCTTTTTAAAAATGATCCAGCTCAAGTCAGGGTTGTTATCGAGCTCAACAATCTGAGCGATGTACAGGCTAATACTCAATATGTCAGCGGCAAGCTGATCGTGGATCTGGCTCTTACCGGGATCATTGGCATTCCGGTGAGTCCTTCAGGAAGTGATAGCGGCAAAAGTGTCGTTGTTATTGATGCGGGACACGGAGGAAAAGACCCGGGTACAATCGGAATCTCGAATACACAGGAAAAGAATTTCACGCTGCCGCTCGCACTGAAGGTCCAGGCCCTTCTGCTGCAGGAGCCTGATATCGAAGTGGTAATGACACGCGAAACGGATGTTTATCCCACACGTCCGGAGCGAGTGCAGCTGGCAAACACATTGAACGCGGATGTATTTGTATCGATCCATGGAAACAGTGTGAAAGCTTCGCCTCAATCATCAGGTACTGAAACGTATTATTACAAGCGCAGCAGCAGTAAACAGCTTGCCGATATTGTGCATAAACATCTGATTGAAGCATTAGGCTTCAAAGATCGAAAGGTCAAAAACGGTAATCTGGAAGTGCTCCGCAACACAACGATGCCTGCTGTACTGCTCGAAATCGGGTTTCTCAGTAATCCTGACGAAGAACAAGCCATGTTCTCCGAGAGTGTCCAAAATAAAGCGGCTCAGGCCATCGTGGATGGCATCAAGGAGTTCTTGAATCAATCCTAATGAACAGCCGAACAAAACCTGAAAATGACTCTAAACCAGAAATGATTCTAAGGATAAGAAGGTGCTTGGATGAGAAAAAAGTCAACGTACACACAGCTGATCTGCCTTATGGCAGTGATGTTTATGCTCGCTGGCTGCGGCGATAAACCAGCAGTGGACCCTGGGAATGCGGAGCCTCCACCGAATCAGTCTCCTACCAATAGCTCTTCTCCTGCTGCGCCAAATGTGGAAGAAAAAGAGACACAAGAGATTGAAGTAAGTTATGTAGACCCCGAAGTAACGCAGATCAAGACAAAAAAAGTTGAAATTACATTTACGGACAGTAAAGAAAAATATACGCAAGCGTTTGATACACTGCAGCGCTCGGATGACCCAAATTATATTTCTTTATGGAGTAACATTGGACTCGAATCACTTGAGGAACAGGACGGAAAACTTACGTTAAACATTCATATTCCCGACGAAGCCAGACTTGGTTCCGGCGGCGAACTCCTTTTCCTTGATGTGCTCAAACAAACCATGTTCCAGTTTGAAGAAATCCAGAGCATTCAGCTGCTGGTGGACGGCAAAGAAACCGATAGCCTGATGGGGCATGTCGAGCTCGAAAACCCGATCCTTCGCAGCACAGAGTAAGCTGCAGATCCTAGTTATGCCAGTGTGCAGCAGCTATTTTTGACGTTAAATGGACAAACTTCATTTCCATTTTACCTCATAAAAACAACAGAAAAACCTTGCTGATCATCGAGACGGCAAGGTTTTTCTGCGTATGTCATGTGAAAAATGGATTTCATACATCGCATGCCTTTATTGGGCGGATCGCCCCGAATCAACGGGAAGTTTGCCTTGGGGTTCTCGTTGACCAAGCAGTACCTTAATGGCAGCGAGTGTGTTGGGTTCCTGTTTACCATACGCCGCAAGGGCGGAATGTACGTTTTGCAAATGAAGCATTTCGTAGGGATTGCCAAGAGACAGCAGCGTATAGCGCATCTGGCGCTGATTTAACTCGTTGACCAGCAGCTGCAGCTCGCTCCAGCGGAACTGACTTCCCACGCTGCGGAATTGATATGAAGCTATAAGCACATAATCTGCCTTGTTCAGCGTTTGGAAGATGCTTTTCATATCATCAGAATTCAAGACAGAGGTTACCGTTTGTAAGGGGAGGCTGCCCGCTGTCTGCTTAAGCTGTCGCTGCAGCTGTGCTGCCTGCTCAGCATCGGAAGCGACAATCACCACCCGATCGCCCGAACGAATAGTCTCAGATTTCATCCCTTCTGTCCCGGTCAGAACGGTGACAGCACGCTCTGCTATCATACGCTCCACCTGAAGATGAGGCTCAGCACCAACGATGCCTTTCAGAACACGCAGCTTCTGGGTGAGGGTCGGAGCGGGTTCAAACAGATTGTATTTGGACTTGACTGTCAAAATACGTTTTACCGCCTCATGCACTCGTTCTTTGGACAGCTTTCCGTTATTCACCGCCTGAATTAACGCCTGATGTGCCGAAGATGCATCTTGCGGCATGAGAATCACATCTACCCCCGCGGCAGCAGCGCGCACGACAGCTTCAGTTTCACCAAAATGCTCAGCAATACCTTTCATCGTGAACGCATCGGAAATAATGATACCTTGATAGTGCAGTTCTTCCCGAAGCAGACCGGTCAATACCTTCCGAGACAACGTAGCTGGAAGCGGCACGCGGGTACCGTCCTTGCGAGAGATAACCTGTTCATTATCAATCGCTGGGAACGCAATATGCGCCGTCATGATCATATCAGCACCCTGTTCGATCGCTGCTTTGAACGGTTTCAATTCTATCGCATCAAGCCGCTCACGTGCATGTGCAAGCACAGGCAGACCGAGATGAGAGTCAACGGCTGTATCTCCATGTCCCGGAAAATGCTTGACTCCCGCAACAACACCTGATTGGCGCAGTCCCTCCATCATGGCAAGACCGAGCCGCGTCACCAGATCCGCATTCGAACCGAATGACCGCATTCCGATAATTGGGTTGTCCGGATTACTGTTGATATCAAGGACCGGCGCGAAATTGACCTGAATACCAAGCGCTTTAAGCTCTTCTCCTGTCAGTTGACCGGCGGCTTCCGCCAGCGACGGATCGTTCGCAGCGCCCAGCGCCATCTGTCCAGGGAGATTGGTACCGCCAGGAATGCGCCGAATCACCCCTCCTTCCTGATCCATGCCGAGAAAGAGCGGGATATCTCCTGCCTGGCTTTGAATATGATGCGTGAAAGTGGTAAGCTGCGCATCCACAATATTTTTTTCGAAAAGGATAAGTCCCCCGACATTCTGATCCTGAATGCTGCGCTGCAGTCCCTCGTTAATCGTTGTAGTCGCCTTGCCGTTCCACTGCCTGATATCAGGCATCAGCATCTGCCCGACCTGCTCGCTAACGGTCATATAGGAGATCAGTTTGTCCCAATCTTTGGCTTCGATTGCAGCTTCACGTTCGAAACGAATGACCCGAGCCATAAATACGGCATATTCTGCCCGCGTCACTTTTTGATCCGGTCGATACGTCCCGTCTGCATACCCCCCGACTAACCCGTTTGAACTCATCATCTGGATTGGGGATGCGGCCCAGTGTTTCGCTGTATCCGTCCACTTGGCCGACTGCGGTCCTTGTTTTAGCGGATATGCACGTGTCAAAAACGCTGCCGTTTCAGCACGGCTGATCGGTGCATCCGGTCGGAATGAACCATCCGGAAATCCGCCAGCCAGCCCCTGCTGCTCAGCAATGGCGATCTCGCGGGAAAAAGGATGGGCTGCCGGCACATCTGTATAATTCAAGTGATCCACCGGTTTCTCAAGCTGATCAGGATAAAGCTCGCGTACCATAAAGGTAATGGCCTGTCCTCGGGTCACCGGGGTTCGGGGCTGAAATCGGCCATGACCGTAACCCGCCACCGTCCCCCTTTTTGCCATATAGTGAATGCCATCTTCGGCCCACTTCGAGTACTGAAGATCGACAAATTCAGTTTCTGCGTGTGCACTCCCCAGTCCGATCATCATCATACCGAAGACTGCAGCTGCAGTTATTTTATATTTAAAGCGCAAACCATTTCACTCCTGTTCCGTTTCTTGATGATAGATTAGACGCGGCTCCACGTACTTTTGTTGCTCACTCCGGTCCAATCCGTCATGGGGCAGCGCCTCATCTCTGTGGTCGCAGAACATAAAATGATATGTTATATTCATTAAAACTGTATTAATAGTTTATTTCAGGATTTTTTAGGAGGTTTTAACGTTGATCTCAAGTGTAGGTTTACCGGGAATGCTATTTGCGATCGTGCTTCTGATTCTTGTCATTATGCTGATTCGGCGAATATTACGACGCTGACTAATAAACTTATCATCCATTAGAACTGCTGTCATTTCGTAAAAGTACATCAGGATTTCACTTTGAAAATATGAATACTTACCCCTTCCGCTGCGGGGCAGCCCTCACCAATCAGCGCCTCTGTGTTCAGATAAGACAAAGCTTTACTGTTTGTGATGATTCGAGGAGATGTGCGAAACAGTCTGTTCCCCTTCGTCTCCCCGATGTATCCGTTATTTTCGATGTATATTTCGCAGGGCTGCCCCGTATAATCCTGTCCCTGCAGCATATAACGAGCCGACAGGCTGTGACGTCCTCCATCTTTTCCAATGACTTGAGTATCCACTCCTCCTTGACGCACAATGCCTTCGAAACAAGTTCCCGTAACATGTCCCCCGAACATAATCATGACTACCGTTTCGCCATCCGTATTCTTAAGCTCAATAGAACGTTCAATCTTCACATGTACAGTGAATAATTCCTCCAACTCTAACTCAACCATAATTCCCTCATCCTCTCCATCCATTAATTTCGGAATGATTAGATCAATCATCAACCATTCCGTTCTACTTCGATAAATATATACGTACTCCTGCATGATGGCCCAATCCAGAGGGGCGGGATAAATACAGCACAAAAAAGCTGCCTTAACAGCAGCTTAAGCTTGAACAGCAGAAATATTTTTATTTCGAATATAATCCGTAAGAAAGAAAAGTGAAGGCTCGAGTACACCTGACTTGTCCGAACCAGCGCTGCATCACCAGACTTGATCAATTTCAGGATGAAAGAAGGCATAACCGCGCTTTCCGTTTTTCTTGATGCGGTACATCGCCATATCTGCAAGCTTGAGAAGTTCAGTCGGATCTTGGCCATCCTTAGGAAAAAGACTGATGCCAATGCTTGCTGACAAGTGGATCTCGATCGCGTTCACATGAATCGGTATTGCAAATGCTGCCGTCAGGTTCTGAGCAACAATCTCCGCGTCATTATCCTGCTTAAGCTGGTTCAGAATAATGCTGAACTCATCTCCGCCTAGTCTTGCCACGCAGTCCGTACTGCGGATGTTTCCCTTCAATCGCCGGGCGACTTCCATTAACACCTGATCTCCTATTTCGTGACCGTAAGTATCATTAATCTGCTTGAATCCATCAGTATCGATATACAGTACGGCAAAACGCGTCTCACTTCTGACCGCATTGCTAATAGCCCATGCAAGACGGTCCTTGTAAGCAAGCCGATTAGGAAGACCTGTCAAGGAATCATGGAGAGATAGATGTTTGCTGATCTTCTCCGATACTTTGATCTTCGTATATTCTGTCTCCAGTTCTTTAATCAGATTTTTAAGCTTGTACACCCGAGTACTCGTATTGGTTGTATCGCTAATCTGCAGCAGTGCATAACTGTGATCGTTCTCATAAAGCGGTTCAACATGCAGATTCTGTCTGTAAAAGCTCTCATCTCCTCCATCCTTCGGAAGGATAAAGTTTTTATGTAAAGCGCTGGAGCAGAATCTGCTCTGCCCGTGGTACAGCGCATTTTGTAATATATTCAGATACATATTGGCCTTGAATCTGGGGCAGATCTGCAGCAGATTTTTTCCCAACACATCTTCGGCAGACATACCTGTAAAACGTTCAAGCCAGCCATTCCACACGAGAATTTTCAATTGTCTATCGATAATTATAATCCCCATCTTTGTTTTGTTCAGTGCCTGTACAACGAGATTATCCATGGTTACCCTCCAGCAGAGCATCTATTTTATTCAGCAGACTGGAGATGGAATCCATGCTCAATGCAATAACGATAATTCCTTTTACATCTGTATCCGCCAGTAAAAAGGAGGTGTGCAGCACCAATATGTATACTTCGTTTTGAAGCAGAATTTGCGGATCAGACCGCGTAACATGAATCAGTTCAATATCCGGGAGGACATATTCCAGTTTCATTTCAAGGAAGTTTCCAAATTCACCGATAATGGCATTAAGCAGCACATTGCTGACTTCCTGCAGCACATCGAGATCGGTATCCATCAGGTGGCAATTATTCGCATTGAGGTTCTCCGTAAGCTCTCCAAGACACATGTTCGCCAGCACTTTTGCCTGTTCTGCAGGAAACATGAGGAACGCTTTGCCTTGAAACTGATGTCCGAACTGCAGCGATGACCTGAAGAGATGACCTTCCGCGAATAAAATATTATATCTGCGATCCTCCGGGTCAACTTCAGCAATAGAGATGAGATCAACTTCAGGGATACTGAGTACAATATGCTTGTCTACAATCTCCGATAACATGTTTGCTGCTTGTCCAACATATACGTTCACCAGTTCGGTCAGCAGATCTTTCTGCAGCTCATTCAGCATAATGTGCCACCTGAATCATCTGCAGCAGTGTATTCGCTTTTTCTGCTGTTAGCGGCTTATTTAGAAATCCTGTGATACCCAGCTCTTCCACTTCTTCACGGGTAGCTTTCTGAATATCCGCTGACAATATAATAATGCGGACGTTCTGATCTTTTTCCCGAATCAAGCGAAGCATATCCTGGCCGTTAAGTCCAGGCATCAAAAGATCCGTCGTGATCAAATCAGGCTTGAAATCCTGATAAAGTCGGTATCCCTCTTCACCGTTGGTGGCTGTTCGAATTTCGCAATTCGGAATATGATCGCCAATCAACTTGCTCATCATTTTCTGCACAAACATTGAATCTTCCACAATTAATACTTTCATGATTCTACTCAGTCTCCTCGATAAATATTTAAGGGCGCAGGATATCAGGCGCTGTAGACAGTTCTTGAGAAGGAGCTTCGCGCACAGGTGGAACCCCTTAAAAGTGACTGACGAATAAAACAGGCAAAACCATATAAATTATAGTAACTAAAAAATTAGATTGTCAACAATACTTAAAAATAAAATAGAACGTATTCCTTTGTCAATGGAAGGGGAATCCCAGCTTATGCGTGTGGTATCGAATCAACTTCGATCCGCAAAAAAAGACAAAGCAGATCAGGAGATGCCATGTTGGCACTTCAATGATGATCCTGCTTTGTCTTTATGATTTCGTTTATGTTTAAACTGAACCATACAGCGGGCCATATGCAGCACAAGCGCGGTAGTCTGCGGCCTCCAGATCTTTCGTTCCAAATGCAGACCAGGCGCTGGGCCGGAAAATGCGGCTTGAATCCACATTATGCATGTTAACCGGAATGCGAAGCATACTGGCAAGTGTAATCAAGTCTGCACCAATGTGACCATAACTGACGGCACAATGATTGGACCCCCAAGCTGCCATTACATTATACACATCACCAAAAACAGGATCATCTTCCACCAGATTTGGCACAAACCATGTTGTAGGCCAGGTTGGGGTTGTTCGCAAATCCAACTGCTGATGCACCTCTTCCGGCAAATCCACCGTATAACCTTCGGCCAGTTGAACCACGGGTCCCAGACCTGCGACGAGATTGATACGTGCCATCGTCACCGGCATCTGCCCGCGCGTTGTATAGTCTGTAGAATATCCGCCTCCGGCAAACTGATCCATGTAGGTTGGGCGCCATCTGACAGCATTTAGGCAGGCCTGCACTTCCTGCGTTTCAATCTCCCAATGCGGCTTCATTACAGGCTGGCCGTCACGCTGCTGCTCCCCTGTTCCGTCCAGTGCTGCCGGACCTGAATTAATCAGATGGATGAAACCATTCGCTGTTAACCCGTCTGGCTTCCATCCCGTGGCTCGCTCTACAGCTTCCGGGCTCCAGTAAGCACGTACATCGGCAAAAATCTGAGCGGTATACGACAGATAATGGTTAAACAGCATGGTGATCGCGTTGAGATTATCATTCTCGGTGGCGATCATATACGGCTCTCGAATACCGTTCCAATCGAAGGAACTGCACAGGATGGCTTCGAGCACATCAGCGCTTGGCTGGTGATCTGTCCATTCCCGCTGCCCCTGAAATCCGGATGCAATGGCGTTATAACCGTACGCTTCTTCCTCATAACCCATCTCCGCCAGTCTGGGATTGCCAATCATCAGATCTCGTACAATCAACGTCATACGGATCGAGGTTTCCCAGTTTTTCATTTTGTTCTCCGGGCTGATCCGGACCGATTCCGGATTGGGGTCGGGCCCTTCTACGCAGTGGCGTGCGGCCCAAGCCATGGCGGTTACGAATTCCTGCTGGTCATAGATGTGTTTGTCGAGTCTGCGGCTGACTTCTGTCATATCAACATAAGCATTTTTCATGCCGAGATAACGCTGGTAGAAATATTCATCGACAATGCAGCCAGCTATGCCCATCGAGACAGGGCCAATGGACAGATAAGACCTGCCGCGAAGCAGAGCTGCCGCCATTCCCGCACGAGCGAAACGGATTAACTGATCACGTACGTCCTCGGGAAGCTTGCGTTCGTCCTGATCCTGAATGTGTTTCCCGTAAATTTTGAAGATGGGTAACCCCTTTTGGTTGTGTGCTGCATGCAGCGCAGCCAGATAGACAGCACCAGGACGTTCAGTGCCATTAAATCCCCAGACAGCATGCGGCAGTGTGGGGTCTGTCTCCATCGTCTCCAGCGGATAACACCAGCCATTCGACACGGTGACCACGACACCTACGCCTTCCTTGCGAAATTGTTCACCACATCGGGCAGCCTCTGTCACTCCGGAGATGCAGGGTTCAAAGATAATGACCTGCACGGGCGAGCCGTCCGGATTTCGAAGAACTTCCGTGATCTCAGCCGCTGCTTCACGAGCGAGTTCCATAGTACTGTCAGCCAGCGCCGCCTTTACAAGTTTGCGGCGATCCACGATCGGACGAATACCGATCTTGGGAAAGCCGCTGTCATAACGATGTGTATCCTGATTCATCGGTATCTCTCCTTCACTGATTTTTACAAATTCCTCTCGAACGGAAGAGAGAAGCTGTACTTTCCAGGGTTCAACTCATGGATACGCGGCAGTTTTGCTGCCGTAACGACAGCGGCGGGCATAACAAGTGTGCCTGTCGTTCCTTCAGGAACTTCTACCTGTATATGCAGCCCTGCTTGATCCTTCTTCCAAGATGAAGTAATGAGACCATATGCAGTCCTTAGGGACGCACTAACCTTATTCAATTTGCTGGGGATAAAAGGCTCAATCCATATTTTTTCATAACCTGGTGAGTTAGGCCTTATGCCTGCCAGCCTTGTATAAAAAGAGGCGCTGATGCCGCCAAACATCGCGTGATCATGCGAATGCATGCCTCCTTTCTCACTCCACTGCTCCCATAGCGTCGTTGCTCCGCGTTCGATCTGATAACCAAACCCGGGGTATTCCTTTTTGCTCAGCAGCTCGTAAGCTGTATCAATGTGTCCGTAATCTGCCAACACGTCTAACAGATATCTTGTACCATAGATGCCTGTGTGAAGATGTCCGTCTTTTTCGGCGATAGCCTGCACCAGCCGGGCTGCGGCGGCAGCGCGCAGTTTGACTGGTACCATACCGTAGGCAAGCGGCATGAGCTGCGCTGTCTGAGAAGCGCTCCCATAGATGCCGTCACCTGTGTGAAACTTGTCCTGGAAGGCTCGATTGATGTCACCAGCCAGCTTCCGATAGCGATTATAATCTGCCTGTATTCCTAATATGGATGCCGTTTCGGCAGTAATTGAAGTGATTTCGTAATAAACACTCGTATTCACAAGTTCAACTTCATGGAAATAGTTCTCCCAGCCATCGCCATTCGGAGGACACCAGTCTCCAAAGCCCTCCTTCACTATGTGTTCAGGCCACTTCTCATGCAGATGGTCAATGTATGTCTTCATAGACGGGTAACTGCGGCGCAGCGCTTCCAGATCGTTATAATGCTGATAAAGATGCCATGGAAGAGAGACTTTGTCTCCGCTCCAATCGGGATTAGTCATGCTGTCCTCAATATCCTCCAGCCATTTGCGGTAATAACGCTGCATATTGAAATGGTGCATGCCCGCCTCCTCAACAACAGCGGAATCCATGAGGCAGGGAGTGCGTTCATCACGCTGACAGCAGTCTGTCGGGATGCTCACCAGGTTGTTCAGATAGGACCAGCGAATGTTACTGTAAAGCTGGTTAAGCATCTCATCCGAGCATTCAAACGTGCCTGCCGATTCTACATCGGCATGAACCGGAACAGCCTGAATGGAGATCGAGCAGGAACCAGCGCTGACTTCAACATAACGGAAGCCATGATATGTGAAACGTGGTTCATATTTTTCTTCACCTTCTCCACGAAGAATGTAAGTGTCTGACGCCTTGGCGTTTCGATTCGTCCATGGATCAATACAACCTGATTCATCGATCAGTTCGCTGTATTTCATCCTTACTTCACTCCCTGCCCGGCCCTTAACCTGAATTCGGGCCCATCCCGAGATGTTCTGCCCGAAATCGTATACATTTACGCCGGGACGCGGATGAAAGACTGCTGTTGGTTCCAGCGGTTCAAAGGGCACAACCGGAGGTTGTTGATTTTCCTTCAGTTTGCCTGCAGGGGGCTCAGCGCTCACCACGCTTGACCAGTCGTTATTTTCAATAAAACCGGGTTGGCTCCAACCAAGCTGCTCCAGTCTTGCATCATAGGACTCCCCATCATAGATATCATTGACAAGAATAGGGCCTGCCGCAGATGACCAGGAAGAATCCGTGGTGATGCTATGTGTACTCCCATCCTCGAACCGGAGGTCCAGCTGCAGGATCAATGCTTTATCCCTGTTCCATTTCCAGCCCCAGCGTGAGTAGTTAAAATGGTACCCGTTCCCCAGCCACACGCCCAGCACATTATGTCCCTCTTGAATCAAATGGGTTACGTCATACGTGTCATAAAGCATGCTGTGGTTATACGGTGTGTTCGCCGGAGCAAGTACGCGCTCATCCGCACGATTTCCATTGATATGAAGCTCATACCACCCAATCGAATAGATGCGTAATCTGGCTTCAATCGGGAGGAAAGTCAGGTCAAATGTTTTACGAAACAGCGGACTATCTACCGGGAGTGGTGAGGTACAGATCGACAGCATATTTCCTTCCAGCACCAGCCCATTACCTGAAGCATGAATCGAACCTGCTGTACAGTGCGTCGTTTGGGGATCGTAAAAACGGTTGGAATACAGCACGCGACCGTTCGTGCCCGTAAGCTTCAAGTCGCGAAAGACCGCTTTTTGTCCTTCTTTCGTGCGAAATCCGACTGTTCCTTCATAAGAAGCTGCCCTGTATGAACAAATCCGCTGCTCATTCACCATCACGTGCCATACTTCGTTTTCTGTGTTTACTTTGAGTTTGATGGGCGCTGCCTTTCTTTCAAGTAAAGACACCGCAACCTCATCCAAGTTATGACGTATACCTTGTTTTATATAGTAAACGGACATGAGACAGGAGTTCACAAGCTGATCATTCCCGGGCTCCTTTTGATTCTCAGCGAATTCGATCCCGCCATGATTGTTTTCATCCTGATAACCGAAAAGAAATGAAGCTCCATCTGCTTCGATATGCAGAACAACTTCTGCCTGATATGCAGTCCAATCTTCACATGGTTGTGCCTTGCGAGTGATCCACTCCGCAGCCCATTGATCCGATTTCATTACAATTTGATTGTCCGTCCGTTCAACTGCTTCATCAATCGGGTCGATCCGTTCTGACTCGCTTCTCTTCATTGATGTCATACTGCTGCTCCTTCCTGTAAGTCAGCTTGGCTTCTCGTCATAGTGCCATACTATGGCTGGGTACGCAGCGTCACCTCAGGTGCATTCCAGGCACTGACAGACAGTTTGTCTAATCTAATTTCGAAGCCGGATTCATAAGCAATATGTCTCTGTTCTCCCGGCAGGAGACCAAAATCATTGTCATCCAGATAACAGCTCCAATCATCGGGAAAATGGTGAATGATTACCCGGATTGCGGGCACCATACCCGAATTGTGAATCACAATCGTTCCACCCGTCCTCCCCTTCTCATCCTTGTCAGCTGACTGGACATACCATTCAAGCGTGGTAGAGGGAAGCTCACGCATTGGAGCATTGGGTAGTTCCCCGTACAGCATAAAGGCATGCGCTGCCTCATGATCCGAGTATTCGTTTGAATGGTGTCTGTGCTCCTGCTCGAAGGCCAGCAGTTCGGCAGTTTTCGGCTGGGCGTTATACCAGTACCAATGATCGGAGAGCCGTCTTCCATCTTCTGAATGGAGCGTTACTGCAGCGAGGAAAGGCTGAATGGCTGAAGCTTCCGGCAGGAGCTTTTCCAGTGATGCAATGGGATAGACCCGTCCCGGAGACACGGTTAAACCCGGATAATTCCAAGTCATCCATTCCGTTAATTGGCTGCTGAACATCGTGACTCGAACAGTCACGTTACTAAGCGTTTCTCGCGAGTCGTTCACGAGATGCAGGTCAGCCCGGAACACTTCCCCTGCCAGCCAGCCTTCCAGTTTACCGGCGGTGATGAAAGCATTCTGTGGACGTGAAGCCTGCTTGGCTCGATAATAGGAAAGCTTGGCTGTGCCGTAATAATCAATCACTGCCCAGGAATGTCCCGGGAAACAGTCGGTGAATTTGTAATACCAGAATCCGCTCTTGTCCTTGCCGGTTCCTGCGCGCTGTACATCAGCGACCAATCGGATGGCATCCCCCTGAGCGGTCTGTGAATATATGATGTAGTCCTCCCAGCTCTGGATAGGTCCGTATGATGCGTAGCGCATTACTTTAATAACATCCTTCAGGCTGAATTGATGAAAATGAGCTTTCCAGCCCCTGCTTTCTTCGGTTGGCGGAAAAGAGGACAGTGCCTCCTCCGGCATATAACGCAGACAACTGGAGATATTGGTCTGGCTCGGAATGCCGAATTCCCCGTAAAATACCGAAGGCATTGCCACAACTGCCTCTTCCAGCGGTTCACCGCCGTGATACACGTTCCAGTTATGGGCGCTGCCTCCCCAAGGATCCGTTCGGTGAAATGGACGCGACGGATCAAACTCGCGGCATCGTTTTCCAACCAGAAAAAGTCCTTCATCTGCGCCTCCATGAGCTCCGTTCTCATTGCCTCCACCCCACATGATCAAAGAAGGGTGATTCCGCAGCCGTTTAACGGAAAGTGCCGTTTGACGGTCAATCACGCCAAGATCTGTTACCGGAGCATCAGGCGGGCCCCAGCAAAGCGGGAACTCCTGGTATACCATAATGCCTTTTTGATCACATAAATCATAGAATTCATCACTTTCCACTAATCCGCCGCCCCATGCCCGCAGCATTTGTACATGACCTCTGCGTGCCAGCTCCAGCAGCCGTTCAATCTGACCTTCCTTTTGCGTCAGCATGACGTCAGGCCAGCACCAATTGGCTCCTTTGATAAACATCGATTCGCCATTAATCACAAACTGCCAGCGATAGTCGGTTTCCGGCACCGCCTCCGTCATGGGCCTCATTTCAAGAGTGCGGATTGCAAATGAAGTTCGAATCTCACTTACGTTAACAGGCTTCGTGTCGGCATATCCGCCCACTGATCCAAGCAAAGATTCAGGCGCTGACTCGCGGGACAAACCATCGATGTCTGCATCTTTATGTTCACAGCTGCCGGAAGCAGACCTCAATATAAGCTCATAGATTGGCTGCTCTCCATATCCTGATGGCCACCATAGGTTAGGACGGCTTAGTTTAAACACAGTACTGAATTTGCTTCGCCCACGGGGCACTTCTATAGAAAAGATAAAGCTGGTGTCAACACGGCTGCCCCTTTCATCCGCAGTCGATTGGACTGCACTCGTTGGATTCCTCCAATCATCCCTGCTGCTCTTCTCCGTTTTTAAACGGATAAGGCCTTCAATCGTTAATGAGGTCCGCTCTGTAAGGCTGCTCTCTGTCGTAAATTCCAATTGCAGCAGGGCTTCATCGGAAGTGCAGGACATGGTTACTAGATAGGGATCAAGCAGCGCAATATCCGGCTGAACCGTTACCCATACATCCTTCCAGATGCCAAGTGAGATGAGATGGCCGTAATGCCAGCCAAAGCCCGGACTGGGTTTCATCAGCCCATTCCAGCTTTGCGGCGCCGGGTCGATTCGAACGACGAGCACATTGACCTCATTCCATTGAACCAGCTCTGTAATATCATGGACCGGACCGCCGAACATACCCTGATGATGTCCAAGTGAGACACCATTAAGAAACACTGTGCCTGAGTAGTCGATACCGTCGAATGTTAAGGAAAGCCGTCTTCCCTCCCACGTCTCGGGTACTTCTAACGCAGTGGCAAACCACCACTCCCTGCATTCCACACGTGTTCTGCGAAACCAGAGTGGAGTCTCTTGAGGCGTCCCGTTCTGTTCTAATTCATCAATGGTATTTGTGTTCCAATGCGGATCAGCCATTAATTCCAGATCGACCAGCGCCTGCTGCACCGTTGTAGGAACTTTGACTTCGAGCCAGTCACTCCGATCATGATCCGGATCATACCAACGATCGCGCATTCCTTCACTCGGCTTGGCTTTTCGTCCAAACCAGCCCGTCGCCGGGGCGGGATCACCATGATCCGCCGGTTCGCTCCCCTTCATACGCCAGATGCCGGAGAGCAGCATGGAATTCTCTGACTTCGAGCTGCTGGTCTGGAAGCTTGACATCGTTTGAACTTCATTTGGAATAGAGAGAACAGGAATGCGGCTGTCCATCTCCACCCATGCGTCTCCATGAAGCGGAGAGCGGGCATAAGCATCGTCCTGTACTTCATCCAGAAAACGCTTACCTTCAACAGGATAATAATACGAGATGTTTGTCATTTTCCTAACACTCCATTCGTGTTCTGCGAACCTCTGCCGACACTACATGCACTGTTTCAGTATGTTCTGTGTATGAGCAGTGGCCGATATCCTTCGGGAACTTCCATCTCCACCGCAACTTCTTTTGGTGCGACGACCTCCAATTGAAAAACGGAATCACCTGATTCCTTCCGAATCTCCCACTTCACGTCAATTCTTCCGTCCTGGGGAAGAGGCACCGCCCCTTTGGCCCACTGCAAATCGCCTGGCTGCGGGGCTATCCGAACGGCTGTCCAACCGTCTGCGGCAGGACGCACTCCGAGAACCACAGCACCTAAAAAATATCCCGGTGCAGCTGACCAGGCATGACAATGACTGCGTGTCAGATCCTTGGGGTTCGCTCTGTTCTCGGTAAATCCCGGGTACATTTCCCAGCAGGTTGTAGCTTCATGTTTCACCATCTCACCGAACTTCTCACGCATATCCTGCAGCATTCTATCGATCTCACCATGCATTACCAGTGCTTCATAATAAAAGAACGTCATAAACGGACTGCCTATCCCTACAAAATGATCAGGTGGTGAAGTTAGATAAGCTGCAAGTATCTCCTTACGCTCATCTGCTGCCGCTCCAGTAATCAAAGCCGTCACCTGAGTCTGCATGCTGAATGTGCTGGAAGGAGAACCATCGGCATAAATGCAGTCAATAAAAGCCTGATGCTCTTCACTCCAGAGATGTTTGTTAATGGCATAGATTAAATGCTGTGACCTGGCATCGTAATATGCCGCTTCTTCTGCACATCCTGCCAATTCAGACAACCGAGCTGCGTCTGCCAGCGTGCGTGCTAATATGGCATTCTGATGCGTAACTGTCCCGTCATTCGGCTGCTCGATCGGAGCCCAGTCGAGCAGATTCCATGCGTGAATGGTCAACAGGCCCTGCTTATCCAAATGCTGCAGATAATGATCCAGCGTGAACTTTACTTTTGGCCAAATCGCTGCAGCAAACGCTCCGCTTCCGGTATGACGTGTGTATTCAAGGCAGGCGGTTATCCAGAAAAACGTCCAGTTCGGAATCACACTGCTCCAGCCGCTGGGTACCTGATCCGCATAAAGCGGGGTCTGACTTCCTGAGCCAGGCACGAGCTGCAGACAGTGTTTAACGATATCCAATGCACCGAATACATAATAGTTCACCAGAGCTTCATTACGGCTGTCACCAATCCAGAAAACCTGTTCATAAGCCGGACAATCCACAAAGGTGTCTTCCATACACAACCGGGTCGTATGTTTGCTGATCTCCCAGATGTCATTCAAGAGCGGGTCGGAGCAGTGAAAGCGGCCAATCTCTGCCACCGGATAGCTGCTCTGCACCAGAGTTACACCGAACAACCGCAGAGGTTTCATATTCCCGTGGATCGTAAGCATCAGATATCGCAGTCCGCGCCGGACAGGCGATTCATAGCGTTGTCTGCCTTCACGGCACACATAACGCAGTGTATTATCCACGCCAAAGGTATCCTGCCGGGAACCACCGTCCATATACTCAAATCCGTAAGCATCCAGTATGGTGCCTTCAGGTGCCTCGATCTCAAATCGCAGGAAGCCTGACCATTCGCGTCCAAAATCCAGAATCAGCTCGGTACCTCTACCCGTCGTCGCTGCGGGTATGATGGCCGGTATCCGGTTGGCAAGACAGATCTGCTGTAATGGCGCAGGAACAGCCTTCGTCTGTTCCGCTCTCTTCCATATGCTGGATACAAATATCGAAGCATCGGAGCTGAGCAGGTCGGGGAAGGGTTTAACCCACCTACGATAAAGGAGGAGCTCTCGGATTGTAGACAATGTCCTGCACTGAAGATAAACATCAGCAT
Source organism: Paenibacillus sp. AN1007 (assembly GCF_040702995.1). Classification (NCBI taxonomy): domain Bacteria; kingdom Bacillati; phylum Bacillota; class Bacilli; order Caryophanales; family Paenibacillaceae; genus Paenibacillus; species Paenibacillus sp. AN1007. Next base: position 2,693,588 of record NZ_CP159992.1, read on the forward strand.
CCTTGAAGGCGTGTATGTCCAAGGACTTCTGACCTCCGAAACCTTGATACTGACGAAGTGCATCCGGGTTGGGCTGATGATCAATGTGAACAAGTGAAGCAAACGGACCGATAAGGGCAAAGGGTGCTGCGCTCACGGTTTCTTTATCAAGAAGCGGTGACACAACCCTAAACGCAGCCTCACAATCGATACCCAGATGCAATCCGCCCCCATGATCCTGACCAGCGAGCTCGATAAGCAGCAGATTGTCACCCGCTTGGAGCTTGACTTGCTGCAGACGGCGCGGCCTTTCGCCTTCCATTGCTGACACAGGATAATAAATCCCATTAAGGGTGAATCCGCGCAGGGCATGGAAAGCACTGAAAAATCCGATGACCGCTTCGGCTTCGCGGCTTGAGTGAACGACTGCGGCAGCATAACCGGCAAAGGATACCGGATTGGCGTGCATTCTGCTGCCTGGGTCCATCGCTTCACGAACATCAAGCACATGAGTCCAGGAGATGGGCACTGCCTCTTTCAAAGACTCGACCCGTACAGGCCAAACTTCCTGCTCGGTCAGTTCAGGAATGTCACTGGGAATCAGCTTAACCCAAGGTGCGTCTCCTGCCTTTGCGATGACACGTGCGGCTGTCCAGCCTGACTCTTCAATTGATGCTGCATGCTCTGCTGCTCCAAACCATTCTCTCTTCCACTGCCTCGCATCCACCTGCTCTGTAAATCCAAGCTGACAAGACATACGTGAAGCTCTTCGCTCGTATCCGGCATATGGAGTGGTGCACCACGAAGCATCGGTAGCAGCGATCAACTCTCTTTGCTGAGGCGTTCCATCCGTATCAAGGTGTACCTGCTCCAGCTGCGCCAGAAGTCCGCCTCTCCCAGGCACATAAGAGAAAGTCGCCGTACCATAGCTCATGACCAGAACAGCCAGTGTATTAACGCCCGGCCGAAGTAAATGCCCTACTTCATGCACATGATAATTCAGTTCAAAGGGCCAGGAACGACTGGGTCCTCTTCCGCACAATACACCGTTCACGTACAATACGTATCTGGCATCTGCCGTTATCGTGATCTCAGCACTTTCGTGCTCCCACTGCCGCAGCGTAAATGCTTTTCGGAAGCAGCGCCATTCATTACGCGGCCAGTCCTCACTGCCTCCCCAAATCCAGGAAGCCTGCCAGACAAAGCGATCTGTACTGCCTTCCTTTTCTTTGATCGGCAGTTCCCTCCCGCCAGCTGTAAGAGTTTGATCCATTTTCAAGTCAACTCCTCACTTCAATGAATTGTGGGTTTTTCTTTAGATGCATGCTGCATAAGAAAAGGAGCTAAAACTTCACAGCTTCAGCTCCTCTTCCAACGCTCTACTCGCTTCAGTTAAGTCAGTTTACAGACCGTGAGCTTGACGAAGCCGCTGTACCTCACCGTTATACCAAGCGGTAAATTCATCTGCTCCGGCTTTTTTGAACGCCGCAAGTGCAGCTTGTTTATTGGCCTCGAAAGCCTGCTCATCTTTGGAAAGAATGATTTTTGCGGCTTCGCGTGCAGCCAGTTCTTTCAATTCAGCTTCCTGCTTTTTCAGTTTGTCATCCAGCGTTACACCTGGAACAGTGTTGCGTTTAACGATCTCCTCGTCGTCCATGCCGTTCATCCAGGTAGTAAATGTGTTGAGCTTACCTTCATCAATCCGCTTTTTGAACACTTCTCCCGAGTAAGAAGCGCCATAATGCTGTGCAAAGTCTTTTTCGAGCGGTGTGGCTGCCTTGGATAAGGCTTCCTCCGAGGTGAAGAGGTCTACTGGCATTTTGTCATTGGGATTAACCATGTCTCCGCCCAAACCGATAATGTTACGATCCAGAGAAAGCCCTGTTGCTTCGTAAGGTGCTCCACCTGCGGCTTTCAGCGCCAGTGTTTCATCCGTCAGTGCCGGTTTACCATCCGTCATCTTCCAATGTTTTCCCTCTACGCCGTTGTACATCGTACGTGCACCCTCATAAGAGTAAATATAATTCAGGAACTCCATTGCTTTTTCCGGATTTTTGGACGTTTTGGAGATGCTGTAGGCTTTATCCTGCCATCCAAGCGGGTTCACTGCACCTGTCCAAGCCAGCTTACCAGCCGGAACAACCAGATATCCTTTGCCTTCTCCTGCGTGCTGGGCATTGAAATCACCCATTGCCCAGGTTGCCGGCCCCACAACAATCTGTCCTGCCGTTGCTTTTGCCATGTAGTCATTGTTTTTCATCGTGAGGGAATCGGGATCAAGCAATCCTCGACGCTGCGCTTTGTTATAAAAGTCCATCGCTGTCCAGAAGTTGGAAGATTCATCGGTCAGATTGCTGATGAACTCGCTGCCGCCCACTTTGGATGCTGTCAGGTCACTTGTAGCACTTACATTTTCAGTGAAAATAACCGGCGGAATCGTATAAGGCCACAGCCCCCAATCCTGCCACATGGACACGCCGTACACCTTCTTGCCGTCTTCGGTCTGCGGATGTTTCTCCACGATTTTGCCTACAACGTCCAGCAGATCGTCCATCGTTGCTATTTCAGGTGCACCGACCTCTTTATACCAGTCCCAGCGAATCGTTGGTCCAATGGTGATCGGTGCAATGGATGTACCCGGCTTGGATTGTACTTGCGGAGGCAGGAAATACAGTTTTCCCGTCCCGTTACTCCAGTTCTTTTTACTGTATTCGACAACGGTAGGAATATTAGCGGTAATATCTTTACCGGATTTGGCAAGCATGTCGTCAAGCGGAACGATCAGGTCGCCTTCAATCAACTGCTTTTGATATTTATTCACGTTGGTCCTTACCAGGTCGGGCAGATCGCCGCCAGCAAGCAGTACATTGAATTTATTCTCGTCTGCTTCAACGTACTCGATTTTGACCCCGATCTTCTCGGCAATGGCCTGAGCTACCTCGTTGTTCTGCTGCGTATTCCATTTGGAGCCGGTTTCCATGATCAGAACACGAAGTGTTACCAAATCTTTGTTGGAGCCGTTGTCTGACGAGCCGGCTTCACCTGAACCGGGCTGCCCTGTTCCCGAGCCTCCGCTCGTACAGGCTGCAAGCAGCATAGACGTCATCATGAGCATGGCCATTACCCGGCGAAACGTTGTTTTAGTTCTCATGTCATAACCCTCCTGTTTATCTTCTTCTATAATTATCGGCATTTAACCGGATAATCCAATCTGCTTGCGGCATATTTGACTTTGCGGCTTTTTGGCTTTAACCTTTGACGGCGCCCATCATGATACCTTTAACAAAATACCGCTGCAGCATCGGGTACACCAGTACAATCGGCAGCGTAACCAGCATCGTGATTGTCATTCGGATGGACTGAGGTGTGAGTGTCCGCACAACATCTCCCCGCGTCAGCTCCTCCGTGCTCATATTCGACAGGTTGCTGGACTGGTTCAGGAAGTTATAGAGCACGAGCTGCAGTGTCTGCAGCTTCGGGTTCTCAACGAGGAAAAAGTTATCAAACCAGGTATTCCACTGTCCTACCGCAGAGAACACGGCAATGGTGGCGATAATGGGCATCGAGAGCGGGAAAATAATGCTGCGATAGATACGGAAATATCCGGCTCCGTCGATCTTCGCGGATTCCTCCAGAGAAGCGGGAAGCTGTTCGATGAACGTTTTGATCAAAATAATGTTAAAGCCTGACATTGCACTCGGGATGATGTACAGCAGGAAATTATTCTGTAAACCGTATGTCTTCATGGTCAGATACCATGGGATAAAACCGGCGTTAAAGTACATCGTAATCAGAACAAAACGGTAGATCATTTTACGGTACGGCATCTCTTCTTTGGTAATCAGATAGGCAAAGAATGAACAGCTGAACACGGTAATTAAAGTACCCAGCACCGTTCGGGAGACGCTAACCAGAGCAGCATCGATAATACCCGGCAGTTGTACCGTTGCCTTGTAAGCTTCAAGTGAGAAGCCGGCTGGCCAGAAATAGACCCCTTTCTGAACGTCAATTGGATCACTGATGGAATAGATGAAGATGTAATAGAACGGATAGATTGTAATAATAACAAGCATGGACAGCAGGATGTAGTTAAACAAAGTAAACGTAAAATCCTTCCAATCGATGTGGCGGACGGAACGAAGCGTCTGTCCTGAGGGCTGTGTGCGCATATCTTTTTTGCTCCTTTCCCTGCGAGTCAGACGATACCTTGACCGCGAACTTTCTTGGATAGAATGTTGACACTGAAGAGCAGCAGTACACTGATAACTGTTTTGAAAATACCTACAGCTGTTGAGTACGAGTAGTCACCTGTTACAAGACCAAGTCGATATACATATAGGTCAAGTACCTCAATCCGGTCTGCAATCATCACGTTGCTGAACACCAGATATTGTTCAAAACCTGCCGAGAGCAGGTTGCTGACGGAGAGCAGCAGAAGCACAATAAAGGTTGGCATGATGCTGGGCAGTGTAATATGCCAGATGGTACGCATGCGCCCGGCGCCATCCACCTTCGCTGCATCGTACTGCTCGCTGTCTATGCCTACGATGGCTGCCAGGTAGATAATGGCGCTCCATCCTGCCGATTTCCACAGCAGGAGCAGGGTCTGAACGGTCCATACCCGGTCAAAGTTCCCGAGGATATCCACGGGGGGACTGCCGATGCCGGTTTTCATCATGATGGAATTGACTGCGCCCTCCGTACTGAACATGCTGAAAGCCAGAGAGAAGACAATAATCCAGCTGATATAATTGGGCAGCGTGGATACGGTTTGCACCAGCCGTTTAAACCAGCCGGAGCGGACTTCCGAGATTAGAATCGCAAGCAGCATAGGTACAGGTGCTGTTGCTATGGACAATAAGCTGAGTGCAAGTGTATTCGCCAGCACGGGTCCCATCCGTGGATCATCGAACATATTGCGAAAGTTCTCTAATCCCAGAAATGGTGTCTGGTGCAGCGGAATGCCCGGTTTGTAATCGAAGAATGCATAGATCCATCCGAATAACGGAACGTAACTAAAAGCTAGAGTAAATAGTACAAATGGCGCGGCCAGCAGCAGGAGGTGAATACCGTCCTTGCGATTCAGCTTGCCGGCTTTTTTCGTTATGGAACGTGTCAGAGTTTCGGTTCGCTGCATATGAATTTCTCCTTTGTTCGGTGCTTTCGTTTTGGGTTAATCAATTGGCATATTCATATGATAGCGCTTTCTTAAAGGCGGTTAAATGAACGTTCCTCTGATCTCCTTGAAAAAAACAGGGCTGTTCCCCGAGCGGACTTGAACCATTTTAAGATGTTTCTTGAACAATTTATCAAAGACTTGCCGCTCAAAGAAAATGCTCTCATGCGCCGCCTCTTGGGCGAGCTCATGAGAGCATCCAATGTTATATTCGGCGAACCGGCAGGGTAACAATTGCCTTTGCTCCCTGCTCCGTTGGGGCAAAATGAATGCCGAAGTCTGGACCAAAATATAACCGAATCCGTTTGTTAACGTTATTAAGACCGATCCCGCTGCCGCCAACAGTCGATTTAGGTGATTCTCCTCCAGCCAGCTTTTCATTCAAAGTTTCGAGAGTCTCCTTGTCCATCCCTGCCCCGGAATCCGTAACGCTCAGGATAAGCCGATCTTCATCTCCAGCTGCACTGATTCCGATTTGAATGGCAAAATCTTCACTCTGGCGGCCTGATGCAATAGAATTCTCCAGCAGCGGCTGCAGCATAAAGCGCGGTACCTGACAGTTCATCCAGTGCTCATCCACGTCCATGGTGAACGTCATATTGTTGTTGAATCGCATGTTGATAATTTTTAAATAGTTGTCCAGGTACGACAGCTCATCGCGAAGCGTGCACATGGGATCTTTACTGGAGAACACGGGACGCAAAATATTGCCCAGCGCAACAATCGTATTCACGATGTTGTCAGCCTTTACAATGACAGCCATCCAGCGGATCATGTTCAGAGTGTTATAGAGGAAATGCGGATTGATCTGATACTGCAGCGCCTCCAGTTCCAGTTCCCGCTTCTTCTCTTGAATTTCATTGTTCTTCTCCACCAGTTCCACCATGCTGAGTGACATCTCGTTAAAGCGGCGGATCACGGTGCCAAGCTCATTATTCGGAACGTGATCCACGGTAACACCAAGTTCACCGCGGCTCATATCTTTCATTTTGCCCGAAAGCTGGTTTAACGGTTTAATGATTTTCCGCAGCCAGAAGTAGGAAGCAATAAAGATTGCCAGCACACTTATTGTAAAAACCAGCATAAGCATGCGCTGCACGCCGATAATCTGGTCTGAATACTGACTGAGCGGAATCTCTTTCAGCAGATACCAGCCGCCGTCATGAAGCTTATAATAGACCACCTGCATACTTCGTCCGGCTTTTTCATCATCTAAACTGCCATAAGCACCTTCTGCCAGCTCTGCCCCCGGCTTGAAATAACTTCGAGTCCCTACCCGGCCCTCCTCACTGGCCGATATCACTGTTCCGTCCGCACTTGCGATATACATATCGCCTTCTTCCCGGTTCAATGCCGTAGAATAGATCGATGACAGATAACGTTCATCAATATTAAATATGAGTGTAGCGCTCGTGGTTGGATCATAGATGGCACGCGTTCCCCGCATCAAACTGATTAAATAACCATCATCCTTACCGGTTAGATACGGGTTGTAGAACGATTTCTTGATTCCGGAATGAATAATCAGCTGCGGATACTGTTCAATGGTCTGACGAAAAGGCTCGGAGGTGAAAAAGCTCTGCTGCCATGCATCCCGATCATATACTAATGTCCGTTTCTGGCTTCCGCCTACAGCACCCAGATTGTTTGCTGTGATATAGATGGAATCAATATAATTGTAGTTATCGATGAAATCCGCAACGACACGCTGCACATCATTTTTGGATTCCAGAAATTCTTCTTCTGTTTTCTCTGATATTTTGTATAAAAAGCGCTGGATATGATCATCCCGCAGAAACAGCATCGATAATCGATCGATCTCCTTTACTAAACCTCCGATGTTGTGGTCCAGCTGCTGGAACTGCTGATAGAGCAGGCGTTCATTCTGGATCTTGACCATATTCTGCATAAAAGAATAAATAAAATAAGAAGCCCCCGCCATGACGGCGAGGCTGATGACCATAATATAGAGAATAAGCTGGGTTCGCAGCTGTCTGGAAGTGAAAAGCGATAGGAGGGTTTTCTTCATTTAAGGCACCCTCTTGTCTTTGAGTGTTGTTTGCCTGCGGTATTCATTTGGATTAAGTCCCGTAATTTTTTTGAAAACTTTACTAAAATACGTATACTCCGGCGAAAAGCCAACCAAGGCTGGTACATCGGAAGAACGCAGCTGGTTCTGGGCAAGCAGTTCTTTCGCACGTTCGATGCGGTATCGGTTAACGTAATCAATATACGTAATCTGCAGCTCCTTACGGAAGAGGTTGCTGAGATAACCCGGACTTAAACCCACATAGTCCGCGACCATCTGCAGACTGATATTTTCTGTATAGTGGCGTTTGATGTATTCAATCGCACGGGTGATCTCATCACTCATTTGTAAGCGCTTGCGAACCAAATCAACTAGAGTGTTCATGTATGTGAGGACCTGGTCAAGCATATCGGGCATCGTATCACAATTCTCCAGTTTTTCGGTCATGCTGAGCAGCAGCGTCTTTTCATTGTTGTGATCATATACATTTGTATTAATCCACTGTACAAACTGATACACCGTAATCTCCAGTGTTTTGCGATCTTCACACATCCCACATTCGATCTCATCCAGAAACTCATCATACTCTCTTTGTTTCAGCTGTGGGAGCAGCTCCCTTATGTCGTTATGGTTACGAATTCGTTCAACTCGTGCAAGTACACCGGTTCGGTCGGCACGCCCAGTCCCTTGGTGCTGCTGTCCTGGGCCGACAATAAATTTGCGCTGCAGCGCCCGCTGGGCTTCGGCATATTGTCTAGGGAGCGAATCATACCCTCCATTGACACTGCTGATTCCGAATGAGACCGTGCAGTTGAAATAATGACGAATCGTATCTTGAATATGTTCAAGCAGCTGCCGAATCTCCTGTACAATAGCTTGTTCAGACAGCATATCGGCAAAGTGCAGTACAATCGCGTAATGACGGTCGTTAATCTGGACAGCTTCTCCCCGTTTATACCCCGACATGATCTCGCTTAGAATATTCAGCATAGACATCTTGACCAGATGACCGTGCTCATCACGAAATCGCTCTTTGAGCGAAAAGTAATGGTCCACTTCCATGACGCATACGACAAGGCGAACAGGAGATAATCTCAAGCCATGTTCTGTAACGAACCTTGAGAACTCATCTGTAGAGAAAATCTGATAGAACATAAAGTCCTTGAACATTTTTTCTTTTACCAATTCTATATCCGGTGATGCCGAGGCTGTAGTCCTTTGAACAATATTCACATGGCTCTGCTGCTGATCCAGTTCTTCCCTGACACCTGTCAGCACCTGTTCAATCTCTTCTTCGGTCATCGTCAGTTTTAAAATGTAGCTGGACACATCCAGCTTCAGAGCTTTACGCGCCAACTCAAACTCTTCCAGACATGAGAGCACGACGACACGCGTATGTTTGTCTTGTCTACGGATGTTGGAGATCAGCTCCATTCCGTCCATTCTGGGCATACTGATATCGGTAATGACCACGTCGGGTTTCTCACGTTCATAATAATCCCATGCAGCCAGGCCATCAGGAAAGTCGGCGGTAACCTCCAACCCGAACCTGCTCCATTCGACGGAATTTTTCAGTCCGATACGAACCAGCATCTCATCCTCGACGATCATCACCTTATACATGCATCAAACCCCCTTCAGTATCAAAATCCAGTCATTCCCTCGTCCGCTTGTTGGGGCTGTATAACGTTCAATGCCTTGATTCAGTACTGCAGCATTAGAAGAAGCTTCTGTTCGTTCTCCTGTTCGGGGACAGAACCATGCTGCTCTAATCTGCTTGCCCTCAATATACCTCATGACTACATCGACGTACAAGCCATTTGGGAGGTAAATGTAAGCGTTCTCTCTATTTTGTAAAGCAGCCATTCGGTTAGCACCTGTGCGGTTGAAATGCAGCAAATCCAAGTTCGGCCTTAAGTCTCGCCCCATTTCTTGTTCTAACAAGGCCCGAAGGTGACGCATTTGCGCTGCACCGGGACGATGCAGGGCTTCGCGCCAGGACATGATGAAATAATCACCTTGCTGGTTAGATTCAATCAGGTCATCTCCCCCTCGGTACATCGACCAAATCGAATGGTGACCATAGGTATGACCCATTGCGCCTGAAAATAACGCATAATACGCTGCCTTCCTCACATCTGCCGCATCGAAATATCCCAGTTCCCCCCGAAATCCAACGGGAATGTCCTCGTAACACGGCTCCGCATCAAGCGTTGGCTTCGCCGGTTCCCGGTCATAATCCTGCTGTACACGTCGGTCATTGGTAATCTCCCGTTCTCCATGACCGGACTGGATCATATTAAAATCAAGCCAGGGCTCATCATGAAACTGGCGGGAAGAAGACTCGCATCCCGGCGGGTGAAAGGTCATCAGCTGCACGGCGCCGCCCTGCTTCAACCCTTCTACCATAGAAGCAGTGATGTCAAAATGCAGCTTGGTCTCTAATGCACGGTCCCCTCCAAGAACCCAGATCACTTGCGGATGTTTACCATACCGCTCCCCCAACCATCTGCCATAGGTATAAGCATTTTCAGGTGTAAAAATCTCAGGTCCTTTGCCCCATTTAAGATTGAATTTATCTCCCCATGTCGGGAGCAGTGCCGCATATATTCCATGACTTCGCGCAAGCTCGAGTACAGCATCCACATGATCCCAATAAGAGTAGGGGCCATCCGTATCGGGACGAGCCGGGTCAGGCTGCCCATCTTCATTCATATGAAGAGGTGTCCGGCCGGAAGCATTGTTCGTGGTTACCCCGCTGAATTCAGCGAGCAATACCGTTTGAATAACATTAAAGGACTGGGCCGCCCTGGTTCGAAGATACAGCTCACTCTCTTCCAGGTTCAAACGATGCAGCAGCTTCCCAAGCCGTATCAGCCAACCAGAAAAACGGAACCCCCGCGCAGGTTTCCAGATACCGTCCATTAGCAGAGACTTGGAGTGCTTCAAGGTGCACAGGCGCTGTTTTCTTTTCGACCCGATCATCAAAAGAATGCTTCGTTATAGGATGCTTCACTATCGTCTCATTAGTTTCCGATTGGTTACTGCTCATTTTCGCTGACACTCCTTGTAAAATTGATTTGTGCACGCGCATGTTATGGTCACTTTTCACTTCAAATCCTTTTCTCCACTTCATGCAAAGGGTTCTCTTAAAAAGCATAAAATGCACATTTGCATCCGTAAAGACCGTTTCGAAGCAAAATCGTTCAAGCAGGCTTTGTTTTGTTCAACCCGAGCCTCTTTTTTTCAACCGCATCAAATAATATTTCAAATCTGTATTTTATTGTAAACGTTATCATATGAAGTGCCGCACGCATGTTGTGCAGTAAACCAACAATAAAGGAGAGCTGAGATGAAAAGCAGATCCGACCGTTTAACTTCACGATGGGGTATTTCGCTCCTCACAGCCGTCATGCTTGCTTCGTTTATTCCCGCCCCTTCTCCGGTTGACACCGCAAAGAACCAACGTCAAAATCAGGACACAAGCACTCATACCATTACGATTGATCCGAATAACGTCATTCAGGATGATTTCCTGGGCGTGGGTGTCAATACCATTCCGACAGCACTCATGCCTGGACAGATGCAGTACGGGTATACCGAAGCTCATTGGGAGATCGATAAAAAGCGTATTCAAACCGTACAGCCCAAAATTGCCAGGGTCTGGTTTCAGATTGACTGGATGGAGCCTTCCAAAGGAACCTACACATGGGAGAGCTCTAACATGAAAGCTTTCTACAAATACCTTGATGCATTCAAAGCGGCTGGAACCGAAATTGAACTGAACTTTGGGTGGAAGGTAGGCTCGTCTGTTCATAACTGGTTCTCCATACCAGGAATTGACCCGTGGACAAGTGCCCCTGCGGATCTGGATGCTTACGCGGCCTCTGCTTCCGCGCTGCTGGAGGAGCTGATTCTGAACCGTGGTTATGACAACGTGAAGTATCTTACTTTTTATAATGAGCCGAACGGCAGTTGGGATTTCGAAGCACCGGGAGATCAGAAGGCATATTACGCCGAGATGGTCAATAAGATAAGTGCCAGACTAACTGCTGACGGCCTCCGTGACCGGATTGAAATCTGGGGACCTGAAGAGACGGGCGCTCCTGCATGGATCGAATATATGAAGCAGCATGCTGATGATGCCATCGACGGGTACAGCTTTCACGTGTACGGCGAATCGTACGAAGGACTGGGCAGTGCTTTTACCCTGCGTCAAGGTTATGTCGGAAATAAACCGCTTCATCTGACCGAGTTCGGCTGGGCAGATGATCAAGCAAGTAACTGGGATGCCGGTTATGCCAACTCGGTCATTCAAGCCGCCAATATGGGCGTGAAATCAGCTTTGATGTGGCAGTTAAACGGGGTCTGGACGAATGATCCTACGGGTGGAACGAACGGAACCTATACGATGTGGGATGCGGTTGTACTCGGCTTGAATCCGCGTAAAACCTTTTACATTGCAGGTATGCTGAACCGCTATATTCCCGAACACAGTGAAGTACTTGCTGTAAATACTGGCGGTTCCACCGATGTACGTGCAGCGGCATTTAAAGGTGCGGACGGCAATTATACCGTGCTCGTCGAAACCAAAGCAGGCTCCAGCAAGGAAATCACACTGGACTTTGGCAGTACTGCGATCAATAAAACGTTTCGGAAAATGGTCTACAACAATGACGTAATACCGGAAGCCAATGCCGTACTTCCTCCAGTCACAGCGAATTTCCCTGCAGGCACTTCACTAACAGACCGTTCAGTTGACGGGGATTACAATGTCATTATCTATACGACTCAACCTGCCCAAACTCAAGTAAAACTGGATCAAGTTAATCCAACCGTACGTTCAGGTGAATCTGTCACCCTTGCGGCAGATGTAATTGATAATAGCGGAAGTGTCACATGGAGCGTTATTGGACAAAACAACGGAACAATTAACACAAACGGGGTTTATCAGGCTCCTCAGGTGAACGATGAAACACTTGTTGCAATTCGTGCCACCAGTACAGCCGCCCCCGAAGCATATGGTGTCGCTCTCGTTCGAGTTCTTCCATCAACATCAACAGATAAGGTCGAGGTTCCCACCTTCAGTCTGGATCAGCACGTATTTCCCAGCTCGGAGGTGCTCTATCTGGAGACCGCAACCGACGGAGCTCAGATTCGATACACCACAGATGGAAGCGAACCTACAGCCCAATCCACCCTGTACGTGAGACCCGTTATTCTGAACGAAGGTTCTCTTGCCCTATACAAAGCCAAAGCGTTCAAGTCAGGATTACAGCCTTCTGGCACAGTGTCCTCGCTTTATCAGATTGGACAGATCAGCAGTGCACCGGACGGATACAAACTCTGCATGATTGAAAATGGTGGAGACTGTTATTTCCAAGGTAAAGCGGTCGTCGCTTATGGTGCAGACGGATTGTTTAATTATTCGATCCAGGAAAACGGCGCAGCATGTACAAGTGCCCTTTTGGGTGATCCGATCCCGGGTACAGCCAAACGCTGCTTTGTGAATCCGAACATCCCGGATGAACTTCCGGTAGTCACATTGTTCAATGCCGGCTTTGAGAAGCCCGCGACAACGTCAGCCAAACCGGGGCCGATGACCAACGGATGGGTATTCGACAGCCGTTCAGGTGTGCAGCATAACAACGGTCCATTTCAAGCCCCGTCAGCTCCTCAAGGGGTTCAGACTGGATATCTGAAAACGGATGGCGGTGTATCCGGCACATTAAGCCAGTCCATTAACTTCAAGCCGGGCGTCTATCAAATGTCGTTTAAAGCAGCCAAGCGGACCAGCTTCGGGGGTACTCAGTCTTTTGATATATATTTCGATAATCAGGTTATCGGCTCATATCAGCCTGAATCCGGCAGCTTCGAAACGTTCAGAACCGATGCTTTCGAGACAAGTGGCGGAAAACATACGATTAAATTCGCCGCAACGACAACTCAAGGTGATAATACAGCCTTTATCGATGATGTATCAATTACGTCACTGCCTTGATCAGATGTCGGGAGTTGACGACCCAGATTGAATGCCGATGCACATCAAAAAGGACGAGGCAGAAATGATCTGCTTCGTCCTTTTTGATGTGCATAAATTGATTTTAAAGATTATTCACACGTCGACTTCACTTGTATACTCCAATGACAGAATACTCTTTCAGTCACTGTTTTATTGCGATTTACCCATATTAATCAGACTAACGTCAGACAAAGTGATCGTGGTTCCTTCCTGTTCATTGCCGTCGATAAGGCCCATGTCAAAAACAATTCGGCTGTTATTATAACTCGCTTCAGTTACCGGGAACGTATACGAGAACTGCTGCTCTTCCGTCGTCAGATCCATTTGATTCCCGAAGAAGCTGGTCCATTTATAATTCGCAGGCACATCCACCCAGCCAATACCAACGCTCATTTTGCGTGCTTGATCCGCTTTTGCTTTGAATGTCAGCTTGTAGGTGTAACCCTGCTGCATCCCAAAGCCTTCCTGGATCAACTGCCGATCCCATGGATTCTCTCCCACTTGACGCACTTGTGCCTGAAGCTGCCCGTTATCAGCACGGATCACCAAGTCCTCCGGTTTATTACTGGCCGCATACGTGAACCAGCTGTCCGTTCCCTGCGAGAAGCCACCGTTCTGGATCAGGTTGACGCGTACAGGCTGCCCCCCTTCTTCTGCACTTGGATTAACTTCAAACAGCATTACATTCTGAATAGAAACGATATGCTCTCCTGTCGCCGCTGCCGGATTTCCGAGACCGAAGTTTAACATGCCTGCCTCATCCGCAGTCTCTCCCATGGTAAAGGTATACGTATACTGCTGTTTCGCTTCTGTTATTTCTGCTGTCTGCTCCATATACTTCTCTGTATCACTGCCCGCCTTCGACAAGACCACCTGCATAGATTTTGGTGATGAGGCCGCTGCGTCAAAGCTTAGACGATACGTTTTCCCGGCTTCAAGCGAGAGCTCTCCCTGCTGCAGTATGGCATCCCACCAATGCTCGGTTGTACCCGGAAGTGTCATACTGATGCCCTGCTCATTGCTGTATGTCGCCGTAGTTACAGTCGCAGGCAGCATCCAGTTTGATGAATCGGTACTCAAACCGCCGTTCTTCACTTTACTCCGGGAGATGTCGAGCCAGCGTGTGTTGTATTCGTTTCCTTCAAAATTCACATAATACGTTTTGTTTGCTTGTAAGGAAACTGGTGGCAGATATACGGTTTTGTACGTTTGCCAGCCGCCCGTATTTCCCAGCACAAATTCAGAGCTTGCAGCTGTATTGCCTTCCTCATCTTTGACGGTAAAACGTACTAAGGCATCATCTTTGGCACTCGCCATCCGTGTTGAGAACGCATATACTCCATCATTCGCAGCATTAATCTTGAATTGAAGCAGATCACCTTCATCCATATAGCTGACATGTTGGCCGCCCTCATCGGAAGCTTCGAGCTGAAGCCCCTGCATCACGTAGGCATCAGCCGCTGCAATATGTGCATAATTTTGAATCGATACCGGCTTTCCGCGCTTCGTCAACCGCACGTTATCAACATATACCTTGCCAGCGCTGCCGCCGAACATCAGCTTTAGTTCGGACGCTGCTGTCGCCTGGCCCTCTCCGATCACAATTTCACCAGTATACGTTTTCATTTCGTTTCCAATCTGAATCTGCTGTCCTTGAAGCACCTTCACGTCGTGGCCCTCAGCAGTGGATAAACCGATATCCATAATGCCTGCCGTATCTGCCTTGGCATCAAATGAGAATCCGTAGGCTGTACTGCCTTCCAGTTTCATGCCAGGCTGTACAACAGCAACCTGCTCCGGCTGTCCATTCGTTTTTTTCACATCGACAACAAGCTGTCTTTCCATGATCGGGAACTTCGAGAAATTATTGACTGATATCTGCGCATCCGCGTCCGTTTGAATCTGAGTGTTCCAGAAGCCGAGCCTTTGTTTTCCTTGATCAAATGTACCATTATAAACGTAATTGCCATCCGGCAGCGCTTTGCGTTCCACCGGCAGCGGATCGGCTTCACCAATCTCCTTCAGTCTTACATTGGTTACCCAGACTTCGCCTTCATTCAATCCCAGATTAAATTCAAACCTTGCGTTGTTGTCTGAACCATTACGCATGTTAAATTCGTATTCGTACGGCTGCCAATCCGTTGTGACTGAAAGTTCTTTTTCTTCAGAGTAATTCGTCCAGCTTTTCTCATACTGAGTCACTTTGGAACGAATAACCCGATTGGCCGAAGCTTTGGCATCAAACTCAACTTTATATTTTTTGTCTTTCTGTATATACATTGGCATCTGAGTCAGCTGTACCGAATAGGTCTCCGTTCCGGCTTTGGAGATCGTTACTTTGGCTGCTTTGCCTTTGACCGCATCGTCGACAACTTCAACCTTACCCTCTCCGCCTGCATTTGTTATGAAATTCCAATCGACAGGAACACCGCTTGCATCCACGCCTTTGGTAAACTGTTCATTATAAATCTGGTTGCGATCCTCTTGCGGTTCGCGCTGCTTCTCAGGCTCAATTGGACTGGAAGTTACATCCGGCCATTCATCCATATTTTTATAAGCGTATACGCGTACAAAATCTACATTCATTTTATCGGAAACAAATTCATTCTCCGGTGATCCCGGCCAATCCCCGCCAACCGCAAGGTTGAGAATCAGATAGAACGGACGATCGAACGGTGCGGGGAACGTATAGCTTTCCGGCTGTCCCGCTGCCGTGGTCTGCCAGTTGTTAACCTGATGGTGCAGCTTGCCATCTACATAGAAACGAATCATGCCAGGCAGCCATTCCACCTGAAAATCATGATATTCATCGGCAAAGGATTCACCTTGCGGCAGGGTAAACTTACCTTGGTCATGCCCGTGAGAACCATCCGCTTTTTTCGAATCATAGTGGATCGTGCTGTAGATTTCATGGTCCTTGTTCTGTCCGCCGATCAGCTCCATGATGTCAATCTCACCGGAAGCGGGCCATCCTCCATAGTGTGCTTCATCGGTAGGCATCATCCAGATTGCTGGCCACATACCCTGCTGCACAGGAAGCTTGGCTCTCACGACTACTTTGCCGTAGGTCCAGTCGCCCTTCTCCTTTGAGATCAGTTTGCCGGAAGTATAATTTTTGCTTCCTTTCTGCTCCCGCTTCGCTTCAATCTGAAGAACATTGCGGCTGCCGTCCTTCACAATACGAGTATTACTCGGGCTGTAGTACTGCAGTTCATTATTATAGACAAGCTCCGTATCCTGAACCGTCCATTTGGATGCATCTACAGAGGACGCATTGAATTCATCATTCCAAACCATTTCCCACTGCTCGTCTGGAATCGTGGTTGCCGGGATCGGTTTTTCGCCAGACGGTGTGCCTGGAACGGAAGGTGTCTGTCCACCCGGATTCGAGGACCCGCCTCCTTCTGAATTGGAGCTGTTGTTCGAACCACTGCTGCTTCCTGAACTGCCAGAGCCAGGTGCAGCAGGTTTCGGTTGTTCCGTCTGTCCGGTCCCAGAGGAAGTATTGTTGCTGTGACTCCCTGGTGTAACCGCTTTTCCATTGAGCAGCACATCAGGAGCATGCACATCGAACTGTTTGATCGTTCCTTTGCCGTCAATAGTCGTATGACGAGCTTTGCCGTTTACCTTTAATGTTTGAATTGTACTCTCAGCAGACAACTCAACTGAAGTTTTACGTTCAACAATCATCTCCTGCACCTGAGTTGTTCCCGTTATCGCGATATGTACCGGGCCGGTCCTTTTGTCCGCCACAATCCGGTTCAGACTGGAGTTATGAATTTCAATGGAGTGGCTTCCTCCACCCTTCACGATTACACTTCCAGTAACCGTTACTCCATCAAGCTTTACTGTACCTTCACCAATGGCCTCGGTCAGCAGCAAATTACCGTTAACGGTTGTATTTTGTAACGTCACATCTGCTGAGCGAATGATCAGATTGCCATCTACTTTGGATTCATAAATGCCCGGAACACTTTTGATCGCTGCAATCATCGATGACATCAGCGTGGCGGCCTCAGCTCGCGTAATATTGGACTTTGGTGCAAGTTTTCCATTGTATCCGTTTACAATTTTGTTATGCACAAAGTAATTTATCGCCCTTTTTGCGTAGTCAGCAGCATCTTTCTCGTCTTTGAAAGTGGAATTCAACGTTTCATTCTCACTATCTGTTGACAGCTGGAATGCACGATCTGCCATCACCAGGGCATCCTGCCGCGTAATTGGAAGCCGCGGGGAAAGGTGTGATTCATCCGTCCCTTGAATAATACCGGACCCGACTGCACGTGTTATCGCATCGAAATACCAGTCCTGCTCAGTCACATCTGTGTACGACGTTCCTGCAGCACCTCCTGCGAATCCGAACACCCGATCGAGCATGACCACAAACTCAGCCCGGCTGATGCGTTCATTCGGTCTGAACGTACCATCTGCATACCCTTTGGTCAGCGCCATGTCCTGCATACGCATAACATCCTTCTCGGCCCAATGCCCCTTCAGATCCTTGTAGGGAGTCAGAAGCAGGCTTGATGCCTGCACCTGCTCCGCTGCTGTTTGCTGCTTACCCTGTTCTGCCCCGGCTAATGCCGGAGCTGCTAGTGAAACGATCATGCTTCCTGCTACGAGACAAGCCAATCCTTTTTTCACCCAAATTCCTCCCTCGAATGTGTTGTCAGCTTCAGGGCAGTGTTATTCTTTCACTGCCCCAATGACGATACCTTTGACGAAAAAGCGCTGCAAGAATGGATAGATAACCAAGATCGGCAGTGCCCCGATGAAAATCTGGGCTGCGCGAACCGTACGCTGGGAAACATTCTCCAGCATGGATGGGTCCACATTGATTTTGCTTAGATCCTGCTGCACGATAATGGTTTGCAATAAGGAAGCCAGCGGATAATTTTTGACATCGGACATATAGATCATGCCGTCGAACCAAGAATTCCACTGACCCACCATGGTGAACAAAGACAATGTTGCAATAGCCGGCATGGACAAAGGTATGTAAACCAAGGCCAGCGTCTTCACATGACCAGCCCCATCCAGATAAGCTGCTTCTTCCAGCTCTTTCGGCAGCCCCCGGAAGAAGTTCATCATCAAGATGACGTTCCACACGGACAACGCTCCCGGAAGGACCAGCGCCCAGATCGTATCCATCAGGCCGAGTTTCTGGATCAGGATATAGCTCGGAATCAGACCGCCGCTGAACAAAATCGTGAATACAAAGAACCAGGTGTAGATCGAGCGGCCTTTGAAATTCAGATCTTCCTTGGACAACGGAAATGCGGTAAGCAGCATAATAACCATACCGATCACAGTTGCAATAACTGTTCGTTGAACCGAGACCAGCAGGGAGTTAATAAAGTTGGAATTACCGAACGTTTTCACATATGCATCTGTCGTAAAACCTATCGGCCAGAAGCCCACGAGATTCGCCGAGGCCGGTGCCATGCTGCTGAACGATACCGCCAGGATATGAATGATAGGCAAAATGCAAAGCAGGGACAATACGCCCAAAAAAATATAGTTGGCAATGCTGAATATTCGATAGCCTTTTGTTTTGTAATACAAGCCCTTTTCTCCTCTCTAGAACACGCGATAGTTCGCCAATTTGTAAGCCATGCGATATGAGATAACGATCAGAATCGTAGCTACGACGGATTTGAACAATCCTACAGCGGTTGCAAAGCTCATCTTGCCGTTCAGGATACCAAGTCGGTATACGAAGGTATCGATGATGTCGCCTTTGTCGTAAACAAGCGGATTATACAGGTTGAACACCTGATCGAATCCTGCATTCAGAATGTTTCCGATGGAGAGTGTCATCAGTACGATTGTAATTGGCATCAATGCGGGAATCGTAATATGCAGCGTTTGTTTGAAACGGTTCGCTCCATCCACTTCAGCCGCTTCATACAGCGCCGGGTTAATGCCGGACAGAGAAGCCAGAAATACGATTGTACCAAAACCAAATTCCTTCCAAACATCACTGACAATCAGTGTTATCCGAAACCACGTTCCATCCCCTAAGAAAAAGATCGGGTCACCGCCCAATGCAACAATCAGTTGGTTAACCATACCGCCCTGCGGAGAAAGAATATCGAGCAAAATTCCGCCCAGGATAACCCAAGACAGAAAGTGCGGCAGATACACGAGTGTTTGACTGACCCTTTTAAAAGCGGACAACCTCACTTCGTTTAACAAAATCGCGAACAAGAATGGTGCAATCAGACCTGCGATAATTTTGAAAAAGGCAATCACCAGCGTGTTCCAGATCACCTGACCAACGTCCGGGTATAAAAATAAATACTTGAAATTATCCCAACCTACCCATTTGGATTCGGTAAATCCGAGGTACGGTTTAAAATCCTGGAAAGCAATCACAATCCCGCCCATCGGTATGTACTGAAATACAATAGCCAGTAAAACCGCGGGTAAGAGCATCATGTGCAAGGTCCAATTCCGCTGCATATTCCAGCGCTGTCTCACCTTGGTGGCTCGCCCCTTACGAGGCGTCTCTAACGTATGTTCCTTCACCCCTACATCCCCCATGTTCTAAAATTTGTATTTTACAAGTGGATATGAACTTGTATATTAAAATTATAGCAACGGTTATTCGCGATCTATATCCTAATATTGCAACAACGATAACAATATTTTAATGAGTTGAGGGGGCCCCGCATTGTTCGCTCGTCTGAATGTCTTTACCAAAATTACGCTTCTGTTCGTGGCACTGCTTGTCCTGGTCTTATTCGTTTACACCTATTCAAACCAGGAAAGCGTACGAGTAATTAAACACGAAATCCAGAACAACACCATGAATCATCTGTCAACCTTTGCCGATTCTGTAGAATCCAACATTTACCAATTGTCACTGTATGGGATGTCCATAGGGCAGGATTCAAGTATTCAGGAATACCAGCGTCCGGATTACAAAGAAGTCCCTTATGAGAGAGTCAAAGTATCAAGTGCGATTCTTGAAAAAATGAACCTGTATAACGCGGCCAGCAAATGGCACTCGACGATTACGCTTTATTTTCCGCGGTTGCAAAAAGTCATTTCCACAGATTATTATGCTTATATCCCATACGAGGAAGATGATTTTTCCAACCCGCTTTCAAAATCATGGGCTTATACGCATAATCAGTTTGAGTGGTACACGACAGATCCGACGACAGCCATGGGTACTCCAGGGAAGTCCAAACTAATCACGAAGATCAGTTTCCCTGTGCGTCATCTGGTCAACATGCTTGACCAGAACAAACTAAATAATAAAGGCGACCCCTTTATGTTCCATCCCGACTTTGGCTTGATCAGCAACACCAGCGGTAACGAAACGCTGACTGCCATTCATTCCAAACTTAAAGAGATGAAACTGCCAAGAAAAGGCGGGTTCACGACAACGCTTGACCATACGGAATATTATGTTTCGTACATTCAATCCGGCAGTCTTGGATGGTACTATGTGGACTACGTCCCTATGCAGCAGATTCTTGGGCCCATCACAAGCAGTCGTAATCTCTTCTACGCCTCCATCGCTGTTCTGATTGCGATGAGCATCGTTGTGTTATACGTACTTTACCGCAGTGTGCAGCTTCCACTGCTTCAGCTTGTGAAGGGAACAAATCGTTTGTCGACAGGAGATTTTTCCGTGCGTCTGCACCATACTTCACGGAATGAGTTCAGTCTATTGTTTGCACGATTTAACATCATGGCACAGCGGATACAAGAGTTAATTGAGAACGTATACGAGGAACAGCTGCGAAGACGTGAAGCGACGCTGAAGCAGCTGCAGTCACAGATTAATCCGCATTTCCTGTATAACTGCCTCTTCTATATCAAAAATATGGCCAGGATGAAAAATGAGAAGGCGGTTGTAGCGATGGCGCTTAATTTGGGCGAGTATTATCGATACATAACCCGATCGGAGAATGACCAGGCCGCGCTGAAGGAAGAACTGACGATGGTCAAAAATTACCTGGAAATCCAGGCTCTCAGGCTGGAACGCATGCATTTTACGATCGACGTACCTGAAGATATGCTGCACAAAACGTTACCTCGCTTAACGCTGCAGCCTATCGTTGAGAACGCTATCATACATGGCATCGAACCTCGAACGGAAGACGGACATATCACGATAACGGGACATCATACGGATAAAATGAGCACGTTAACTGTGGAAGACAGCGGACGAGGGATGACAGAACAGCAGATGGAAGAGTTAACAAATAATTTGCACAAACCGCTTGATGGCAGCATGGGATGCGGGACTTGGAATGTTCATCAACGTTTGTCTTTTTTGTATGGTGAACAAGCGGGTCTGAGTTATGAGCACTCGCCTAGCGGCGGTATTAAAGTGAACATTACGTGGTACAACAATATCAATGAGTAGGTGAAGTACATGTTACAGATTTTATTAGTCGATGATGAACGTTCAGTTGTAGAAGCGTTGGCCGAAACCATCCCGTGGGAAAGCTGCGGGATCGGCACAGTGCACGAGGCTTTATCCGGTGCCGTTGCCCTGGAGATTATGGAAAATCACGATATTGATATCGTCATTACCGATATTCGCATGCCGGAGATGTCCGGCATCGATCTGATCACGACCATTCACGAAAAGTGGCCGCATGTGCAGACGATTTTACTGTCGGGATTCGCTGATTTTGAATATGCTAAACAAGCGATGGCGCAGGAAAGCTTTGATTATTTGTTAAAGCCGGTAAGTGACGAAGATCTGATCGAAACCGTGCAGCGGCTTGTTGACCGGATCAAGCAAAAGTGGGAAACCGCCGCTTCGTATCAGCGCGCCTTACATGCGTTTCAGGATAACCTGCCTCTGCTGCAGTCCACGATGCTTCATGAATTGCTCACAGGCAAAACCTATTCCCCCTCCGCACTTGCGGACAAGCTGGAACTTCTGGAACTGCCCTACTCCGTTGGAGAGGAACTGGGCATGCTTGTAATCCGGATGGAGGAGCATCTGTCTGAAATGGCGGATCATGATCTGTCGCTGATGCAGTATGCCATCTCCAATATCATTAGTGAAGTCATGCAGCATCATTTTCATATCTGGCACACGCGGGACGTCCATGATTATCTGGTTGTACTGGTTAGTGTTAAAAAGGGTGCTGCTCAGAACATGAACAAAGAAGAGAAACCACAGACGCTGCTTGAGCATTATGCTGCTCAAATCCAGACGAATGTTCAGCTGTATCTGAAGGGGGCTATATCCATCTCTGTCTCCCATTGGGGTAAATTCCCTTATGAGATTGGAGAAATATATGAGAGTGCTGTCAGGTCCATGCGGAAGCGTATGGGACAGGCCCAAGGTCTGTTCATCACGGCTTCTGATGATAAAGACGTTCATCCCCTTCCTGCCATCCGCTCTCTCTACAATCCGCCGACACTGATCAGTCTGCTGGAAGCCGGACGATTTGATGCGGTCGAGCAGAAAATTGAAGTCATTTTCGAAGAACTGCTGGAATCGGGGCAGCATCACGATATCGCGGAAACAACCATAGAGGTGTATCATGCTTTGGCTGGAGCATTTGCTTATATCATTCATAAAAACGGCAAACAGATCTCTTCTGTCCTGCCTGCTGAGATGTATAAATACTTTCAGGCTCCCAGCTATGCCACAACCCAGCAGTTAAAGGACTGGTCCGTTCGCACTTTACATTCCATCAGTGAAGATGCTGAACAGGAGCTGAAAGACAATCACAGCACGATCGTTCGAAGTGTCAAAAGTTTTGTTGATCAGCATCTCGCTTCAGATGTTTCACTGCCGGCTATTGCCGAACACGTTCACCTGCACCCGGTGTATTTATCCAAAGTGTATAAAGCGGAGACCGGGGAGGCACTCACAGCTTATGTCTATCGATTACGGATGGAAAAAGCAGCTTATTATTTGCGTTCATCCAGCGCCAAGGTTTTTGAAATTGCCGAGCTTGTCGGTTACAATAACACGGCTTATTTTATCCGGGTATTTAAGAAATTCTATGACCTGACACCACAGGAATATAGAGAGAATCTACCTGTCTGAACGAGTCTGATCAGGCAGCAGTACCCCGGCTTGTAATGATGCAAATGAAGTTCACGCCTTCTCTATATAAAAGATGGAAGAAACAAAAAAGCCCCGCTGGAATAATGGTCAAGACCCCATTTAGTAGACATTATAAAAAGACCCTAGGCTGCAAACTGGCGTCGGTACTCTACCGGCGTCAGTTTTTTCAGTTTCCGTTGTGGCCGCTTTCGATTATAAAAACGAATATATTTTTCGATTTTGCTTTGTGCTTCGTTAAGCGTTCGGATATGATAAGGGTAGAGTCCTTCCGTTTTGAGATGCGAGAAGAAACTCTCCATCGAGGCATTGTCATAACAATTTCCTCGGCGAGACATGCTGATTCGGGCGCCAACCTTTGGCAGCATGTCGTGGTAAGCATGAGACGTGTACTGGAAACCCTGGTCGCTGTGAACGACGAGTCCGGTCACGTCTTTTTGCTTCGCAAACGCCTTACTGAATGTGCGGAGCACCAGTTCATTATCGTTGCGTTCGCCTATTTCGTAGGCCACAATTTCGTTATTAAACAGATCCTTTATAGCTGAAAGATATATCCAGCGCTCTCCCACACGATACTGGGTAATGTCCGTTACCCATTTCTGATTCGGTTTTTCTGCACTGAAGTCTCGCTTCAGGCAGTTCTCTGCTACTCGCTGCGCAGGTGCATACGGGCCACTGGAGCGTCGTTTACGACGAATCCTGGATTGAATACCGAGCATTTGCATCAGGCGGAGCACCTTTTTATGGTTCATCCAAGTCCCCTGATCTTGCCAAAGGAACAACTGGAGTTGTCGATAACCATATTTCCCTTCATATCGTTGATAGGTTTGAAGTACTTGGTTCATCGCCTTTGTATCGCGGTCAAATCGTTTACGTTTTATGTAGGCATAAAATCCACTCCGTGACACGCCAAATACATCACAAAGTTTCTGGATATCCCCGTATGCCGCTACTTTTTCTATGATCTGAAATCTTTCTTGTTTGCTTCCTCCTTCCAGATGACCAAGCACTTTTTTAGCAACGCATTCTCCCGTTTCAGTTTTTGGACATAACGGTCTTGGTCCAAGTATTCTTTACGTCGCCCTCGCTGATCCATCAGTCCAAACTCACCTTGTTCCCGATATTTTCTCATCCAGCGCTTCATTCGTCCTGGGTCATGAATTCCCAGATGCTCATTAATCTTTCGATAAGTCCAGCCCTCAACCGTGTGCAGACGAATAGCCTCATTTTTCAACGTCTCCGAATACGTTTTAAACTTTTGTCCCTTAATCGCCATAAAAAATACACCCCCTAGAATTTCATCGGTTAAACCCAGGGGTTTTTCCAATGTCTATTCTAAGGGGTGCACTTCATAATTCCAGCGAGGCTTTTCTTTTGTAAGGTTTTACTTGACCCGGCAGCCTATGCAGCCTCAGCTAACGAACTGCCGAATTTTGTGATCCGTTCCATCTTACTTGCCGCTGGTTACGGATTGATACCATTCATTGACTTCATTCGTATTTTGATCTCCACCGGAAGATTTCCATTTTTCTACAAACGTATCGAACGCGTCAATTGGAGCTTTACCATAGATAATTTGTGAGAACAGGTCCTTCTCCATTTTGGTTAAGATGTCGTTATTCATCTGCATTGACATGGTTGGAGCACCTGTGAACATCTGTTTTAAAGCGATATCTTTTTGATCCTGAACAATCTTGGCCGCTTCAATCATTGGTGCCGGCACGCCAGATTTAAGCTTTTTCTCGAAAGGTGTTGTGGCTTCTTCACCGTTAGCAAACTTCGCAAGCGTAGTCATGTTCAGACTCGGAATACGTGCACCATCAAACGTTAATGTGTATTTCTCAGGTGCATAACCGCCTGTCACACCAGCATCCGTTGTTACTTTGCCGTCTTTCATTGCCCAGTCATATCCTTCAGCAAAGCCATTTTCGAATTCATCACCTGCTTTTGGATTTGCATAGTGATCAAATAGATAGTTTTGATATGTGAAAAAGACTTCTGGGTTCTTCATATCTTTGCTGATCAGAATTACACCGTTGTCATTCGCTGTACCGCGTCTGCCTGCCTTGCCATCAGGTCCAGATGGAATCGGGTAAGCTTTGTACTCCGCCTCCGGATTGTTTTTCTTCACATCTTCGAGCGGCCATGATGGCATCCAGTGAGGTCCGACAACAATCCCTGCTTTACCTGCTGTAAACTCTTCTGCTGCTTTGGTTTCGTCATAAACGCCTGCTTCTTCCGGGATGTATCCTTTGCTCATCCAGTCAGCGAGTGTTGCCAAAGCTTGTTTCGCGCCTGGGTTAACAGAGCCGTACTCCAGTTTTCCCTCAGCGTTCAGATTCCACTGATTTGGCATCGTGCCGTATGCTCCGAAAACCCAACCTGCATCAGACATCCATGTGCTGAGCCAGTTTTTGAAACCGATGGTCAGACCGTACGTGTCTTTTTTACCATTACCATCCGGGTCTTTATTCGTAAACGTTTCCATAATCACTTCAAGATCAGCCAGCGTTTTTGGCGCTTGCAAATTAAACTTCTTCATCCAATCTTCGCGAATCCACATCACTGGATCACTATTGTAGGAGTAATCCAAAATCGGAATACCAATTCGTTTACCATCCTGCATGTACGGATACCACACAGTAGGATCTTCATTCACAGCGGCTTTCCACGTATCACTTGCATATTTATCAAACAATTCACCAGCATCAACGAACTTGCCTGTTTCAATCAATTCACGTGCCAGATTGAAGTCGCCGCGATACGAGATAATGTCCGGCATCTCTGCATTGGAGGCAAGCGACAAGCGCAGCTTCGTTTCAAACGCATTGTTGGTGGACGGTGATACCCACTGATTTTTCAATTCAATACCGAGCTTGTCTTTTGCCCATTTGGTATGGACGTTGTTATCCTGATCCTCTCCCGATTTAAACTTTATTTCCGGTCCCCAAGGCCGTAAATAAGTGATGTTTACGGGTGGATCATACTTCCCATCTTTCATTTCCAGTGCAGTACTTGGTGTGCTTGGTGCTGCCTCTTTGCTTGCTCCACTGTTACACCCGCTCAGCACTACTGAAAGCGTCAACATTCCTGCTAAAGCCAAACCGCCGATCTTTCTTTTCTTGCTAGTGTTCAACTTGTGTGTCCCCCTGTCTATGTAATGATGTTGTCTACAGAGTCCATCATAATGAATGCCCATGGCTATGCCCATACTAATATTGCAACATTTATTGCATTAATTTAGGATATTAAAAAGTGAATATCGATGTTGTATTAGTGCAATGTCTCCGTTACGCCTCTCCGTTCAACCACGGGGCAAACACTGCTGGGTAATCACTCTTCCAGGCACCCATACAGCCAATCAGACAGAACTTAACGCAGGTGATCACACTGCTGTTCTCATCAGTTTCATACTCAACGGATATATTCATATTCGACTTGCGCCATGCCAGATAAGGGCCGCTGCCACCAAGCCAGTCACCCTGTTCATAGATATCCGGTTGTCCGTACGCGGCGACCCATTCATCAGGAGCTGCGTTCATCGTAATCCCCTTTGGCAGCTGTCCGGAAAACGGCTTTTTGATCCGGTCATCCGACCCCGGCGCAAGAAAATGAATCGCTCCAATGACCCACTCATCTCGAGGGAGATCATCACGCTCGGTTAACGTATTAATTTTGGGCGAGCGATATACATCGATGCGGACAGATGCTTTAACTGACCAGATGATGTCATCTTGGAAAGGACTGTCGGGCTTCCCTACTTTTTTTACACCGAAAGGCTCCAGCAATGCTTGTACCTGTTTCGAATCATATGGTTGACCTAACAGCTTTACGAACTGCTCGGAAGATTCATTCATATTCATATTCATATCCACATCTATTCCTCTCATCCTAAAATAGTTTCTATCTTTTTTTCTCATCATCTTACGTTTTGTTATTTCTGTAAAGGTTGAAAAACATAAAAAAACAGAGGAAGGCGGATCAAGTCCCCTCCTCTGTTTTATGCATGTCTCAGACTACGTGTACGTAATCAGCTTACGATTTAATTACTCGTATACTTCACCCAATCATATTCGGCGTGCAGCGGATTTGCTCCATTATAAGATCCAAGCCAGCCATCGACGCCGGTTCCATTCCAGATATTCATCATAATTTTACCTGGTGTCTTCGGAATGTTCGTAGTAGCCGTATGCTTCAGTACACCATCCACATACCACTTGATATGCCCTGGCTGCCAATCAAACGCATACGTATGGAAGCCTTGGGACGCATCGAAGCCCAGATTTACGATCTTCTCATGATTTCCGACACCATTTGTATAATAATTAAACTGCACTTTTGTCGTATCTTTGCCGAGGAATTCAATGTCAATCTCATCCCATTGAGTACCATGAGCAGGACCAGTATAAGTGAAAAAGGAGGATACGATTCCTGTATTTTTGGCAGGCTTCATGCTTACTTCATACAGACCGTACCCGTACGTATTCGTTGATCGGTATTCCCCGCAATCAAACTTGTTGTTCGCAGGACTCGTCAGACTTAACCGCAGCTTGCCATCGTTTGTGAAGTTGGCATTGTTCGCCCGCCATGTGCAGTTGAACATCGAACCGTTGGAATACCCGTCTGCTTTTTGCCAGGTACTTGCATTGTGATACGTCAGGGGTTCCCAAAACACCCACCCTGCGAAAGCGCTTACCGAAATAAATAATGAAACCACTCCCGATACCATTAATGTAAACCATGTCTTCCTCTTCATCATACACCTCCATTACGGATTCCAACCATATAAACGAAACCATACAACCAGCAGTTTGGGTACTGCACATCATCACGAATAAGCAGACTACCTGTTTTTGTTAAGCGCTTACATGGTTGGTATTTCCATTTTATACGGATCATTATGGACGAACTATAGCAAAGTTTAAAGAATAGATATTCACTTTTAAAGATAAATGCCCTGTTGGAGCAAATAATGCAAAAAGGACCTTCGTTAGGAAGGGGCCCCGTTATTTACTACGTACGACTCGCAACCCCTGATCGGGTCCAAGGCCATTTGCATCGAATTTTCCTGGATATGAAATCTCTGCTGTATTCACACTACTGACCCAGCCGCCACCTTTGCTGACTCTCCAAGTGTTGTCCGGGGTTTCCGGATGGCTGTGCCATTCCCAGCACCATTCTCTCACATTGCCGGACATATCATAAATGCCTAACTCGTTAGCTTTTTGCTGACCGACAGGCTTGGTTTGATTCCGATTGTTTTCAATTGCAGGCCAGTTCCAATCTCCTGTTAACGGTTTTTCCCCGGCATTCATCCAGTACCATGCTGCTTCGTCGGGATTATTGCTTCCGCTATAGGTGAAATTCTGACTTTTCTGCCCTCCACTCGCCGCGTATTCCCACTCTGCTGCAGTTGGCAGACGATATCCATTCGCATCTTCATTGATGGTTACAGTCCATTTCACGTTATCATTTTCATTTTTGTTATTCATATCCGTAGTTTCTTTGTCAATAGTGTAATATGGTTTCAAGTTTTCCTTCAGGCTTCGTGCGTTACAGTACTCGATTGCGTCGTACCAGGTCACTCTTTCAACGGGGCGTTCTTCCCCTTTGAAACCAGCGGGATTGTCGCCCATAACGTCAAACCACTGCTTCTGAGTCACTTCATATTTGCCGATATAAAAGTCAGACAATGTGATATCTTGGCCGCTATAACTCGTTTTGCTGCTCTTGAATCTCCCACCCTCTACCAATACAAGATCGTCGCTTACGGCGGCATTGCTGCCGGTTGAACATGCGCTTAGTCCAATAACAGCTGTAATGAGCAGTAATACCATCCACTTTCTCATCTCTGCAATTCTCCTTTGAAACGGATATTGAGAGCAGGACAGATCCGTAGACCTGTCCTGCTTGGGTCCGATAAGCTCAGTTCAGGAAGCAGGACTGTGCCTCACTTTCAGAACGAGTTCTCCAATTATATGAAAGCGCTTACCAAACAGTTACATTTGCATTACCGCTGCTTTGATATCCTTCCGTCGCCATAACTTGATAGGACCAGCTGTTACCCAGGTACATTCCTTTGCTCGCCCACGCATTTACGTGATTCTGGAACGTAATTTGGGAGTTAACACCCGTTGGACGTTTGGATTGTCTAACACTCCAGTATTGCGGGAATGTTGAATACCCATCAATGGATGGCGCGTTGTATCTCATGGTTGTATAAATATCATAAGTACCGCCGTCACTGTTCACGGTTCCTTTATATGTGCCTGTCGGGCGATACGTACCCCAGTTATCTACCACGTAGTACTCAATAAGTGCATTTCGGGTCCAGCCATAAAACGTCAAGTATCCATTACCGGACGGAGCAAATACACCTGCATTGTAGTTAACTACACGATTCGGTGTTCCGTATGTCCACCCTTTACCGACAACAAAGTTTCCAGTATTCTGCCAGCTTACACTGTAATTCCCGCCGGCACCGTTTACGGCATTAACTGTACCTCCGCCATCTGTCCAATTCTGCCAGTAATCCGTAGCGCCTGTAGTCGCGGCGAATACACCAAAACTCATGGAAGCTGCAAGAACAACTGTCAACAATTTTTTGCTGAATTTGAACATAGGGAAATACCTCCTGATATTTTAGTTTTTTTGGTTTAAGACCGTCCAACAATGAATTCCACGCTTACCACGGGCAGCACTATTGCGTACTAAATGAATAGAATGATTGTGCCTTACTGGAAGAGGCGCTGTGAGAATAGATAAAGATCATTCTTCCATACGGGCCAATCATGTCCTCCGCTTTCTTCGTACCAGATATGAGGCACACCCTGCTGGTTCAGATAATCATGAACATCCCTACTGATTTGAATAAGATTATCCTGATCTCCGCAGGACAGCCACAGCATGGACAAAAGAGAGGCTGCTTCGGCCGGGTCTGGTATAAGGGCCTCTGGAGCTTTGGTGTTGGGAGCTGCCGAGAAGGCACCCACCCAGGCAAAATGCTCGAGGTTGCGAAGTCCGATATTCAAGGACTGTCCCCCTCCCATAGATAAGCCTGCTATCGCTCTTTTGTCCCTTGTATGAGCCGCAGGGTAGCGCGACTCGATATGCGGGATAAGATCGCGAATCAGATCTGATTCAAATTGTTCGAATGCCCGGATTTTCACGGGATCAAATAGATCACCTTCTGCCCGATCGTTAGGCATTGCACGCCCGTTAGGGCAAACGACGATCATAGGCTGAATGAGATTGTCGCTGTATAGGTTGTCCAAGATGATATGTGGTGAGCCGTGTGTGTGCCACTCCGTCTCATCCCCTCCAATTCCGTGCAGCAGATAGAGCACGGGATAGGTATGCTCCGAGGAAAAGCCTGGCGGTGTATATACCATGGCTTTACGCACGCTGCCAACCGTAGTGGAATCATACTCTATCGTTTCGACTACACCACGCGCTATGTTATCACGATACTGGTCAAAGCCAGCGGATGCTGATGCTATCATTTGTTCTACTCCCTTCACGGTTAGCATAATTCTCTGACTCTCATACACAGGTTCCCGCTAATCCACATATCCGAAACCCAGAATGGTGAAATGCTTGTCCTCATGTCCTGGTGCCATGTCAATCTCGATGACATGTTCATCGACCTTTTGCTTACTAAACAGAAGCATGGCATGGCAGTGTGTCCAGTTGATCTGATGAGGATCAGCCTGTTTGGCAGGTTGACCATCCACCTTGATCTGGGCCGTTCCAAATCTCTCGCTGTCGGAGTCTTTATAGATCAAAATAAGGTGACTGCACCGCAAATGCAGCTTGAAACTACTGCTGACTGCTGCTTCACCGGGAACATTCATCCAGTTATTCGGAAAAAGTGGTGTGCCATAATCATGATCGTCCATCTCGGTCATCTGCAGCTCTGTATCTGTGTGGCAGAAGCTGCCTATTCCCACTCGGGCGATCTGGTCCGCGTTTTTCCGATCCAGCAGTTTGACATTAACATAGTCATTGCCGATAATTGGATATTTCGTTAATTCATCTTCTTTCTGATCGAGATTTGTACGATCTGTAACACGAAACAGATTCGCCAGCGCATCAGCCATGATCCGATGTCCCACATTGGTAGGATGATAAATGTCATGAAAGTACTGCTCTTTGGTAATGACGCCGCCTTCATCTTTTGGCTTCTGGAACTGCTCTACAAGAGCATCCTTCATGCTCACCATGGGCAGGTCGTAATGAAAGCCCACCGGAGCGAGACGATCCTGGAGATTCCAGTCATTCCGGAATACACTGAAAAGCAGAATGACCGCTGGTTCGTTGTCCGAAGCAAGCGCTTTCAACACTAAACTTTCGTAACAATTCCCACGCGTCTCATCATCAGCGTCGTTTACCGCAAATTCGACAATGACAATGTCCGGCTGCACACTTCCATCCCGGAGCACATCCCGCTCATAACGTATGACGCCAAGTTCTGAAGGCGTCCCGCCTACACCCGCTTTAATCAGCTGAACCGTACTGCTGTTCAAAGGAGCAAACATTGTTTTGAAATGTTCATAAGAGTGATAGGCATAACTTTGGAGATGAATAGGTGCTGCACCAGCGCCATGAGTAATCGATCCCCCGATAAAAGCAATAACGACAGGTTCCCCTCGTTTGGCCTTCTCAATCGCTCTCTTCAATCTGACATTGTTCCCTAAATTCAGGAGTGATCTGTCGATCATGTCATGATAAGCGGAAGAATTGTAATCAAAGTCAGCCTCTAACGTGGAAACTGCAGCTCGATCAGGGTCACGCGGTGCATGGGTTCCTTCATTCTGATCTACATCTCCTGAATCGCCAATCATGTTACAACCTCACCAACCTTCCAGCGAAAATTTTACACTCCAAGCACTGCTTCATGAAGGAGCCTGAACGAAAATGATGTCGATATCAGGCGGCTCCTTCTCTCCGAGTGTAGCGCTTACATAATTTAACAGCAACCTGATAAACTATAGGACTTGACTAAATATATCATCGACCGCACAAAATGGAAATAGATGGCATATGACACCTATAATTTTCCATGTAAACGCTTTAATTTGAGTAGTATGGCGAATGTTATACTTTCATATATGAAGCATCTATAAAGGAGGAGCTTATGAACATCATAGGAAAAGGCGCTCATGATACAGGTACATATGCCAATCTTTTTCAAAAGTCGGGGTATACAGAAGTAGAAATATCAGCACGACTGGAACAAACCTGGAATGATCTGTTTTATGGAGATGAACATACACGAATTTATTATCCTGTTGGTGAGGATCAAGGTTACATGCTGGACACAGGCAACGACGACGTTCGTTCCGAAGGCATGTCATATGGCATGATGATGGCTGTGCAGATGGACAAGAAAGAAGAATTTGACCGTCTCTGGAATTACGCAGTGACGTATATGCAGCACACAGAAGGACGGTACAAGGATTATTTTGCGTGGCACTGCAAGCCTGATGGGACTCGACTGTCTCAAGGTCCCGCCCCTGACGGCGAAGAGTTTTTTGCGATGGCTTTGTTTTTCGCATCCAATCGCTGGGGAGATGGACCTGCTCCTTATAACT
The DNA here is from genome assembly GCF_040702995.1 of Paenibacillus sp. AN1007. Classification (NCBI taxonomy): domain Bacteria; kingdom Bacillati; phylum Bacillota; class Bacilli; order Caryophanales; family Paenibacillaceae; genus Paenibacillus; species Paenibacillus sp. AN1007. Next base: position 2,726,441 of record NZ_CP159992.1, read on the forward strand.
ATAAATCTCAAGCTCGAAAGATCCTTCATGCCTGTGTGCATCAAGGCGAACAAGGGGAAGGTAATCCCATGTGGGAACCGAGCAATAAATTGATCAAGTTCATTCCCGAGACTCCTTTTAGTGATCCTTCCTATCACCTCCCCCATTTTTACGAACTGTTTGCTGCATACGCGAATGAAGAAGATCGATCTTTTTGGAAAGAAGCTGCCGAAGCAAGCCGGGCTTATCTGCGTACAGCCTGTCATCCGGTAACCGGGCTTTCGCCTGAATACGCGAATTATGACGGCACGCCTGCCCCGGTGCAGCCTCATGGTGATTTCAGGCATTTTTACAGCGACGCCTATCGCGTTGCTGCGAATATTGCACTGGACTGGGAATGGTTTCGCAAGGACCCGTGGCAGGTTGAACAGTCCAATCGGATTCAGGCCTTTTTTAGCGACATCGACCCAGCGGATTATCGCCGCTATACGATTGAGGGTAAACCTTTTGACGAACCTGCGCTGCATCCTGTAGGTTTGCTGGCAACCAATGCGATGGCTTCACTCGCAGCGGATGGCCCTCATGCTGATGATTTCGTTCGATTGTTCTGGAATACACCGCTTCGCCAAGGAAAACGTCGTTATTATGATAACTGTCTTTACTTCTTCACGATGCTTGCCTTAAGCGGAAATTATCGGATGTATTAGGTTTTAGATTTGATAGGTTCGATAAAGTCGGTAGATTCGAAGGACTTTTGAAAATCCAATAAAAAAAGACGGGCCAGACCGCTTATCTGCGGGTCAGGTCCGTCTTGTCTTTTGTTACCTTGTTATTTGGATGAAACGGATGATGCATCATAAGCGGACTGCATAATTTCCAGATAACGATTGATGTTGAGCCCTTCCAGTCCTTTCACATAATCGTCCCAGTCTTTATCCAAGCTTTTTGCTCCTGTGACGAATTGCAGTGCGTTCTGGTCGATATAGTCCTTGATATTGGTCTGCATCATGCTGGTTTCATCCGCAAGGGACGGATCAACCCACAATGCCCAATGCGGGAATACCTCTTTAGGTTCCTTGCCTTCCATCAACAATGTAGCTTCGTACAGGCGGCGTTCATACCCGTCGTTGGCATAGATATCTGTTCCCTGTACTTCTGCATCGCGATAGGCCCGGTGATGATTGTACTGGCTTAGTGCAGACCAGCTATCATTACGAGGTTCTTCTCCGGATGGAAGCGGAATCGCTTTATAGAGCGGTTTCACCTGGTCATTCAGCGCCACTTCTCCCTCTTCCGGTTTACGCCAGCTTGTGCCCTCTTCGCCCAGATATGAAGCCATTGCACCTTCTTGTGTATAGAAGTAGTCCAGCATCTGGATTGCAGCAATCTGAGTCTGTTCACTGGCTTTGTTCGTTAAGACAAATGTAGCTCCTGGATCAATCGGATAGTTGTAGGATGCATATTCGGCATTCGGCCCTTTGAGTGGTGGAATCGGATTGTAATCATTGCCATAAGGTGAGCCTTCGGCAGTCGTTACGAATAAGGACGGATGCATTGCTGCTCCTGCACCCAGAAGCTGCGCATCGGCATTGTCTCCAATTTTCTTGAAGGCACCTACGTTTTGTGTAAAAGCACCCGGGTCAATCAGTCCTTCATCATATAAAGATTTGATATACGTAAGGCCTTCCTTCCATTCCGGCTTGTTCGCAGCCGTTTCAACTTTTCCTTGATTCAGAATCAGGTAATTTCGATCATCATTATAGATGAAACCATTCATCAGATACGGAATAATGTGCACACCAAAGTTTTCGGTCGAACCACTCAGCGGTACTTCGTCTGCTTTGCCGTTGCCGTTCGGATCTTTCGTTTTAAACGCTTTCAGCATTTCCCGAAACTCTTCTGTCGTTGTTGGCTCTTTGATATTCAGCTGCTCCATCCATTTCGTATTCACCCACATTTTATTTGGATATGAGCAGTGGAAACATTCATTCAGCCCGGTCAATCCATAGATTTTACCGTCAGGCGCGGTATTCATCGCTTTGTAGTACTCGTTGCTTTCAAGCACTTTCTTGATGTTAGGCGCATGCTGATCAATCAGATCATTCAGCGGCAGGATCACACCCTGCTGACCAAATTTCAACAAGTCTGTCTGTGAGAAGCGATCGACCCATGGAATAAGCAGATATAGATCCGGGTAGTCGCCAGAAGCAAGGGATATCTGTCTTTTTTCAGCTGCTCCATCAAAAGGAACTGTCGTCCAGTTGAACTGGATATTGAATTTCTCCTCCATTTTCTTGGTGAATTTATTGGTAGCGAGATTCATGTCTGATCCTTGATGTACAAATACGTTCATCGGGATTTTCCCGTTCGCATCCACCTCTCCGTTCCCCTTATCAGAAGACGAACAGCCTGCCAGTACCGACGTAAGAAGCAGCACACATGCAAGTACCAATGCACTTGTTTTCCTCAATAAAATCCTCTCCCTCATGAAAGTTGTAATTAAACTTATCCTTTGACTGAACCGATCAGCATACCCTGTACGAAATAGCGCTGTACAAATGGATAGATGATCAGAACCGGCAAGCTGGCCATGACAATCAAGGAGTATTTCATCAGTTCAGCCATCTGCTGCTGCTTGATCATTTCGGAAGCATCCATATTGCCCGAGCTGCCCAGAATAAGAATACTTCGCAAAATCAGCTGCAGCGGGTAGAGCGACTGCGATTTCAAGTAAATCAGTGCGTCGAAATAGGCATTCCATTGACCAACTGCGTACATCAACGACAGCACTGCCACAATTGGCTTGGCAAGCGGCAGAATTACACTGAAGATAAACCGAATATCACTGCAGCCATCAATATCGGCCGCCTCTGAAAGTTCATCCGGAATGGAATTTTGAAAGAAAGTACGTGCAATAATGACCTGCCATACCCAGATCGCATTGGGAATCAGAAGCGCCCACCGTGTATCAATGAGTCCAAGAGATTTAACAACCAGATACGTTGGAATCAAACCACCGGCAAAAAGCATTGTGAACGTAATGAAGATCATCAATGTACTGCGTCCGACAAAAGTCTTTTTGGAAAGTGGATAGGCGATCATGATCGTTAACGCTACACTGATAAACGTGCCGCAGGCAGTATAAAACAATGAGTTAGCGTATCCCATCAGCACTTGTTCATTTCGCAGCACGGCCTTGTATCCTTCGAAGGATAGATCCACCGGCCAGAGCCATACTTTTCCTGAAGAAACGGCTGACGGACTGCTGAGTGATGAACTTACGATGTAAATCAATGGATACAGCACAGCAACCAGCACGAGTGACAGAATGATGTAGATTGCTGTAATAAACAGACGATCCCCAAGCGATTCTCTGATTACAGAGTTTCTGTTCGCTCCTGAACGACCGGTCTGTGATTGTAAATTAGACATCCTTCAAGTCTCCTCCCCTCCGTGTGGTTACCATAAGCTTGTGTTGGACAGCCGTTTTGCTGCTGCATTGACGGTCAGCAATAAGATGAGATTAATGACGGAATTGAACAAACCAACCGCTGTAGCAAAGCTGTAATTGGCGTTCAACAGTCCCATTTTGTACACATACGTTGAGATAATTTCCGAAGCCGACAAGTTTAGAGGATTTTGCAGCAGATATATTTTCTCGAATCCCACCGCCATAATATTTCCTACGCTTAGAATCAAAATAATGACAGCCGCCGGCAGCAAACCCGGCAAATCCACATTAATAATCTTCTGCAGCCGATTGGCTCCATCCACTTTGGCAGCCTCATACAATGAAGGATCAATGCCAGCAAGCGCGGCCAAGTAAATTACTGCGGAATATCCCATGCTCTGCCATACGTCGGAAAATACATAGATCGAGCGGAACATGTCTGGATTGCCGAGGAAATTCACCGCTTCAAAGCCCAGCGCGCTTGCAATGGTATTCACAATACCCAACCTCGGCGAGAGGAACAGCATGATGATCGATACCATAACCACCGTGGATATGAAATAAGGTGCGTAGGTTACCATCTGCACGGTTTTCTTAAACTTCATGTTTTTAATTTCATTCAAAGCCAGCGCCAGCAGAATCGGAATCGGAAAACCGACAATCAGGCTGTAGAATGAGATGAGCAGCGTATTTTTGATTAACATCATAAACGCTGGATTCTGAAAAAGCAGATCAAAATACTTGGTGCCTGCCCAAGGGCTGCCCCAGATTCCTTTGATGACGTTATAATCCTTGAATGCGAGAACCGTATTCACCATCGGTACATACTTGAAAATGATAAAGTACACCACCGGAGGTAAAATGAGCAGATATAACTGCCAATGCCTCCTGAAGCTTCTAGCCAGCGCATGCTGTAATGTTGATCGCCTGCGCTCCTTCACACCCGACTTGTGTTCACTTGTTGTTACTGTTCTCAGAATCATCCCCCCAGTCAGAGATACCTATGATTGAAGTTAGCGCACCTTTTTTTGGCAGCGCTTTCTTTGTGCTCATATCATAAGTTTGACTTCGGGGAAGCGTAAAGGTACATCTCGGAAATGAGCGTACATTATACGCATGGATACTAAATCAGAAGCGTACATTAGCCGCTCTGATTGTCCATCTTCCGAAATACGCTCGGTGAAATCCCGCGTACACGCTTGAATGCTCGGCGGAATGAATGTGCACTGTTGTATCCGGTCGTAAGCGCAATCTCGTCAATGGTTTGGCCGCTCTCCAGGAGCAGCTCAGACGCTGCATTAATTCTCACCCGTTCCACATAATCGGAAAGATTCTCTCCGGTGTGCTCTTTGAACAACTGGGAGATGAATTTTTCGGATTTTCCCATATGTTCGGAAATGCGGCAGATCGTCAAATTCGCATCGCTATAATTATTTTCAATGTAACGGGTAATTTCTTGTACGGTGTCGGCATGGGTGGATGATCTTTTTCTCAAAACTTCCTTACACATCTCTTCGGTCAACCACTTGAATTTCCCGCGTAATGCTGTGAGGGAATCGGTAACCTGAATACTCGCGACGCCGCTTTTGTATTCATCATTAAAAGAATCATTGTGCTTCATTTTGGGCTCATCCAGCTTCAGATACGTTCCCTTCAGTTCCATGATGAACTGCTGTACCATCTCATACGAAAGCTCCCGCTCTTCAAAATTCCGTACGAACAGCTGATCCAGAATGCGAATAGCTTCTTCCATTTCTCCGGCTTTGATGGTATTCAGCAGACGCTGTTCCGATTCAATCGGATAATAATACATCTCATGTTCCTTCAATGTATCCTCGAATTTGACAAGTTGGTCTGCTCCCATATGGATCGCATATTCCACAGCCTGTTTCGCCTCATCAAATGAACGTCCCACATCATTCCAAACTTCATAAACGGCCCCGGTACCTATCGTAGTTGATATCCGGTAGTCCTTGTAAATGAGTTCTGTCAGTCTGCCAAGTTCAGACTCATAATGATGTGCTGCTGTGTCCAGCGGCGTCTCCGTTACCGGACATATAAAAGCAATCTGGTCTGTGCCCCAGTCCGTCATCAGCACATTCGCATTCCATTCCGTGATGATCTGTCTGATAATCAGTTTCGCCACACTCAGTTCTTGAATCGTTTCCTCACTATCCAGACTGGCATAACCGTTTACCTTCAGCAGACCGGTTATCCCCTGACTGTTCTGAATTAAAATATGTGTCTGCGAAGAAATCGCCTCCAGCTCTTGTAGTGTATAGAACTCACCTGTGAGCAGCCGTTTGATGAATCCGTCTCGCAGTAATGGAATTTGCTCGTTCAGCGCATTCTCCAGCGTTTGATTATTGGCAATTAAATGGTGAATATGGCTCGCCAGAAAATCATACTCATTGCGCTTTTTATCAGAAGGTTCACTTATTTGTTCACGAAAAGCAGACAGCAGTTTATAGATCGGTGCACTGTTTCGATACGCAAGTATAAGTCCGAAGGCTAATCCAACCAGCAGCGTAGCTAAAGTAAATGCCAATGTGACTTGTTTAATCCCATCCGCTTTGGTCATCAACGCCTTCTCAGGAATGCCTGCCATATAACTCCAGCCGTTTCGATCCGAATGGATAGATAGAAGCAATCGTCCATCTTCTGCTCGCTGCACCTCATTCGAATCGGGCTCGTAACTTTGTGCCAAACGCTGCGCTTCCGCCTGTTCTATACCGCGTGAAAAGATGATCCGGCCTTCGGCATCTCTAACTAATGTCCAGCCGCCATACTGATCGACGATATGCTGCGTCAGGTTCGCCATCTCATCTTCATCAATCAGAACACCAATGGTAGCCTGCGGTTTATTGAAACTGTTCAGAGGCAGGGATTGTAAAAAGGTAATCGCTGGTACATTCGCAAGTACATTACTGCTTATTTCCCGTTTGTAGTTTTGAAGCGGAATAATTTCGTTAAAATGCGGCTTCTTTAAAATATTCTCGTTCCACTGCTTAAAGGTCATCCCCTCCATTGCATTGGCCGCATAATAATGCTCCGGCCTGTAATAGACCGTGGTGGGCGTAATGATCACGTTATAGTTGGGAATGAAAATAAAAAAGTGAGATAAATATTCATTTGTACTGCTGTACATGGACAAGCTGCGCTGCATTTTGCCGATGCCATAAACATTATAGACATCAAGTGGTTTGGGATCAGCAATCAAACGATGCAGGTCCTGATTGATGGCGAGCTGCCTGGTGAACGCTTCAACCTGAAGCAGGTTTCGTTCAATGATTTCTTTGCCAAGATTCAGGGATTTCAAGCTGTTCTCAATCGAACTGGTCCGGGCTGCTTCAATGGACGCCCTGTAAGAGGCGTACCCAGCAATCTGCGGAATCATGAGAATAACGAGATACGAAATCAGAAATCGGCGGAACATCGGTGAAAATTTGGACCATAGGAGCTTCAATGTACTCCCCCCTTTTTCTAGTCAAGCGCTTACATTTCTCGATAGTGTGACCGTCATTTCATGATACAATGGGCATTTCTCCTCGGTGAAGGTACAACTTCTTCCCTATGGTACATTTACATCCTGCAGTTATACAATACCTGTTTTTCGAATATGTACGTTGAAGCTTCGCGGGTCATAGCAGATAGAGCATGCCTCTTGGCCCAATCTTCACAAGGTTATGAAAATATAAAGACGAAAAAACAACCTTTCCCAGTCATGAAATGACCGAAAAAGGTTGTTGGGGATTTAAGAAATTATAAAATTAACGCATTAATTACTCACCATAACAAATTTCCACTGCTGATTCGACGCACCTGTATACGTGTTCTGCTGGAGCTTGGCCCCATCAGATGTGGAAGCGTTCTCAACTTCAATCGCTTTGTTACTGTTTACATTAATAATGCTGTAATACCCGTTGCCAAGATCATTAACCTTGAAATGCTGTGCAGTTGTGTTCAAATTAGCCATAAGCTGCACTGCTTCGCCATTAGTCTGTGTACCGTTGCGAATATCAATAACTTTATCAGGCGAATTCACACTTGTGAGTGTGTAGCTGCCGCCGCCAATGGATGTCAGTACCCACTTCTGCGGGTTGCCTCCCAGATCGCTCCACTGCTGCAGCTGGAGGTTGTTTTCATTTTTCCCGCCCGGAACATCAATGACTTTATTGGAATGGCGGGCTGTAATCTTGTAAGTCGCACCAGACACCAGACCTGTAGTTGGATTCGTTGGATTGGTCGGATTACCGCCGTTTCCATAATTCTGGGAACGCTCGTTATACCAGTTAAACAGGAATCGTCCCATCGCACTGCGTGACGCATCTCCATCCCACTTCAGTCCTGCTGTCGGATCAGCGAACGAACTGCGAGGACCCGGTTCCAGAATGAAACCATTCATATGAGCCGCGATGCTGACATTACCTGCCGCATTGAAAATCGTTTTGGTGTTCGTTCCGAAACCTTCGTTACTGCCATTAAACAGGTTCCAGTAAGCGGAATCTCCCGGCTTGTTCTTGAACCAGGTCACTTCCGTAATGTTGATTGGATATTTGTCAGCAGCAGCCTTGACGTTGGTGTTCCATTGATCTTGTAAAATGTTAAAGTTGTCATACGCTCCATAACCCGGGTACCAGTGAACAGCATAACCGTAGTTGTTCAGAGGGTCAGTCAGCGGATGACTTGCTGTCAGACTGTAGAACTGATTGTAACCCAGACCAGCCGCCCAGATTACATTGTCTGCGCCCTGATTACGAATCGTTGAAATCATTGAATTTTGGAAATTACGAAGATCATTCCAGTGATCTACGAAATCATTTTCCCCGTTATATCCGCCCCAGTGTCCATTGGCAAAAGATTTCACCGGCTCGTTAATCAGCTCAAAATGTACATTGTCTGCACTTTTAATCTCTGGACGGGAGGCCAGATAACCCCAGATTTGATTGAATTTTTGCAGATTGGAAGCTGTTGTTGCCTGATCATCCTTCAATGTGAAGTCCAGACCCAGAACCACATACACACCTTTGGTTTTTGCGTACTGGATATAAGGAATGATGACGTTCTGCGTCACAGTCTGCACACCGGCAAAGTTGTATGTACCTGCCGCCACATCTCCCATGTCCTGACGATCGATGAAAAGACGTACCTGATTCATCTTCCAGCCGTGATTGCTGCCGTATTTCGGGCTGGTGTCTGCAAACGTGTCCGTAATGTCTTTCAGATAAGCCAGTGTTGCAGCATGACGATTGTTACCGTGAAGGTTCAGATAATAGTTGCTGTCCTGATAGGTCCAGTATGCCCCGGACGGTTGATGCCAGCCATTTAGAAGTACAGGCTGATTGCTGCTGTTCACCAAATGTTTGCCGCTGACTTTAAGTTTCCCCATAGGCATGCCTACCCAAGCCTCAGCCCGGCTGCCTCCCCATGGAGCAATCGTGATCAGTAATGCCAAGACGAGTAAAAGCTTGCAAGACGTAATAATCTTTTTCAATGCTATTCCTCCTGATCGAATAAATTGGTGTACATTACTGCAGTGGGAAGCGGACGACAAGCAGCATATGACCAGCGGGAGGGCTGGGTCGGAGCGCGCTCCCGCAAACCATTCCATATCCAGTGAAGATACTGGCTGTAACGCATACGCCTGTGCGTCCACCATGTGCAGCCATTTACACCGACACTGTAGGCTTGCTTTGTATCAGCTGAACTATTCACGATATCTGCCTCCTTTCTTCTCCAAACTTTTTTATTGATTTAAAAACTGCAATCTTCAATCTTTATGCTGCACTCATTGTTCTAACCTACGATACCTGTGCGCTCCACACTTTCAACAAAATATCGCTGTACGAAAAGATAAATAATGATTAGCGGCAGAATTGCAAGCAGAATGCCTGTATCCTGAATCATGCTTAGATAGAAAGGATCGGCCTGAGAAGCTGCACCGTCAGTAACCTGCTGCGCCAGATTGTATGGAAGAGAGGACAACTGGGTCGACATGACCTTACTGGAAGTCAGATAAGTCGTTGTATAGAAGCTGTCGTTCCACTGCCATACGAATGAAAACAGCATAACCGTTACCATCGACGGGATCGCATTAGGCAGCATGATGCGGGAGAATGTGCGGCCTATGCCAGCTCCGTCCACATAAGCAGCCTCCTCTACTTCTTTCGGAATCCCCCTAAAGAACTGTCGGAAAATAAAAATATAAAGTCCTGCCTTAAGTGAGTTCGCTGTAATGGCTGTTAGAATAAACGGCCAGTACGTATTAAGCAGATTGACCGGTTTTCCGGACAAGAGTGTCATGAGTCCCATCAGATCAAAGCTTTTCAGATTCAGATATACCGGAATTAGAATCGTTGTCGGCGGCACAAGAATCGTTAGAATGACCCCGGCAAACAGCCAATTGCTTCCCTTGAACTTCAGTCTGGCAAATCCATAGCCTGCAAGTGCACAGGAGGCTGTCGTCAGAATGGTTGTTACTGATGACAGCGCAAACGTATTGAACAGGGTTGCCCAGTAGTCCATAACCTGGATTGCCTGTTTGAAATTATCAAGCGAGAAGTTCTGAGGAATCCATACGACTACTGCTGAATATAGATCCCCTTTGGCTTTGATCGATGTTGAGATTTTTTGAAATATAGGAAATAAAATAACAAAGGATAGTCCGGTAATCAGAACGAACCTTATGACAGACCACAGCCAGCTTTTCCAATGCTCTAACGATAATAATCGTGATGTCGTCACGCGGAATGCCCTCCTTTCTAATCTTGATAGAAGACTCGTTTCGAGAAAATGACGGATACGATCACAAGAATGACAGCAATAGCCGCGAAATACACCCAGGCCATAGCAGAACTGAGACCAAAATCAAATTTGACAAATCCCGTGTCACGGATCAGTTTCGTCATTGCATTATTAGCAAACGAATCTATGATGGTGTAGATCGCGTTAACAAAAATAAGCGGGCTGACCATCGGAAATGTAATTTTCCAGAACGCTTCGTATCCTGTCGCGCCTTCCATCTTGGAAGCCTCATACAGCTGCGGAGAGATCGTTTGTATACCGGCCAGGAAGATCAGAATCTGTACACCGGATTGGCTTACAATCTGGTATATGCGATCGACTGCTCCGCTCAAATACGTAACTACCCATTCACTTACACCTGCGTTAAGCATCAGACTTTCCAGTTCCAATGTGCCAAAAGCACTTCCGCCTGTGCTGCTCTGATTCACAGCTTCAATCAAACTTGTGCTTTCGAGCGACATAATGACACCGGATGCCAGAATGACTGGCAGGAAAAAGATAGATCTTGCCACGGCACGGCCTCTGAATTTCTGATTCAGAATGACTGCCAGGAATAAGCTGAAAATGACAATAAGAGGTACGTTGACAAGCACGTCTGTAATGGATTCAATTAGTGCCCTGTTAAAGCTTGTATTAACGGTGAGTGCCTGAATATAATTGGCGAGTCCCGTAAATTGAATGGCAATTCCCTCTGCATTGGCCTGAATCGTGCTCATGCTGTAGCGCAGCGATGCGAGCAGCGGAACAAAGAAAAACAGTATAAAACCAATAAGCCACGGAAGTACGTAGATGACACCCCACATTGCTTTCTGCTGAGCATACGTACGACTTCCCCATTTGAACTTCAGGAGTGTCTTCAGAGCTGCTCACCACCAGTCACATAACTTAGGGCTTCTACGGTATGATTCTCTACATTAACAGGAGCGTCGTTGTAATTGACAATCACATATCCTCCGCCTTCATACATTGTTCGGAATACGCCTTCCGCCAAGGTTTCATGAGAGATCATTGGTTTACCCGTGAACGGCTGGTTTACTTGGCTGACTTCGTTATAAATATCTGAAGCCAGATCAATCCACTGCTCATAATTCGCAGCATAGAGATTGTTGTAATCCGTTTCTTTCACTACATGGTTAGGCGCATTAAACCAGGCAAAATAAGGACTTGCTCCATATTCAATCAGTTTCAGCACATACTGCCTTGCATTGGTATATGTCGACAAATTGTACGGGGAACCCGTATAAGCTACACTGCCGTGTACAACCAGTTGGAAGAACGGAATTTCTTCATCCTCCAGTTTGAATCTGCTGCTGCTCATCGGAGCATCGGTAAGTCCTGTGACATAAGGAAGCGCATAAGCGTTGCCGCCTTCAGCAACGATGGATCCGGTTTGCTGTTTGATCTGATCCAAAGCTTGACGGATCGTATCCAGCGCCTGCGTCCGATCCAGTAATTTTTTGGGATTCATGTCGCTGTTTAATTGTTCAGCCATATCTTTCAGCGATATACCTTCCACTTGCAGCGCTTTCATATCCTTCAGCATACCTGTTGTCACATCCGTAATCTCATTAGGTGAAAGGACATAAGATGCTGTTAAATCCTTCGCCCGACGCTCCAATGCAGGGTCCATCGGATACAAGATAGCCGGTTCCTGCGTTAGAGTCCGCGAAGCCTCACTGGAAGGACGGAATCCTTTTTTGGACTGAACGTTCAGCACAGCGACATCAGGATAAAATCCGATTCCTGCTTCACTTGTGTAAGCGCTGAATTCCTTCATACCCTTTTTCCCGCCAATCACGCCGTCCACTTTGATGGAATCCGGTAATCTGTGGTGCAGTCCGTCGTTGAACCATCCAGCGTAGCGAAGCTGAATGTTAGATACGTTTTTCTCGGAGAGCTTGGATAGAATGGCTTTGCCCTCCTCAAATGTCGTGAGAGCCTCAGTAGAGTTATACGGTATGCCAAGCATATGCTGCCTGGTTGCCATTCCTCCGAACAGCTTCAGATAGAACGGGATACCTGTCTGTTCATTTCCAGCTTTCAGTTCAGGGAGTCCTCCTGTCTGCTGTAAATACTCCCGGTACACTGAAGCGAGACCCGAATATGAAGCCTGTTCCGCCCCCACAAATGCGTAACGGACAACGAAGTCGGATGACGTCGGTTTATTCTGGAATTTCGGCAGTGTACGAACCATGTCACTGGACTGAAGGGTTATATCACTTTTATTCACGACATAAAAGCTCGGATATACGTTATTGTAGCTGTTCAGTTTACCGCTAATATCGGCATTCACCACAGCCACCGCATCCCCTTCCTCGATGATGCCAAGGAACGCTCCCTCCGGACGAATGACTCCAAAGACCGGTAATCTTGCCTTACTTTCGTTCGAACCTGCTTCCCGAACCTTCATTGTCAGATCCGGACCGTAAATATCCTGCTGGTAGGAAGGATACTGTAATTTGCCGTTGTTAAAATGAATTAGCGCTCCTGACCCGTCCGGAACCAGCATAGCTCCCTCTTCCTTGGAACCTCCGGCTCCGAAATATTCCAGCACAGATATCGTGTTAATTGGATATTCTTCCGGGAAATGAATGCCGGACGCCGGAACCCTCACCCGCAGCTGATCGCCGTCCAGTTCATACTCCATCGTGAGCATAAACAGGCGCGGCCCGCTTCGTTCGTGCTCAATTCCATGTTCGGCATGATCCTTTGCAAGATCCTCTTCGGTATAACCTGCGTCTTCAAACGCTTTCAACGCGCGGGTCAGCTGGAGTCCCTGCATCGCCTTGTCAATCCGAACGTATACCCCTTCATCCTTATCTTCCGCATATCCAACTTTCAGCGCCCGTTCGCCTGATTTATCGAGCTTTGCCAGCAGGTTTTGTTCAAAACGTTCCTTGCTAATCTTCACGGGCAAATCTTCAATGGAACGCTCGGTGCTGCCGAATTGATAGTGAACCCGAACACCGCTTGGCAGTGCTTCATAGCTCACCTGCTTATGCCGAGTGCTGTCCGTGTACGAATTCACCATACTGCTCTGACCCGAACTGTTGAAGAAGCTGAGTCTGGATTGGGAGGACAAAAGATCCTTGTTAATTCCGGCTGCAGCGCCATCCTTCTCGCGGTCTGCTGGATTACTGCGCCAGATTTGTCCGCTCTGGCTGTGAACTATGGCAATCTCGGCAGTCTCTTCGTTGATGAAAAGCTGCAGTGCGTCATTTCGGGCGATGCCGATCATGCCGGGAATGCGTGTATCGCTAAAAGCAGATTTCAGTTTTTCTCCGGGAGGCAGGGAAGGAGTCTCCACTTGACTAACATCTGCTGCCGTCTCGCGAGTCGCCGTTGATGGCGAGAACTGACAACCGCTTAGAAGTAAACTGCTCACCAGCAGTATTCCGGTTATTTTTTTGGCTGCGGCATATTTCATTGTGATTTCCTCCTTCCTAGCCCCGAAGCACTAATTCCTGATAGATGGTATAAACAAAAGATACAATCTGCTGCACGAGGCTGAAGAACAACAAGCATAAAAATGCCATAAATGCCATAGCTACAAGCGTGAGCAGCATCGTGAGAATCGTTTTGGCTGGTGTGTACTGATGGACAGTCATATTGCCTACAAACAGCAGATAGATGGTCCAGCAAACCGCAATAGCGTTGGAAAAGTAATAAAATGCCGTTTCCTGTTCAGAAATAGCAAGACTCAGCCAAATCCACGGAAAATGTACCAAAAACATCGGTACCAGCGCAAAACAGGTAGACATGAAGATTTCCGAGAACTTGCCTTCCCCATCCATCAGTGTTGTGAGCGACCAGTTGGCAATACACCAAAACAGTACAGGTACGATCACATACACCATCTCAAGCAGGCTGTTCAGATACTTGGGATTGTTATAATTAATTAGAAAGCCGCTGTACTGCGCCTGCAAAATTTTAGTGACAATCAGCAGCACCATAATCATCAAGGCGATCAGCAGTGTTGTTTTTTGGTTCCGTTCATATTTCAATTCCCAATATCCGTCGAATGGGTGGAAAATCAGATGCAGCGGATATTGGTACAATTGTTTACTTGATGCCTGCATTCGTTGTCCTCCTTTTCTGTCTGCGAACGATGATGACGGTGACGAACGCCGCTGCAGCCAGGAATATACCTGACATCACCCATGAAAAATGCTCACGCATCAATTCTTTACGGTACAGAAGAAAAGCTTTGGAATACCCTTTACGCTCCATACTTTGTTTGAAGTATTCTGCAGACTCGGCGTACTCCTTCTGGCGCAGCAGCGCTTTGCCGATACCTGCATAGGCATACTCCAGATTAGCGTTCATCTCGGCTGCCTTCGCAAATAGCTGCGAAGACTGATCTTCCTCCCCGTTATAATAACTGCGAACTGCATCATGCAGAATACGTCCGTACTCTGTCGTCTCGAATACGGTAATCTCGCCAAGCGCTTTGTCCAGCACGAGCATCCGGTCTCCCGCTCGTTCAAGCGCGACTGGGGTATTGAACATACCCGTTCGGTTCCCGATGCCGCCAAAAATATGAAGCAGATAACCGTCGCCATTATAAGTGAAAATACGGCCTTTGTTCGAGTCCAGCACAGAATACATATCGCTGTCACCCACGTCCACATCAATCAACCGGGATGCTCCGCCTTCGGTTGAATAGCGCAGATCACCTTGAGGAGCTGCATAACCTTCTCTACGCAAAATGTCCGTTCCCTGGGCATTTAATTTTTTGATCGGGTCTTTGCCGCGATCGCCGCTAGTTGCATAGATGAAACCTTCTTCGTCCATATCCAGATTGGTGAATTCGGTAGGAGTGAACATCACCATTTGGCTTCGCTGTTCCCGGGTAGCAAATCGTTTCCAGAGATACTCTACCGGATCAACCTGAACCCGGTTCGCGCCGATAAAAGATGAGAATTCGCCATCTGCGCTGAATTCCATAAATCCATCAAATACCCCTGCGGCCATGACGTAGATTCGTTCCCCTTTATCCATCACAATCCGAATAGGTTTGAATTGAAAGTCTTCATTCAATAAGTCGGACTTCGGTTCGGATACGATCTTGACGAGCTGTCCCTTGTCATCCAGATGCACGACCCGGTGATTCTCCGAATCGGCGACCAGCAAATCGCCTTTTTCCGTTACAAACAACCCCTGAGGGTTTTTGAACTGATCTTGTTTACCGGCGTTTTTGAAGGAATCAATGGTCCGCACGAGCTTGAAGTTACGGTCGAGCTCCACAATCCGGCCATTGCCCGAATCAAGTACGTAGACACGCTCGTCTGGTGTAACATGCATATCACTAGGTTCCTTGAACGAGCTGATATTCAGCGTCCTGCCTGTAATAATCATCGACGCTTCATAAGCAGCCGGAGCCGGAACGGCATCTCCATAGTAGGAATAATGATAGGCATCTGCTTCACCGTCTGCGCTTGCAGGCAGTGCTGCTGAACTGAACAGCAGGAGGCAGACCATGCCCATGATGACCCATTTCCGATGTTTCCATGTGCTTTTCCGTGTGCTTTGCTGCACTTTGCTGCCTCCTTTCTATTCTTTCATGCCCGAAGTAGCCATCGTCTGCATGACACTGCTCTGAGAGATCACAAACAGTGTAATCGGAACGATCATAAGCAGCAGTGCTACTGCAGCACCGACCCCTGCCCTGGCAATCCCGCCCTGCACAATCTGACTGAGCGCATAATGCAGCGTTTTAAGGTTTTCACTATAGATGAAACTTCCACCATCTGTTCCCCACAGCGCCGGGAACTGCAGGATCATAAGCGTAAGCCACGCGGGCTTCACATTTGGCATGACGATGCTCCAGAAAATGCGATATTCGTTCGCACCATCAATCTTCGCTGCCTCCAGCAGTGCATCAGGAATCTGTTCCATGAACTGTTTCATCAGGAACAACCCAAGTGAGAAGGCCAGCGAAGGCACGATAATGGATGCATGTGTATTGATCCAGCCAAGCCAAGACATGACCATGTAGTTCGGAATCGCCGTCACGTGCGGCGAGAACATCAGGGACAGAATAACAATGGTGAACAAGATTTTGGAACCTGGAAAACGATATTTCGCCAGCGGGTACGCCGCTGCAGAAGCAAGCAGGATATGACCTGCTGTACCCACGAGTGTAATGAGCAGCGTGTTGGCGATATAGCGGGATAATGGTACCCAGGAATTACCCATCAGGTTAATCAAATCTGCAAAGTTTTCCGTTGTCGGATTGTTCACCCAGAAGCGTGGCGGGAAAATAAACAGCTCATCCAGCGGCTTAAAGGCATTGTTTACCGCATAAATCAGCGGAAGTACCATAAATGATCCGAACACAGCCAGCAGCGCAAACAGCATGAAACTGACGGTAAATGACCGATTAAGTCTCTTTGGCATGCCGAACATGGCACGTACTTTGCTGGTCATGGTCATTCACCTATCTTTCTCAGCATTTTTTGCGTAAACACGTTTGTTCCAAGCATCAGAGCAAACAGGACCGTTGCGATCGCTGAAGCATATCCCATTTCAAAGCGGATCGTACCAAAGTCCATCAGATGCGTGACTACCGTATGTGCTGCATAGTTAACACTCGGGAATCCGGCCAGCGCAATCGAGATTTCAGCTACAGCAAACGACGCTGTAATCTGCATGACTGCCCCAAACATCAGCTGCGGCCGCATGGATGGCAGTGTGATGTACCAGAGCTCCTGCCAGCGGTTTTTAATTCCGTCTACGGTTCCTGCTTCCACAAGTGAACGGTCAATCGTCTGCAGACCCGCAATAAAGGCCAGAAAGCTGGTACCGAGGCTAAGCCACAGCTGCACCAGAATGACGATGCCGAGTACATACTTCTCATTGGCAAGCCATTGAATCGGCTCCAGAATTACACCGAGGCGCATCAGAAAACCATTCATATAACCGTAGCTGTCTCCAGAGAAGATGATCAGCCAGATAAAAAACACATTGCCTGATATGGATGGTGCATAGAACACCAGTGTCATGACTGCCCGGACTTTAGGAGACAGTTCATTAATGATCCAGGCAAACAGGAAACAGGCGATGTAACTGACCGGACCGGTGATCACGGCAAACAGCAGTGTGTTTTTAAGTGCGATCAGGAATACATCATCGTTCAGGAACAACCGTGAGTAGTTCTGCCAACCGACAAAACGAGGCAGTTCCAGCATATTGAAGTGAAAAAAGCTTAGGCCCAACGAAATGCCGACCGGAATGACTGTAAACATGAAAAAGATCAGCATAAATGGTGCCATCAATACGTAATAATGCCTGCTGAGATACAGATTCCTTTTCAATAGGGACCACCAGCCGACCTCGCGTGTATGCATGACAGGAGCGGCGGCTGTCTTGGATGTTTTGGCTTGCAACCGTTACCCTCCCTTTCCTTTATTCCAGATTAAATTCCTTGCGCTTCAGTTCAATCTCATCGTCAATATAAAGTACATAGTCTGACAGGGCTTCACGCGGATTTTCACTCGCGTTAACCACTTTACGGAAGGCATTATCCAGATGTCGGCCTGTAAAATAACCCCCTGGCATCTGCGGGATGCCCTGTACCCATTCCCACTGCTTCTTCAGGTTTTGATAATCCTTCACCGGCCAAGGTAACTGCTCTAACGCTTCAATGTTAGCTGTCGGGTAACGGGCAGCCGCTCCCATCAGACCTTCCATTTCCCGTCCGTACTCAATCTGGGTGGATTCATCTGTCCACCATTTCATGAACTTCCATGCCGCTTCCTTATTGCCAGCATTCTCAAGCATCATTACAGCACTGGTTGCACTGGCTACCTCATGTCTGATGGAACCGTCCGGAAGCTGCGTGCCGGGTACAATGGTAAAGTCCCACAAGTTGCGAATTTCCGGTGCTAATACCGTCAGCATGTTGTAGGTCGTGTAATCGGCAATCCCGATGGGCATCTCCCCTGTACGGAAACGGTTCGGGAAGTCTGCTTTGAGCGGAAATTTATAATTGGTATAAAACTGCGTCCATCGTTTGAATGCTTCCATCGATATTTCTGAATCAAGTGCACTTTTTTTACCGTCTTCCGCATAGAATCTGCCGTCATTCTGATACAAAAGCATCGCAAAGGTTGCATTAGGAACCATGTTTGCGTTGTTCAATGTGTCCTCAATAGGCAGGTAGAACTCCATATTATGCTTTTGCAGAACTGCGATCGCATTATACACGTCCTGCCATGTTTTTGGCGGCTCCAGACCTAATTCATTCAGAATATCTTTCCGGTAAAAGAGCATTGGAAAATGCTGCTGCTCCGGGAGTGCGTATACTCCCTCGTTATACTCATACGGCGTTAATCCGCTTGCACGGAATCGGGATGCCACATCTTTGAAATCCGGAAATTTGCTCAAATCCGCTGCTGCATTTCTCATCGCGTAGTTAACAGGAATATCTTCGCCCATCTGCATGGCCACATCCGGTCCTTCCCCGGCAAGTGTCGCAGGCAGCAGAATATTCGGCGGCACCAGACGCAGCTGAACGGATACGTCCGTATCCGGTGTAAACGTATCGTCAATCATGCCCTTGAGCACCTGAGCCTGATCTCGTCCTGTTGTGATCCAGACGGTAATGGCGTCCTTCTTTTTCTCCACATTTCCGATGCTGTCATAATCTTCTGTGTACGATGCGACATAGGCACCCAGTTCGTGCTTCACCTGCTGTACGGCAGATGCCGCTGCTTTCGGCAGCTCCTGCCCTGGTGGAGCAACGATCAGGTAATCCATCGTAATCGGCTGCTCACGTACGGTCAGAATCCATGTACCGAGACCGCCGACGTTGATTTTAAATGTATCCAGCCGTTTCGGAACCGTTTCCGGCCTTGCTGCCATATCTTTCAGCTGCACGACCATCGCATGCAGAATGGCTACCTTATCACTCTGTTCTCCAGTTGCCTTTTCCAGATACTCGGCTACAGAAGTAAGAATCACGGCTTGTTTTTCAAAAACCTCCGTCATCTCGGGTATACGTTTCTCCAGTTGATAATCCCGAAGTGGATCAGGTTTATTGGAGGTAATCATCAAAATTTTGCGGTACATCTCATTCAATTCAAGTACGCTTGATTCAACGGTACGCAGTAACGGGGCGATATCGCCCAGTGTGACTGTCATCCGTAAGCGATGCTTGCCTTTCTCAAGATGAAACAGATATGGTTCTTCTCCACCATTTCCAAGTACCTGTGTCTGCCAGGCCGGACTGTAGTTGAACCGAATGCGTTTCATTTCTTCGAACGGAGCTTTGCCATTAATTGTGAGACTGCGCGTGGCATAAATGCCGCGAAGCTGATCCTGCTTCACTTTAAGAGCAATCTGATATAGTCCATCCTCCGGAACATCAACCTCCCACTCCACCCACTCGCCCGGAAGCTTCCAGTTCATGCCTCCGATCGCGTTGACCCTGATTTTGGATACATCGTAGGGTTCAAGTGATGGACTGGACCGATCCGAGATTGGCGCAAGTGTGGGAGAGGATTTGGTTACCGCTTCTTCCCCTTGTACTTTAAGCATCACGGGACT
Source organism: Paenibacillus sp. AN1007 (assembly GCF_040702995.1). NCBI lineage: Bacteria > Bacillati > Bacillota > Bacilli > Caryophanales > Paenibacillaceae > Paenibacillus > Paenibacillus sp. AN1007. The sequence goes on from NZ_CP159992.1 coordinate 2,746,224, forward strand.
CGCTGGCTTTAAACCTAATGAATCATAGGTTTTCTTCAGTTCCGCATACGCAGGAACAGCCTCTTCCTGATACAATTCAATATAATCAATCGCCATACTCTCTCTCAGAGAGGTCAGAGATAATTGCTGGGTGCCCTTTTCAAAATAAAACTGGAACGGTTCCTCGAAATACCCGGCACTGTCTCGAAACGAAGCAAGCTGCCATTCAGGTTTTTCTACCTGTCTTGGCCTGAGATCATTACCTCGATCGTCCTGACGCACATGATCTTCGCGATTCCCCCATACCCTGTCGAATAGAAGTACATCTGCTTCTCTGAAAGGAACCTCCCCGTTTAACTCCAGCTTGCGCTCGATACCCGAGCTTTTTCCTTCGACAGGAAAATAATGAACGCGAACGTTATATAAACCACTCACTTGAACGGGGACATCCCAACGAATGGTTCCGGATTCGGGTGTAATGACAGCACTGCCATCCAGCCCCGCATATCCCTTTACGACCTCGAACTCTCCATTTTCCGCCTGGGTGTAAGCTTCACCTTCAACCCTCACGGTTGTATCCGGTTTGGCAGTGCTTGCATACTTATCCTGATAATTTTCATAGCTTCGTGAATCCCTGGTGCCCGATACAGCTTCAAAATCCTCAAGTGCATGTACTATCCCGGGGCTCTGATTCTTTGATGGATAGATCACGATGATCGAGAACACCAAAGCCAGAACAAGTACCAGAATCAGTCCCTTTTTCTTACGTGACCGCATGTTTGAAAGTATCCCCTTTCCTGTAAGCGTATCGACAAATGAACGATTGACTAACCCGGGCAGACCGCACCAGCTGCTCGCGCGTTCTGCCCGTATGAAGTAGTGCTTATTTGTATACCTCATCGATTGCGGCCTGGAAAGGAGCCTTGTATTTCTCGATCAGCGTAGATACGGAAACGCCTTCTTTCAGCTCTCCATCAAAATCCCAATAAGGCAGTGACGGGAAGGTGTTGTGATCGAGCACAAGCATTCCAGCTGCCACCTCTCTGGCGTTGTTGATATCTGCTTCATCCGTCAAGTGTCTCTCCAAAGTGGATTGTTCCGGATAATCATAAATCGAATCGATTTCATTGATTTTTTCCCAGATATACATCAGCTGCTCCGGATTTTCTACCGCTTTAGGAATTGTGATTGCCTGGTAGCGGGATTCACCAGAGTGATATGCTGAAGCGCTCGGCCCTTTTGGATACGGCAGGAAGCCGATATCGTAGTCCGGCATATCTGTTTTGATGCCTTCGATTTCATACATCGCGCCAGAATACATCAGTGTATTTCCTTGACGGAAGAAAGTAGCTGGTTCAGTCCAGTCACCGCCTTCTGTCGGTCTGCCCACTTTCTCTGTAGCCAATTTGTTCAAGAAGTTGAGTGCTTCTTTTGTTTTTGGGTCTTCGAGGTTCTGTTTATCCTCTTTCGTCAGGGAAGCTTCGTTAGAATACAGGATCGGTTCGAGGAGGCCCGTTTGAGCAAGTCCCCATGTATCCAGCTTGCCATCATTATTACGATCCTTGTTGGCCTGTTTGGCAACAGCCAGGAAATTATCCCAATTCCATTCATCAGCATCCACGTATTCCTGCAGCGGCTTCAGTCCAAGCTCCTGCATAAGTGTACGGTTGTAGAATATGCCATTAATGAAGGAAGATTTATCTTCTGTGAAACCATAACCTTTGCCCTCATACTGCATGTATTCTTTGGTTGTTTTTTGGTTGAATACCTTGTCGTTCTTGATATAATCATCTACTGGCCACAACAGATCCTGTTTGGTCAGTGCTGGTATCGCGTAGTTTTTACCCAGTCTTACAAAGTCGCCCAGCGGTTCACCTGCCATCAGGGAGGCAACAACTTTCTCCTGATACTCACCAAAATCAATGGATACGTATTCAATGTTGAAGTTATGTTTTTTCTTCAGAGCTTCCAGGTTTTCGATACGTTTAATATTGTCCGGGTTGTTATCTGTAATCTGCATATCCCACCAAGCTACCACTTTAATCGTTCTGCCGCCCATGTCGAAATCCATCTCAGGCGTAGAATTTTCATTCTTTGGCTCCGTTTCAGCCGGTGCCTGCTCTTCCTGTGGTGCGGGTTTTTCCGGTGCAGGCTCGGCAGCAGGTGCAGAGCTGCAGGCGTTGATCAACAACATGGCTGCAAATATCAGACTGAGCAGCATAAACTTGTTTTTCTTCATTGTCTTCCCCCCTGATTGTCGTGTGCCCTCAAAGTGTATCCTCCAAATGTAAGCGCAAACAACCTGCTTAAATACAGGTGTTTACCCCGACAAATTATAGATCATGCCGGTTTGAACCGGAATATAGATGATTTCACAAACAATTGGTAAAGAAATGCACTCTCTGCAAAATAATGCACATTGTATGCGCTTTCTTTTCTTCCCATAATGAAATTAAGCCTTATTTCAGTTGAACAGTTGATCGGAATATCAGGAGAAGGTGAGGTCATGTTTCGTGTACAATATTTTACTTGTAGATTACAGCCGCCGTCTGTGTAAAGAGCTAAGACAGCTGCTCGAAGACAACAAATTCCCTCTTACAATCACAGATTCAGTCTCTACTTCAAGCGATGCTCTCCATGCATTGTCTAATCGAGACTTCAGCGTTGTCGTTGTGCACACGGAGCGATACGATACTGCTGGATTATGGTTGTGTCACCACATTCGAAAAACGAGTGATATCCCCATCCTCCTGCTCGGTGGAAGAGATCAATTCAGACTGGTTCGCAAAGCCATGACGTATCAGGTGAACGATTATCTGCCTTCCCCTGTCAGACCTGCTGCACTGCTGCAAAGTCTGCGTGGACTTCAGAACAAACTCGGGCCCGTGTCTATGAAAAAAAGCCCTGCCATTAAGCCAACAATTCAGCTTAATGGCAAAGCATTGGATTCCAGCCATGTGATCCGGATTGTAAAAGCGTATGTAAGAGATCACTTAAATGAAGAGATTACACTGAAAAAAATTGCCGATATGCTGCACTTTAACTGTGCCTATTTGGGACAAAAATTTAAAATGGAAGAGAACATTTCTTTTAATGACTATATGCTTCAAGAGCGAATGAAAAAAGCAAAACAGCTCCTCCTGTCCACCAACCTGCGAATATACGAAATCGCGTTGGAAGTGGGGTACCGTGATATCGATTGGTTTTACAAGAAATTCAAAGCGTACGCCGGGTCCAGTCCTAACGCCTATCGTCGGCAAAAAGCTCATACTGCCTAAACCAGCCCCAGCTTCTAAATCTTCCTGCAGTGTATTTCATTAATAGACAACAAACAAAAAGCAAAGAAACGCAGAAGTAGCCCTCTGCGTTTTTTTGCCGATTACCGCTGTGCCGAACGGGTTAGTAAGGACTCACGATACTCCTGAGGCGTCATGCCGGTCAGTTTCTTGAACAGCCGCGTAAATGAATGGGCGGATTCATAACCGACTTGAAGCGCAACTTCCCGAACCATCAATTCGTTGTTTAACAGCAGCTCCTTAGCTCTGCGTATTCGGCTGTCATCAATAAACTCTGATAAATTTATGCCCATTTCCTGTTTGAAAAATCTGGACAGATAAGAAGGGTTAAAATGATGCAGTTCTGCCAGGCGAACCAGCGTAAGATCCTTTTCAAGATTGCTTTTAATGTAATTGCATAAGCTTTGCACGACTAGATTGGCTCGTTCCTCTTCATTTGAGCGTTTGAAATTGACCAGTTCATCGGCCGCGGCATACAGATACTGAACGGCATCTTTCATGCTGGGGAAATTGCTTAAATGAAGCAGGCTGCGCTGATCCGGCGTTTTCTGCTTCAGCCCCCACCGATTAAAGGCAGCATACAGAGATAGGGCCAGGTGATAATACATCTCCATCGCCCGTTCCATCGCCATATCCTGCTGCATAAGCTCACCAGTAAGCTCTTCGAAAATATCGTAAAAGGATTGAAACCGTCCTGTCTCCAAAAAGCCCGACATAACCTCCACGCGACTTGAGATGCGCGCAGTTTCTTTTGGAATGCCCGCTTGTAGTTCCTCGTAATTGTCCGTCAGCACCATCGACACACCGTCACCAATCTTCATCCACTGCAGTAAGCGCAAACGCTCATATTGCTGTGGAATTCGGGACCATTCACACCCTCGACCGCTGAATGTAAACGCAACGGACACACCAAGTGAAGCAAGACACGATTCCTGCACAAGCTCTAATGTGCCTTCAATATATCTGGCAAAGTGCTGATCTTCGTCTCCTTGTTCTTCTTTGGGCTGCAGCAGCCATACTGCATCACCGTAGTGATCGGCAGCGCTGGCGCAGGCTGCATGTTCGCCTAGTAATGATGTTCCGATGATGCGCACAGAACTTTGAGTACATCCTGATCCGGCTTCTGCCGGTTCGTGCAGTTTTCGCCCCAGCACCAAATATACTGGGGAATCAGCCTTCAACCCCATCTCCTTGATCAACGGCTCGGACTGAATCTGTGCAGATGACCCAGCAGGTAAACCTTCCTGCAAAAGCTTCCGGACGTATTCATCCTGTTTAAAAGCCGTCAGGCGAGAGGTAATCTCACGCTGCTGTTCTACCAGATTGTTCATATCATGACTCTGTCTGATCTCCTCCATGACCTGCTCCACCATGTGCATTACTTTATCGTACCCTTCCGTTTTGAGCAGATAACGTACATTGTTCATCTGAAAAGCTTTGTACGCATATTCAAAATCACTGTGTCCTGTCAGAAAAATGACACGGCACTGCGGCCAGCGGCTCTGAATCTCTTCCGTCAGCTCCAGCCCGCTTATCCCGGGCATGCGAATGTCAGTCAGCACAATATCAATTCTGGATCTTCGCATCCAGGTAAGTGCCTCTGCGGCGGAGTATGCTTTACATACATCCAAACGATCGGGCATGTGTCTCGCAAATGTTTCATACAAACTATCCGTAATGATCTCCTCATCATCAACAATCAGCAGTCGATACATTCGTGTTCCCCTTCCTTCCACTGGATTCGAATGACAACTTTTAACCCCTGCAGCTCACTTCGTGAAAGATAAAGCCCGCTGCCCGCTCCATATGTCAGAACGAGACGCCTATGGATATTCATTAATCCGGTTATGTCTTCCGTCGCTGCATCATTGTACAGAAGATGCTGCAGCTTCTCAATATCTTCTGTCTGAAGATCCTGCCCGTTATCTTCCACGATGATTTCTGCACAGGATGATGTCCTTTGGAATTGAACTCGCAGCAGACCGGCAGCCGTATTCTTTTCCAGACTGTGCTCGTACGCATTTTCAATGACCGGTTGAATGATAAGCCGTGGAACCTGCATTTGCTCCATTTCAGGTGGAACCTCTCCAAATTCAACTTTGATTCGCCTGGAGAATCGCAGCTGCTGGATTTCAGTATAAATACGGGAATGATGCACTTCTTCCTTGAGCGGTACATGATCTGTTCCATTGCGTGTAATGAAGCGAAAATATTCCCCAAGCATATTGGTGAATTGTTCAATTCTCTCTGTCTCTCCTGTCCTCGCTAACGAGTTCAGAATAAAGAAACTGTTGTACAGAAAGTGTGGATTAATCTGCGATTGAAGCTGTTTTAGTTCAGCTCGCTGCATCATCATCGTTTTTTTGAAATCACGGTCAATGAGCATCTGCAGATTCTCAATCATATGGTTAAAACGGGAGTACAGAAATCCGAATTCATCTTTACGATGATGTACGATCGGAATATCCAGCACACCACCTTCCATCTTTTTGAACCTCTTGACCAGCAGCAGCAGGGGAATGTGAATCAGTTTATACGTTGAGTAGAGATACGCTGTAATCGCAATGAAGGATGTAATTGCAAAAATCCAAGCCCATTTATAAAATTTGCTCAGAGGTTTGGTAACCATCTTTTCAGGCAGATATGTAGCAATGGATAAACCGAGCGGCGCCATATGATGCTGATTCACATGGTACGTCGTATCCTCCACGCCTACCCGAAAGCTGTCGAGCGAGTTCTTTTGACTATATTCACGATAGTTAGCAAGAATGATTTTACGTTCGTTCTGATCTAAAATAGCAAACCCCGTTCTCTCCTCAACAAGAAGAGAGGCACTCTCAGGATAGAGATTAAGCTGTGACAGCTCATTCTGAAAAGCAGCGTTATCCAGCTCCACCTGAACGACAAACAGCGGTGTGTCTCCTAGTTTGCCTGTTACACGTACAGCACTCAGATTCAACGCATCGTCTTTTACTGTAAATCGAATGCCATCTTCCTGCATGGACGAACTGAAATATTCGTAAGAAGCTTGATCGTACTCATCAATGCCCTGCACTGCTGAAATACTCTTGTTGACTGAAGGAATATGTACATAAACGTTCTTAATATAAGCACTGCTGTTTTTAAAAGCGGCTAACCGCTCGGATAAATAATTTAATATTTCACGTTTTTCAATTTGGTCCATGTTGTTCCAGAGGATCGCCAGCCGATTCAGCTTGCGGTCCTCTGCAATATCAAACTGCTGCAGCTCCATCCACTCAATCTCCCTGTTGAGTTCTGTGGCATATTGACTCAGACGCCTTTCTGTAGACAAGGAAATTTCCTCGCTTGCCGTATCATAGCTCCAGTGGTACAGATATACCCCCAGAAGAATCAGAGGTATGACAAAAACCAGGTAGGTCATTATCAGCCGTGCAAAAATGCTGTTGAACCACGACTGTGCCGGTATCTTGAACAACGCTCTCCCCTCCTGATTTCAGATCAAAGATACCTGCCTAATAGGACAAGGCAAACGCCTGGTGATTCCGTGATGCATTGGTTCTATACCATGCGTTCACCTCCGATGTGATCTCGGCCCCGCCCAATTGAAGCCAATCCTTTACAAATTGATCAAAGTCTTCTATAGGCGATCCATGGATAATATTCATATACGCTTCAAGCTGAAGATCCCGAAGGATGATCTGTCGATCCACCATCGTTTCTGTGATCCCGCCTGTGAATTGATCATAAAGCAGCTGCCCGTTCACCTCATAACGATCCGCAATGCTGAATGCTCCTGTCGGACCATAGGTTTGTTTCCACCCCCATCCGCTCTGCAAACCTTCGGATTCATAGGCTGCAATTCGTTTGTGAATGGCAAGTGCTTCGTTCTCCAGTACGGAGAAATCCCCCGTCTCCCTTGCGTCCCGAATGTCTCTATACGCATCCATATTTTTCGTTCCAGGAAAAGGCGTGACCGGAGACAGCATCCACACAGCGCGAGAGTCATCATTATAATACGTTTCATATTCAGCGTTCTGTCCCCAGTTCTTGTCCAGATGCAAGTTCATCAGCTTGACGACAACTTCAGGGTGGGCGAATCCTTTTCTCACCGCAAAATAATGTCCCGTATTGGAACGAAGCGGGACAGCAAGGCTCCGTCCTGCCTCAACTGCAATAGGGAAAGCCTGCCATTCGGCTTCAGGATCCTGTTCACGGGTGGATTGTATAACAAAAGGAGTCCACTGCTCGCCATAGAGCATTCCAATTTTCCCCTGCTGAATGAGACGATACTCCTTGCTTCCATTTTTGTATGCAAAGTCCGGATCAAGCTGCCCTTCCAAGTACATCGTCTGCAGCACCTGCAGCGCTTTGCGCACTTCCGGCTGTATCCCTCCGTAAATGAGCTCTCCCTCTTGATTTTTGATCCAGATGTTCGGGAAAGCACCATATCCGGCCATAAATCCCGAAACACCCATAACGGGGTCCCAAAGATAACTCGTCAGTGCCAAGCCATAGGTGTCCTGTTTACCATTTCCGTCAGGGTCCATCGATGTAAACGCTTCCGATAATTTCAACACATCTTCGATCGTCTCAGGTGCCTGCATCCCCAGTTTATCCAGCCAATCCGTTCTGATCCACAAGTACTGTGCTGTCTCAATAGAGGAAGAGGATTCGGGAATTGCCATCAGCTTACCGTTAATCGTAGCGGCATCAAATGCCCCTTTGCCTTCGGCCTCCAAAATTTTCTTGGTCAGCGGTGAGGCAAAATCCCGGTATACTTCGGTCAAATCTTCAATCAAATTGGCATTACTCAGCTGCCTAAGCTGATATGGGTTGACCTTGACCACATCGGGAAAGCGTCCTGCAGCAAGGGAAACCCCGAGCTTTTGATTGTATACGTCGCCCGTCGCGATCCAGTCATAACGAATCTGAATGCCCAGTTCTCTTTCATAGAGCCGAGTCCAGCGATTATCCACTAATGTCTCATCCGGCAGCTGCTCTATCATTCGCTGCAGATCTTCTCCTGTTTCCCTGACAAAAGAGACTTTAATGGGTGGGTCATAAGCCTCGGAGGAAAGGCCCGGCTGTTCATTGTTGGAGCTGTTCAACTGCCCCGAGTTCCCTTGCGTCAGTCCGACAGGCATACAGACTGTAAGAAAAATAATAATGGTCCATCTTGTTTTGTACATCCATCTCTTATGCATGGTGACCTGCCCCCATTTTGATTGAATGAACGCATCCTTTTTCTTTTCTATTTACCAGAATTGTTATCATTGTACAACATCTAATCTGTGATGAGTACGAAAAAGCTGCCGCTCGGCAGCTTTTATTTACAGCTCTGAAGAGAAAATTACCGCTTAATATGATAATCGAAATTAGAAAAGTCAGCTGAACCTCCGATTGTTTCTGTAGAAAACAGAAACAATCCAATTCTGCACCCCATAAAGTGATCCAGCTTGTAAACCATATGATGAGGAACCCCGAGACTCTTCCACTCCACCCCGTCCTTATAGGCAAAGCGGCATTCATCCTGATTATTCGCAAAATTTGCGGAAGCCTGCAGTGTCACCATCGGCCCTGACACGGGTATCCGAGCGTGCTCTACGGCAGGCTCCTGATCGATAAAATTGCCAAAAATACTGGAATCTTGACTTTCTCTGGCCTGCATAACCAGAAAGTATTGGCCTTCATCTTTGGTCAATGCAATCAGACCGTAGGTCCCTATCAGAAAACAAAGACCCGCATAATCCCCGTTATTCAGGCGGCTGCCATCAAGCGTTACTGAAGCTTCACAAGCCGGACCCATCGCACGCTGTGTCAGTGTGTTTACTGCAAACGTCAGGTTCGGGCTGAGCTGACCGGTTCGAATCCGGTACACCCCCGGTTTTTCAGTTACAGACCACAGATCATCATGCGGCGTATGATTCCACTGCCAAACATCTCGCAGGCGCACCTTACCCTGGTCGTCAAGCGTGTATTCAAAACGGTCGCTTGCAGCGAGCGGGTTATATTGGTGTCCAGGCTTCGTACTGGCAATGTCGATTTGTTTCGGAGCTTCTTTCGCAAATACCGGTAACCCTTCCTCAAAACGCATCGGTACCAGCACCGGAATCCGACCCACAGCCCCATGATCCTGGAAAAGCACTGCGTACCAGTTCCCCTCAGGCGTATCCACGATACCGCCCTGAGCGACTCCTGAATTAAAATATCCCATATCATCGTTGAATACTTCTCCACCGACAAATGTACTATCCAGCGTATCCGCTCTGTAACATGCTTGTGTTCTTCGCCCTGCTTGCTTCGTCATGTGAATCAGGAAGACATAATAAATTCCTTCAATTTTGTAAAAATGTGCACCTTCATATCCAAGATAATGCGGCTGATGATCTGTTACTATGATCCGATGTCTGCCATCCGGCCTAGGCCCCGAAAGATCCGGTTTCAATTCAGTTAGGTGAATCTCTCGATTACCATGCACTAGATAAACCCGTTCGTCGTCATCAAAAAACAGCGAGCAGTCGTGGTAGAATCCCTCTACAATCTGTTTGCTCCAGGGCCCTGTTATCGTTTCAGATGTGTACAGATAGGTTTTACGGGTATCATTGGCCACGAAGATGACATAAAATTTCCCCTGATGATAACGCAGTGAAGCAGCCCACATCCCCTTACCATAGATCTGTTCACCATTCTCCAGCCGCTGTGCCGGAGTATTATCCAGAATGTCATACACATACGCAGCCGTTTCCCACTGCATCAGATCATACGAACGTAGAATGATACAACCAGGCATCATATGCATTGTTGTGCTCACCATATAATACGTATCTTCTACCCGAATGACGTCCACATCAGGGTAATCAGCCCATATAATCGGGTTGGAATGCATGTTTGAAAGCACCTCTTTTTTCCGCTTTTGCGGGATATCAGTTCATATAGATTCGGTTCGTGGTCTTGTGTAAAAAACACTTATCATTCTAAGCTTTTTCAAACGCCCACTGCTGCAGCAGAATACACGGACTGCTGCTCGAATTGCTGTCTGGTGACTGCAGCATAAGATACAAATCATGCACACGCTCCGCACCTGTAATCGAAGTCCACCCTTCCATCCATTCCCTACCTTCGGCTGCTGCCGGAATATGCACAGTTCCGATCAATTCTCCGTCTTCACGATCCAGTCGAAGTTCAAGTATCCCTGCACCACCTTGACTGCATAGCAATGAGGTAAAACTGGCCGCTCCTTGTTCACCAAAATCCACAGAAGAGAGAGCAATCCAGCTTCCGTCACGCATGAGACTGACAACTTCATCCTGCTCTGAAGACTGTCCATGCTCGGCCGGGCTTAGTTGGCGTGTGCTTACTCCTGCACTCCAGCCCATCGCTGCACCGCTAACGGTTTGATACGGGTAAAATGACTTTAATTGATCTACGCCTGCATAGTCGGCATGAATTTCCTTCATCCTTCCACTTGTCTCCTCATACTCTACGCGGTTCAGATGTGTAGAACGATACCCTTCAGGAATATCCATAGCTTGACAGAGCGTCTGCGCATGATAGGCAATATACCACTGATTATGCAGTGGAAAAATGGCATGATGATTGTTACCACCGATACCAAAGAAGTGACCCGGATTCTTCAGGATCGTTCCCTGATACGTCCATGGACCCATCGGCTGCGAACTTGTCATGTATGCGATCTCTCCAGGCGGCGGGCTGTCTTCATCACGTTCCACTTGGAAGAAATTTGAGCAATAGGTGTAGTAGTACGTATTATCATATTTATGTATCCCTGAATTTTCAAACATAAAAGGTGCAGGAATTACTTTGGCCCTGCCTTCAACGCTGACCATATCCTCCCCAAGCCGCATCACTCGTGCCGTATCCGGTCTTTCCGGTTTGCCTTCAGGCACGCCTCCTCCGAAGTAGAGATAAGCCTGATCGTCATCATCCACTAGAACGGCCGGATCAAATAACCAGGTTACATCTTCTACCCCCGGTGTTTCTCTAGTGACCAACGCTTTACCAATCGGATCAATCCAAGGTCCTGTCGGTGTTGGCGCACTCAAGACACCAATGCCGCTGGCATTATTCGCAAAATACAGATAAAAACGGTCCTCTCCGTTGATGCTGCGATGGGCAGCTGCCGGAGCCCAGGATTGAGAAGCCCATGTTGCCGCTCCTTCCGGACCGGCAACCTTGATCTCCCCGTGATCCGTCCAGTTGATCAAATCCTCTGAAGAGATCACCGTTATTTTATTAATGGACTGATAGCTGTTTTTCTGAGGAATCTTGTTCGCATCGTATTCCAGTTTGTCACTGGTCATGTAGAGATAAACACGGTTATTATACACCAGCGCATAAGGATCGGCCCCGAATTTGTGAGCCATTAAAGGATTAGCATTTGGACGAATCTTGCCAACTTCCTTTGATGTACATTCCCGAGGAACGGTCAAACCGTTCTCATCCTTTTGCTTGTTGGTCTGCGGCATCGTATCGTTATTCATTTCATTTCCTCCTGAAAATAGAATTGAACTACCTAATATCTTCAACTTCACCTGAGATATCATAACAATTGAACACACCAAATAGAAAGCGTTTGCAAAACAAACGTTTTCATGATAGGATGATTACATTTTAAGTGAATCTAAGTCCAATTTCATTGCGTTGTTTGCTTGATTTATTGCGCGAAATGACAGGAGGTACTTACGCCAGATGTCTTCTGACTACTTTTATGACCCCATTCAGCCAGAGCTGCTGTACCGTCATCCTTTAACGACATACCAACTCGAAACCAGTTATCATCGTCATAATGCGTACGAAATCTATCTGTTCCTGAAAGGCAGCGTACATTTCTATGTGGATCACCGTTGTTATCCCATGCAGTGCGGAGACTTACTTGTCATCTCTCCCGAAGAGATGCACCGGACGCTGATTCTGGATGAGACTGAATATGAACGGATCACAATAAACCTCAAAAAATCATATCTATGCCAGCTGTCTACTGTACGGACGAATCTGTTGTCCTGTTTTGATCAAAGGCCTGAAGGAATAAGCAGCATTATTCATCTGCATAACGATCAGTTAAACCAGCTGCTGTTCTGGACCAGCCAGATTGAAGAAGCAGCGGATTGTAATATGTACGGAGCAGACGTGCGCACGAATGCGGCAATGGCTCAGCTGCTTGTTCTCATCAACCAGTGGTTCCAGCAGAATTCCTTTGTACCTCAAGATATCATGCCGGAATTGGTTCGCAGAACGATGGAATATATCGAACTGAACATTACACAAGAGATTACACTGGGCCAACTGGCTGAGGAGTTCTATCTGAACAGCACCTCCATCAGTCGACAGTTCAAAAAACATACAGGACTTACTCTTCGTTCCTACATTTTAGGTCGGCGCATCGAACTGGCGAAACAGCATCTGACAGAAGGAATGAGCATTACGGATGCCTGCTTCCAGTCAGGATTCAGTGACTATGCCAACTTCATTCGAAGTTTCACTAAAATTGTAGGAATCTCACCGGGGAAATATAGGAAGCATCGGCGGGAAACCTCAGATTCGCCATCTCTCCAGCAGATTGTAACCAATTTCGAGCCATAATAAGACTTGATGTTTAATGGCGAACATTGATTTACAACCAGAAACAGATTAACATTAAATGCATTGTCATCATTAAAAGGAGATCAGAACATGCATTTAAGAAAATGGTTATACCCCCTGTTCATCCTGCTTTCTGCATTGCTTTTTGCAGGCTGCACCACGCCAATCACGACCGATACCGGCTCTCATGCGGGCCAAGTTTCGAAGGAGATGGGTTTTCAGGAAGTTGCCGACTATATCAAGGAGCATCACGAACTTCCACCCCATTATATTACCAAAAAAGAAGCGCGTGCTCTTGGCTGGGAACCGAGTGAGGGCAACCTGCATAAGGTGGCCCCTGGCAAGAGCATTGGCGGTGATATATTCAGAAATCGCGAAGGTCTTCTTCCAAGCAAAAAAGGACGCACCTGGTATGAAGCAGACATTCATTATACCGGCGGCAAACGGGGAAGTGACCGAATTTTATATTCGAGTGACGGCCTAATCTATCAAACAACAGATCATTATAAGACGTTTTATCAGATCAAATAACGGAGGAAAGCATGAATATCATTCTGATTGACGGTCGTGATCCTCATAACCGCGAAGAACTTCATCAGCTGCTGCAGGACAAGCTTCGACTGCACGAACATTATGGACGCAATCTGGATGCTTTATGGGATGCCTTGACAGGCGAAGTGATGATGCCGCTGACCATCCGCTGGAGTTTTTTCGATGCATGCAGAGAAACGCTTGGTGATTATGCAGACCAAGTGGTCGAAGTGATGCGCGAAGCAGAACAGGAGATCGATGGATTTATACTCGAGCTGCTGCCATGACAAACAAACAGGCTGCCCTTAGGCAGCCTGTTTATTTTAATACTCTTTTCTTCTTTTCAAGCATTTGTTCTTTAGTTCTTTAGTTCTTTAGTTCTTTAGTTCTATCTTCTATTGTACTTTTGTTTTATTGTAGTTCTTCTATTCTTATCTAATTCTTTTTCTTCATTTCATAAGTTCTTACGGCTGCACGACAAATGTTGTGACACTTTGGGCCGGAAGATCTGCCGTAAATCCGCTGCCGGAAATCTGCAGTGGAGAACCAGCCGCCAGGTTATGCGTGCTGTCTGTTACCCAGGAGGATACGGCTGAAGCTGTTCCATTCTGCACAGTGAATCGCTGATTCACAGCTGAAGTATTTTTGTTAATCGCCACAATGGTAACCTTGTTGTTCTCTCCTTTGTAAGCTGACACATATACTCCGTTTGCCGGATTTTTGGTTGCGTCTACTCTGACATCACCCGGACGAACAAACTTCGAGTAATGCGCCATACTGTAACCCCGTTTACTAATCGTCCCGTCCTCTTTAATTGGACCATAATGTCTGCGGATGTACCACCAAACATAGGTCTGAAAATTACCTTCAACCATCGCATTATACATATGTTCCGCTACCCCGAGCGCTTCTGGCCAGCGATCTGCCGAATTGGTTTCGCTATTTGGATAATACACTTCTGTCATCCAAAGCTCTTTCCCCGCTCCCTTTTGTTCAAATAAAGGATACGGAAAATCGCTGTACTGCGTACCATACGTATGTGCACCGAGAATATCGAGATTCGCAAGCGCTTGCGGGTCATTGAGAAGCGGGTCTGACATCGTTTTCACATAAGAGAAGGATTCAGGAGCAATTACACGATTATGGATGGAACCTGCATTTTCTTTCATAAAACGCAGCATTTCCTCTGGAGACCACCAGGTCCAGTCATGTGCATAGTCCGGTTCGTTCTGTACGGAAATCGCGTAAAGGTTAACCCCATTATTTTTCATAAATGCATCAAATTCATTCAAATATTCAGCGTAGGCTTCATACTTGTCATATTTAAGACGTTTGGCCTGGGTAACCTGCGTATATGCAGTGACGTTGATATTGTCGATGTTCGGGCCACCCGTTCCCGTAGTAACCAGCTTTAACGTGCTTGTACCGTTCACCATCGGTACCTGAATCGACTTATCCTTCCATGTGTTTCCACTTCCAGTCGCTTCAAATGGTACGCCGCTAAGTGCTAATGAACCGTTCACGTAGACATCCAGATTACTGGTTCCTGATGGGAGTGAATATCGAATCTTGATGTTTTTGGTACCTGTGCTGCCAATCAGGATTGTATTCCACTGGACGGCCGAACCGCTTGCATTCTGGAAGGAAGCATAACCTGACCCGGTATAACCGGTAAACGTACTGCCCACTTCTGCATCCGTCAGCGTTGTTGAGGTTTCTGCTTCATAGGTTGAACCACCGCCAGAAGTGATCCCCAGTGTAACCAATTCCGTCATGTCCGCTGGCGGATTCCAAGGAGATGCAAATACAATCGCTCCGTGTTCAATAGCTTTTTTGGCCGTATCCACTTCCCGCTGCCAATTGTTCTTGTTCTCGTCAATCGGAATTCGAAGCACGGAGAACCCAAGCTGATTATCCCCATTGCCAAAAGCCGTCTGACGCTCCGCCGGTGTAAGATCGCCAATCCAGCCGGAATGAGTCATGCCGCCAAAACCACGAATCACTTGTTTGGGCGAAGTTACATTAATAACAGCATCGTTTGCTGCCATCACTTTGGATGAGGCAGGAACATACAACAAGGGTAGTGCTGTCAACGCTGCAAGCATCGTACATAGTGATTTTTTGATCAAAGAATTCACGATTGCTCATCTCCCAACATGTATGATTCGAATGAAGCCTTATCCCTTTACGCCTCCAATAGTCATACCTTGTACAAAATATTTCTGCAGGAACGGATAGACCATCAGGATTGGCACACTCGCTATTATGGTCATCGTTGCTCGAATGGAAGTCGGCGTCACGGATACGCCGCTGTTCTCGGCAGCCTGATACACATCACTTGCTGATGAAGTTGCCGCTGTCGTAGAAGTTTGCAGAATCTTCATCAATTCATACTGCAGCGTGCTGAGTTCCTTATTGGAAGAGTTGTACAGGAAGACGTCAAACCAGGAGTTCCACTGACCGACTGCCACGAAAAGTGAAACGGTAGCCATGGCTGGAATCGTTAATGGCAGCACTACTCGAATAAACGTCGTAAATTCCCCGGCTCCGTCAATGCGGGCTGACTCCAGGATGCCTTCAGGCAAACCTTCTATAAAGGAACGAATGACAATCATATTGAACACACCGATGACACCCGGAATGATATAGACCCAGAAAGAGCCAATCATGCCGAGATCACGGATCAACAGATAACCCGGAATCAATCCTCCGCTGAAGTACATCGTGAAGACAAAAAACATCGTCACGAACTTGCGAAGCACAAATTCCTGCCTGCTGAGAGTATAGGCAAGCATCGCCGTACAGAATACAGACACGATCGTTCCGATAATCGTACGGAGCGCCGAGATCAGCGTGGCATGGTAAATGTCGGATTCCCCAAAGATGTATTTGTAGTTATCCAGTGTCCACTCTCGCGGCCACAGATATATACCTCCGCGAATCGCATCATTCGCATTATTCAGCGAAACGGCAATCATATTAATAAACGGATAAATCGTAACAATCATCAAACAGATCATGAAAGTGATATTGATGGCATCAAACGCCCGGTCCCCGGCACTGCTGTTCCGCAAGCGGGATGATTTTGCTTTTGGCATGGCCTAGGCCTCCTCTTAGAATAGTCTGCTTTCTCCCATTTTTTTGGCGATATAGTTGGCGGTGAAGAGGAAGATGAAGCTGACCACAGTTTTGAAAATCCCTGCCGCTGTACCTAAAGAGAAGTTCCCCATTCCCAAACCATACTTCAATACAAAGATATCCAGGTTCTCTGAATAATCCATATTCATTCCGTTGCCCAGCAAATATTGAGGTTCGAATCCTGATTCGAGGATGCTTCCCATGTTCATAATCAGCAAAATCACGATAACCGGTTTCAAACCTGGCAGTGTAATGTACAGCATGCGTTTGAAACGACTGGCTCCGTCGATCTCAGCTGCCTCATACTGAGCAGGATCGATGGCTGTAATAGCCGCCAGATAGATGATCGTGTTCCAGCCGACATCTTTCCATACTTCGGTGGCTCCCAGTATGCCCCAGAAATACTCCCCTTTTCCCATCCACAGCACTGGACTGTCGATCAAGTGCAGCTTCATAAGGATGAGGTTGATGATACCATCAGGTGAAAGTACGGTAAGCACAATACTTGATGCAACAACCCAAGAGATAAAGTGAGGCAGGTAACTTACCGTTTGTACAAAACGTTTAAAAACGATATTTTTCAGCTCGTTTAACAGAAGTGCCAGCGTAATAGCTGTAACAAACCCGAGTACCAGCTTAATGGAACTCATCACCAGCGTATTTCGCAGCACCCGATAGAACGTATTATCTTCAAACAGGGTTTGGAAATGCTTCATTCCTACCCACTGCTGATCCGCGAAAGCTCTTGCCGGTTTGAAGTTCTGGAACGCCATCGTCCAGCCCCATAACGGCAAATATTTAAATACAAACGCCCAAATTACAAAAGGAATACACATAAATGCCAAGCTGCGCTGCTGCAGCAGTCGTCTGTAGAAGCTATTTCCTCGATCACCTTTTGGACGGGAAGCCCGCGGAATCGATTGAAGGGGTACATTAGGTTCCTCCACGATGCAGATACTCCTTTCCCTTTTCTGTTATTCGTGCGCGGAGAAAGGTAGTTATAGAGGGCTGTTCCCCTTTTTCTCCAGCGCACGTAACAGTTTGTTTTATATTTTTATATTTTTATATTTTTTGGATCTCATCACCACTTGCCAGCAACCCGATTTTGAATGACTTCAGTCATTTTTTTCTCGTAACCTGCTTTATCCAGCTTGCTGAATTCGGCCATGTAAGCATTCCAAATATTGTCGAAGTTGGATGGCGCGCTCAGAATCATCTCAGGCAAATATTTGCGCTGTATATCATCTGATTTGGTGGTGAATACCTGTTCAGGTGAACCCTGCTCAAGAGCAATGGACCATGCCGGGAACCATGGACGCTCTTCCGGCTTGTTGAACAGTTCGCTGAATGTTTTGACGCCATAAGCATCGAGGAGTTTTTTATCTCCTTCGGTATAGGTTGCTGCGACAACTTCCGGCTGATTACCTGGACTGTATGCGTTCCCATCCGACAGCGTGGATTCTGTACCATAACGCGGCCAGTCATTGGCGAAATAAGCAAAGCCGAATTTGCGGCTCAGTTCTACATCGTCATGCATCTTCCGCTGCTCATCATTGGCGTAATAGAAGCGGCCCTTTTCATCTACGCTGTATGTTTGATCCTTGATCCCCCATTGCACGAGGATCTGATTCTCTTCTTTGAGCAAATTATCAAAATACTTAATGATCCGTTCCGGATCTTTCGCATTCACGCTGATTCCGGTTGCATAGTTGTTTACGAAGCCGGGAGGATCAATGTATTGATCCTTGATGTTTTTGTCAAAGACGATTGGCAGAGGTGCGTAACGCTTCTCGTCAATGCCTGCCGCTAGGAGGTTATTGGTTGCATCTCCAACCTGCCATGCGTAGTTAAAATAACCGAGAACCCGACCCGAGGTCAGTTTGGCCAAATACTGATCCTTGTTCATCGTGAATGATTCCGGATCTAGTAAACCTTTTGCGTTAATTTCATTCAGTTTTTTGATCCAGCGTTTCTGTTCCTCTGTGCCCGAAACCGTTCTTGCGACATGGGTTTTCATATCTACCATAACGCCGCCGTCGTTAGGATATCCTGCAAGGTGCATGGCCGGATTCTGCAGGGTGAAGAAGTTATTGGCTACACCAGCAAGGGACACAAAACCGATGGTCTCTGCTCCGTCAACCTTCGGGTGCTTCTCTTTGTAATCCTCGATCAGATCAAAATATTCATCCAGCGTCGTAATTTTAGGATAGTTAAATTCCTTCAGTACAGAACGTTGAATCCAGAAAGCTCCTCCGCCAATGTTAGGGCTGCCTGAATATTCGCCCTGATTGGCCGTATACGGGAGTGCATAGATTTTTCCGTCTTCCGGGTTTCTCATTTTGTCAAAGTAAGGTCCGTATACTTTTTTGATATTCGGACCATATTTTTCAATCAGATCATCCAGTGCAATGTAAGCTCCGGCATCGAGCAGCTTGGACATTTCTCCGCTGGAAGCGATAACATCTGGATAGTCGCCGCTGGCAATCATAACCCCTGCCTTAGTGGCGCTATCGCCAACCAGATATTCCATTTTAAAGTCCACACCCGTCTGCTTCTGCAGCTCTTTACCAATCGCTGTTTCACTTGCCAAAATGTCCTTCTTGCCAGAAGAAAACATATAATACGAGAATGTGACAGGGCTGTTATCATCTTCTTTTGCTGCAGAGTCCCCTGGAGATGAGCTGCCTGAAGTACATCCAGCAAGAAGGGATGCCAGTAATACAGCTAGTCCTGTCGTTTTCAAAAGCGGTTTTAACATGTGTTCTATTTCCCCCTTTTTAATTAAGCGGTGTCTGTAAGCACTCTCAATATATCAAGATAACGCTTTCATAGTTACCCACGAAACTGTACATTGTTCTTTAAAAAGTATATCGGACCATCATTTCCCTTCCATCATTTCGTCTTCATCCAGCGGCAGCCGAATCTGTATACAAGTCCCCCTGCCTTCTGCTGTCTGGATCGAAAAAGAAAAGCGGTCCTTGTAACATAGTTTCAAACGGCTGTAGGCATTCTTCATTCCTACATGCTCGCCCATGTCCGTATTTTGATCCATATATTGCAGTAATTCCTGCAGCTTGGCATCCGACATGCCGATCCCGTTATCCTCCAGCCGGATTTGAAGCTCCTGACCATCTTTTATCACGACCAGTCGAATGATGCCTTCACCTGGCGTGGATTCAATGCCATGAATGCTGGCATTTTCCACAAATGGCAGGATGACCATTTTGGGAATCCGGTAGTTTAAAGCGGTCGGGTCTGCTTCAATATGCACCTGCAGCTTTTCACCAAAGCGGTATTTCTGGATCTGCAAAAAGCTCTCAATCAGCTCCAGTTCCTCTTTCACGGTTACATCGTGCTGGTTCCAGCTGATGGACTTGCGAAACATTTTAGCCATGTGGTGTACAATTTTGGCGGTTTCCTTCTCGCCTTTGATCAGGCTGCGCATCCGAACGGATTCAAGCGTGTTAAACAGAAAATGCGGATTAATCTGACTATGTAATGCATGAAGCTGAGCCTGCTGCTGTTTAAGCTCCAGGTCTTTTTTCTGAATATCTGCCAGGTATACCTCATCAATCAGGCTGCGAATGGTCTCGGTCATCCGGTTGAATTCGGTCGTTAATTGGCCTATTTCATCCCTTGCATCTTCAGGAGGAATGGTCTGAAAATTTTGAGTTTTTACTTTTTTCATATGTTTCAGAATGCGTACCAGCCTGACATGGATCGATCTGGACATCGCCGCGATAATGATTGAAGGCAGCACAAAGTTGATACACGCCAGCCAGACGACAAAGGATCGTGATTTACGCACCTCTTGAAGCACAATCTCTTCATCCATCACCCCTTGCAGCGACCAGCCTTCCAAATAGTTGATGCCGGAATAGACACGTTCAAACCGAATCGTTTTGTTCGGAAATTCTAAATTGCTGTACACCTCTCCGATCGGCGCATCTGCTGACTTCGGATCATTCGAAAACCGGATGTGTCCTCCCGGATCGACCAGATACACTTTGCCATCAAACCCGCTGTTGCGAAATTGTTCTTTGAGCAGATCCATATTAAAGTCAATCTTGAGCAGCTGTTCAACTCCGCCGGTATCCATATTGTTTAATCGCTGTACAAGACTTAACATCTGATCTGTCGCGATCAGCGTCGGGTAAGGTACCGATGTATCCTGCAGCTGCTTGTACCAGCTGGACATGCGAACGGCCTCGGTTAAATGCTCGATGTATCCCGAGGACAAAATGGTTGGATTATCCGTATATACTTGGTACCAACGAATTCCCTGGCTAAGCTGGCCGGAGAACTCTCCTCTGAGATATGAATTGTACGCACGAATGTACTCCGAATGACTGGCGAACGAACGGGATAACGTATCATTAAATACGGGGTCAACATAGAGCGAATAAGATAACCCGACGCCCTGATCAATCGTGACGCGCAGCTCGTTCTTCAAGTTTTGTAAAGCTACACCCGCGTCCCGTGTTTTCTGGCTTCGGATGTTAGCGGTTGTCACTTGATAAAAAACGACGTTTGTCACAACAATCGGAATAAACACCGATAAAACGTACATCAGCAGCAGCTTGTCCCGAAGTTTCAT
Source organism: Paenibacillus sp. AN1007 (assembly GCF_040702995.1). Taxonomy (NCBI): domain Bacteria; kingdom Bacillati; phylum Bacillota; class Bacilli; order Caryophanales; family Paenibacillaceae; genus Paenibacillus; species Paenibacillus sp. AN1007. Next base: position 2,767,347 of record NZ_CP159992.1, read on the forward strand.
GTAATTCAGATTCCACCTTATCATTGGGCACCCCGCTGTCCATCCTCTTTCAGAAGATTACGATAGGCAGTCGGGCTCATGTTCACGATTTTCTCAAACTGCGTCACGAAATAGTCCGCATTCTGAAAACCGATCCGGGCGGCTACCTCATACATTCGCAGATCCGTCTGGCGGAGCAGCTTCTGTGCCTCTTGAATCCGAAGATTGAGCAGGTACTCATTAAAATACTGGTTGTAACTTTTGCGGAATAGTCGACCAAGATAGACCGGATTCATATAGAACTGGGCCGCTATACTTTTGAGACTGATATTCTCCATGTAATGGGAATCGATATATCGTTTGATTTTGTTAATATCCCCTTTGGACTGCTCCGTCCGCAGCTGCGCAATATATTCCTCGGCTTCCTCCAGTGCTTCCAAAAATGCTCCTTTCAGCAGTCGCAGATTCCAGCCATCCTGATCTTGTTCGGCCAACAGTTTAAGCTGCTGCAGTCCTGCATCTGTACCTCCCATCTCATGAACAACAGACAATATCCCCGTAATACAGCGCAGCAGAGAACCCGTGACAGCCTGAGGCGAAAAACGTCGGGAATGGAACGTATTGAACATTTCGTCCACAATGGTATGACAAGCCGCTCGATTTCGCTCTTCCAGGCTGAGAATCAATGGGTCAACCTCTTCTTGATTAATGTTGAATACGTATAAAGGTCGATCCCTCACTTCGACATAACGTACGATACTTCCCGGTTCAGCAAATTTATGTCTCGAGGCCTCATCCGCTTCTGCATAAGACCGAGGCGCATCGAACAAGTTATTTACCACTGTACCTGCATACAGCCCTATATCTGCATCCAGCTTTTCCATTAGTATTTTCTGAATTGATTGAATTTTGTCTTCGATCTGGCGCTGCGGATAGGGTTCCTTCCATAGAAGAATCAAGGCAAATCTGCTCAACTGTTCCTCAATAACGTATACATCAAAACGATCATCCTTTATGGTTTGAAGCGTATGACTAACCTGCTGCACAGTAACTTTTCTCCGCTCCGAGCCTGTCTGCAGTTCAAACAGCACAATCTTCAACGCCGTCTCGCGGTCAATACCGAGCATTTCGGCATAACGGATCTCATCCTCTGTTCGCACTTGACCCTTAATCATGTCTTTGAGCATAATACGGTTTGCTTGTTCCTCTGCCAGAAAGGCATGTTTTCGCTTGTTTCGAATCGAATGAGCAGCTTTCTGCAGCGTAGCAGTCATTTCCTCGTCATCAATCGGCTTGAGTATATAATCCTGAACACCGTACCTTATCGCCTGCTGCGCATATTTGAAATCATGGTAACCGCTGATGATAATAAAAACAGGCTCCAGAGTAGGAGACTTTTCTACAGCACGGATTAAATCTAAGCCATCTAGAATAGGCATTCGGATATCCGTAATAATAATATCAGGATTCATACATTCCGCCTTGTTCAGCGCTTCCAGTCCATTCTCGGCCTCCCCTGCAATCTCCATACCCAGGCTCTGCCAATCAATCAGCTCGTACATCCCTTTGCGGATATACATCTCGTCATCGACCAGCAATACTTTTAACATGTTATCTTCCCCTTTCCTTATAACGAAAAATATCCCGCCCGCAGTTGATCAGCTTCAGGCAGAATCCGTTTAAACTACAGTCATATGCTGTGCTGTACTGTTGTTGAACAAATCAACAAATAAACGGTATGCTCTAATTATAATTTAGAAACCGCTTACAAATCTGCAGCTGTTTTCACCAGGATTCTTTCCATTCTAAAGTCTGCAGTTTGCAAATTCATTGCACGAATCGCCAAATTTATTGCGCGAAAATACAGCCGGCATGATGGAGATATAAAAAAAGCGAAAGCGTACCGAGTCTAAACCCGGACGTTTCGCTAATGAGATCATTATGAATCAAGTACAGTCTGACGTGTCGTTTGATCCTGAAAATGTTTTACAAAAGCATGATTTTCAGCTTAGTTGGCTGCAGATGCTGCTGTCCAGTCCTTCCCTTCTAAAACAATCGAGTTGTGAACATTATGGAACTCCAGTTCCATCTGCTGCTCCTGATAAGAAACACTGATTTTACCCGCCTCACCTGCACGTATGCTAGCATGAAGCAGCTTCCCTCCGGACCACTCCATATCAATCTCGAACCCGCCGCGGGCACGCAAGCCCCGGACCGAACCTTTCGGCCATGCTTTGGGCAGCGCAGGGAGTAAACGAATCTCCCCGCCATGACTCTGAAGCAGCATTTCAGCTATGCCCGCAGTACCTCCAAAGTTACCATCGATCTGAAACGGGGGATGATCACAGAATAAATTAGGCAGTGTTGAGGAACGCAGCAGCTCTATTACGTTATCATAAGCCAGTTCAGATTGTTCCAATCTTGCCCACATATTTAGAATCCAGGCCCGGCTCCAACCCGTATGACCGCCGCCATGCTGAAGTCTGCGATCCAGCGTGATCCGGGCGGCCTTGGCCAGGTCGGGAGTCGATTTCGGGGTGATCTGTGATCCAGGATGAAGTGCAAACAGGTGTGAGATGTGCCTGTGGCCTGGTTCAAGCTCAGCATAATCTCTGCTCCACTCTTGAATCTGTCCATGCTTTCCCACAGCGATGTCTGGAATACGAGTTAACGCTTCGCGCAGCTGTGATGCAAATAATTGATCCTGCTGCAGAATTTGTGAACTTTCGATACAACGTGTGAACAGCTCTCGAATAATCTGGTTATCCATCGATGCTCCATAACAGAGTGCTCCTGACTCGCCATTATCCAAAATGTAAATATTCTCTGGTGAAGAAGAAGGACAAATGGCAAGGTTCCCTTCCGGGTCTTCCACTAGAAAGTCCAGAATAAACAAGGCTGCCTCTTTCATCGTTTCATACACTTTTCTCAAAAAAACCTTGTCCCTGCCGTATTCATAATGGTCCCACAAGTGAAGTGACAACCATGCGCCTCCCATGGTCCAGAAAGTGGACGTCAGACATACATCCTGAGGTGCAGAATCAGCCCATATATCCGAATTATGATGCGCCACGAATCCGCTGCACCCATACATCCTGCTCGCAGTTTCCCTTCCGCGCGCCTGCAGTCTTTCGATAAAATCAAATAGCGGAATATGACACTCCGGTAGATTACAGCTCTCTGCAGGCCAATAGTTCATCTCCGTATTGATATTAATGGTGTACTTGCTGTCCCATACCGGAAGCATATCTTTGTTCCATATGCCCTGCAGATTGGCAGGAAGCGAACCTGGACGACTGCTGGAGATAAGCAGATATCGTCCAAATTGGAAATACAGACTAACCAGTTCAGGATCATCACCGCCTGCCTTAAGCTCTGCCAAACGCTTATTCATCGGTAGATCGATGCAGCTTGTATCGTTATCTTTGCCCTCCAGGTGAAGCTCCACTCTCTTGAACAGTGTTTGATAATCTAATATGTGATTCTGCAGCAGATCGTCATATGACTTGGTTGAAGCTGCATCTAATCTCCGCACGCATTCCGTCTCCAGCTCTTCCATGGCATAGCGAAAATCCGTACATGCAGCAATCAGTACCGTGGCCGCATCCCCCTGAGACAGGGACAGTTGACCACTCGAATACTGCAGCTCTCCTGCTTCATGCATGATCCGGATCGCACAGCAGAAACGGACTCCTTCTTCTCCTCCGCTTCTTCCCCGGATAATCACATCTCCATTGCTGTGCTGCTCGATTCGATCGATCAAAGATTGAAAACCAACCGGATGCCGCAGTGCACCGGTTAACGGAGACCAGTTCAGCACCGAACCTCTCCCGAATAAGGCAGTAAATGATAATTCGCCAGGCTTGCTGGTTGATAAACGAACAGTCAATACCTGATCGACATAACTTGAGAAATATTGACGAGTATATGTAGTGTTGCCTGATGTATACTGGACTTCAACTATTCCCTGTTCAAGGTCAAGATTTCTCCGGTATGCTGCTGTTTCCTCTTCTGAATGATGCATGGCGAGATAAAAATCACCAAGCGGTTCATAGTGCCTCTGCCCATCGGGAACACCTACCAACGACGCAAGTGCAAGCTCCTCTGCTTGACGAATCTGTCCGTTAAACAGCAGTTCACGGATGGTATCCAATGATTGGATAGCCATAGGGTTGTTTCGCTCCATCGGTCCACCGTACCACAAGCTGTCTTCATTTAACTGTACTCTCTCCAAATGAGTTCTCCCAAAAATCATGCCTCCAAGGGTGCCGTTTCCAATCGGAAATGCTTCTTCCCACTGCGATGCAGCGCAATCAAACCAGATTTGATTCGAATTCATCTTATACCTCCAACCGAAATATGTTAAGGTTTGCTGCAGCACCATTAAGATCGACGGTATTACCAAAAGGACAGTATATTACAAAAGTGCAGGCTGCACTATCAGTCTAGCGTGTTCACAGGACGCGCTGAATGCAGAATACTAACCTAAAACTTCACAATTCTAACCACTTTGCTCACATCCTGAAGTAAACGCTTGCATTCCTCAAATTAACATGCTAGGATAATACCATTTTATGCCCAAATCTACGATAAGAACACCTAAGTATGATCAGAATCAGGGGGACATCTATGGATATTTCAAAAGGCACCTACGGGTTCCGATTTGCTGAAGATCGTGCACTGGAACTGTGCAAGCTATACGCCGTAGGGTGTGATGTGATCACCGATTCGTCATATCACTGGGACGGAATGGAACGTACCGACGGCCCTCTTCTGTTATTTCAGTATACCTTTTCTGGCGAAGGCATTTATGAAATCAAGGAACGTAAATACCGCATTCATTCGGGGCAGGCTTTTCTTGCGGAGATTCCGGGACCCCATCGATATTATTATCCTCCTGCCGCTTCCGAACCGTGGCATTTCATTTTCCTGTTATTCAGGCCCGACCTCATTATGGCCCACTGGCAGCAGTTCATCAGAGAGGCAGGCGAAATCCCTTTTCTTCCTATGGACTCCGCTCCCATTCGACTGCTTCGGATGATTGTAACGGATGCCGCTGCTGGACGAATTACGGACTCGCTGATCGCTTCATCCAGTGTATATCAGTTCATGACTGAGCTGGTCCGGCTGCAGTCCACGACAAGGAATAATCGTGAGAACTGGTCTGAACAGATTCGACTGGCCGCCGCGTACATAGAGAACGATTATGCCAGCATGATCAGCATGGACCAGCTTGCAGAGCATGTTTCCTTGTCCAAATATCACTTCATTCGCAGATTTTCGTCATCCACAGGCCTCACACCAGGAGCTTATCTTACAAGGGTTCGGATCGAGAAAGCGATGGAATTGCTGCGTGGAACGACACGAAGCATTGAACAAATTGCCGCGCAGGTCGGATATTCGAGCGGCAGCTATTTTATCAAAGCTTTCCGGGGCTTAACCGGACTTACACCCGGAGAATTCCGAAGCGGCGGTGAGAGTCTTGTATATCGCAGGTTGTTTTTTGATTGACTTACCGCAATATATTGCTATTGAAGGTTCAACATTACTGTAGATTATTATATTTCTCCTGCTTATGATGAATATAATTGGAGCAATAATTTAAATCAATTACAGTAAAGGAGCATTCAAATGAACCATACCCATGCGGCACCAACGCCCCCTCTCGGCTGGAACAGTTGGGACTGTTACGGCGCTGCCGTTACTGAAGAAGAGATTCGCGGGAATGCCGAGTACATGGCTTCACATCTGAAAGAATACGGCTGGAACTACATCACCGTTGACATTCAATGGTATGAACCTCTAGCCGTATCCTCTCAATACCGTCCCTTTGTTCCGCTTATTATGGATGAATACTCTCGCCTCATGCCTGCCGAGAATCGTTTTCCCTCAGCTGCAGGGGGCCGCGGATTTAAACCTCTAGCTGACTATGTACACAGCCTTGGACTGAAATTCGGCATTCACATTATGCGCGGAGTTCCAAGGCAGGCGGTCCATGCAGGTACAGATCTGCTGGGTTCCAAGGCGACCGCTCGCGAGATCGCTCATACCAACTCCATCTGCCCGTGGAATACGGATATGTATGGCGTGGATCACAACAAAGAAGGGGCACAGGCCTATTATGATTCGCTCTTTGATCTATATGCCTCATGGGGCGTTGACCTGGTTAAAGTGGATGATATCGCAGCCTCCAGATTATATGATACACATCAGCCGGAGATCGAGATGATCTCGAAGGCGATCAAGCGTGCAGGGCGGCCCATGGTTCTTAGTCTTTCCCCGGGTCCTGCTCCGGTAGAATATGCTGAATTCTTCGCCGAACAAGCTAACATGTGGCGTGTCACCGATGATTTCTGGGATCAATGGCCGCTGCTGCGGGACATGTTCGAAAGGTGCCGCACTTGGCAGGGGATTCCTAAAGAAGGATGCTGGCCGGATTGCGATATGCTGCCGCTCGGCCATATTGGCATTCGCTCTGTCGATGGGGACGGAGCCGACCGCTGGACAAGGTTCACTAAGGATGAGCAGTTGACAATGATGTCGTTGTGGAGTATTTTCCGTTCTCCTCTGATCTTTGGCGGCGAGCTGCGAGATAATGATGACTGGACGCTGTCTTTACTGACGAACCGTGAGGTTCTGCGCATGCATCGTGAAAGTTACGGAGCAAAAGAACTACTGCGTCAGGGAGATCTCATCGTATGGACCGCAGCACATGCGGATGGATCAACTTATGCGGCAGTGTTTAATGTAGGCGAGCAGCAGATGCTTCCTGTGGAACTTAATCTTGAACTTGTCGGTTCAAGCACTTCAGTTGTAAAACAGGGTACTGAATTATGGAGCGGTCAAGCGGCAGTAGTGGACGGGAACACATTACGTACAGATGTCCCCTCTCATGGTGTTCGTCTGTACCGTTTCAGCTGAACCCATTCATGTAAAAGAGGCCTGTCATTGAAGACAGACCTCTTCTTTTTTATTTTTGCAATTCTACGGATGTAAATGATTGGATGGAGAATGCACTTTGGGCTTCAGCAGACCCAAGTGCCCGGTTCATTCACCTGCGCATGGGATTTACGATCAAACTGCCACCGATACAGAAAAGTCATCAATACAATCAATACAGCAAGCAAAATAAACAGATTACTATATACAAATGCAGATGACAGGCTGATAAAAGGATTGAAATGCAGCTGCGGCGCTCCCCCGTCGATGACCTTGCCAAGAACGGTTGTAGATACTGAAGCCGCGATGAAATTGAACATGGATAGCAGCCCCATGCCAACGCCAACCTGTTCTTTGGAAAGCGTCTGTGCGATCGTATTAGAAAGCGCAATTTGCATATAGGATTGACCAAGAACCGCCAAGATTAGAAAAGATGAAATATAAAACAGAGCCAAGCCGGCTGCAAACGATAGACTTATAAAGCCGATAACAAGCATCGTCGAAGCTGTATATATCAAATATGCATTTCCTTTCTTATCAGCCAATCTTCCTCCACGCCTTCCCAGTAGTGCTGCAGTCAGCGCAGACGGCAGCATGGTTAGACCTGCCAGAGCCGGATAAGCATCATACACATGGGTTAACAGCTGCGGGATAATAAATGGAATGCTGAATCCACACGCCACCAATATAAATGAGATTAACATTCCCCACGTATAAGATCGGTTGCGAAATACAGCCGGCTCTACAAACGGTGATGCTGCATGGAGAATCCGAAGGATAAACAGGATCAACACGGCAATGCCCATAAGCAAGTACCACCAATTCAAATTCGTCAGTGCAAGCAGCATGGCTCCAATGCTTCCCGCGAGCAGCAATCCTCCGAGATAGTCCATTTTATCGTAGACTCCCTCTTCATGATTCAGATACTTTCGATAGAAGGGCAGAGTCAACAGTGACAGCAGCGGTATCGCAAATAAAAACTTCCAGTCAAGTGCACTGGAGATTAGTCCGGCAGCGATGGGACCTAGAGCAGATCCCAGGGCAATGCCGATCGCAGAAGTACCCAGTGCCTGACCACGCTTGTTCGGTGGAAAATATCGAACCGGTATAATCATTGCAAGAGCTGGAATAACAGCAGCTCCGGCGGCTTGAATGAGCCGTGCCAGAATAATCATAAAGTAGGACGTCGAAATAATGCCCACAATGGAACCTAAACCTAACAATAGGAGTCCAAAAGTGATTAGATTTTTAATGCTGTATCGATCGGTTAGTTTTCCGTATGTGACTGTAGCGACGGCGTATACGATTAAATATCCGGTGACGATCCAACTCGTCTCCGAAGCGGATCGTTCAAATTGTTCCCCTATGACCGGTAAAACAACATTAAACATCATCCCGTTCATTACAGAAATGATAAGTGTAAAGACCAGCACGCGAAGCAGTGCCGTTTCTTTACCTGTTGAAGGTGTATCGTGGGTATCCACGCTCTTTGTAAGTTTCATGTTTTTTCCTCTTTTCAAGTGAACTGTCATTTGACTGTCAGTACTTACTGACATTCATTTACTTAAAAAACTAGGGCGTTAGAGCCCTAGTAAAGGTCCATACACTTTCGGCAATCACATCTTCCAAAGAAATCCATGGAAAATGTACATGATCCTCCATATGATTAATAAACAATCCATAATTTAATGCCATGAAGGAAAAAGCCTGTATTTCAGCGTTGATCTGAACCACCTTTCCCTGCTCGTACATCGTCTGTAAATAGCCGGTTAAAAGCTCAAGCAACTGCTGCGGATGCCGTACCGTTCGTGTTCTTAAATCCGGCAAATGATTCATTTCCTTCAGACTGATCATAAACAATTTGCGATTTTTATGCATAATTTCATGATAGGTTCTGCTAACCAGCAATAAATCCGAATGCAGATTCCACACCAGTTTTTCTTCGAAAAGACGTGTCATTTCTGCTGCATAATGATATTCATCGAATGCGCTCTCAAGCAAATTTTGTTTCGTACCAAAGTGGCGAAATAGAGTTTTCTCACTTACGCCCGCGGTTAAGGCAATCTCCTGCGTTGTAACACTTTTATATCCTTTTACCGAGATCAGATCAATCGCCGTTAACATCAGCTTTTCTTTTGTGCTCCGTTTAATTGAATTGGACATGAAGCTCTCCTTTTACCAATGTCAGTGACCACTGTCATAAATGAAGACTACCTTTTGAATCAGTCCTTGTCAAGGATTAATTTGAAAGTTCGTAATTGGTGGGTATGCGTTTTAGAGAATGCGCCCAACTTCATCCATCGCCTGCACGGCGAGCTGAAACGCTCGAATTCTTCTCTCGAGCAGGGTGCGCTGAGGTGTTCCTGCTGCAGTCTTTTCTATCATTTTCTCCACCGATGCCAGAAGTTTGTTCATCACATGACGTGCCTCGGTAATCTCCAGCCTACTGTATCCTTGTTCAGGTATCCTGTTCCAGATATATCCCAGAACATGCAGACTCACGCATAGAGCATGAAGTCTTTTCTCAAGAACAGACGTATTTGCCCCTTTCTCGGTCATATTCTGCAGCGCGTTCTCCGATTTGCGAATCACCGATTGGAAGGCTTCAATGGATTGCATTTGTTCCGTTTCAGATACCGTTTCCATCATGGATACACTCCCCTTCTGTTCGAATAAGTATACTGCATGTTCATGCCTGCGCCGCGTTCCGAAAACCTATTATAGTGCCTTCAGCCTAAATGTACCAAACAAAAAAACCGCAGATCGCGGCTTTTTGTGCTGCACCATATATTTGCTTGTCGTTAAAGTACCTTTTCCAGGAAACTGATCGTCCGTTCATGCCGGGGTTGGCCGAATATTTGCTCAGGATTACCTTCTTCGACGATATATCCGCCATCCATAAAAATAACCCGATCCGCAACTTCGCGGGCAAAGCCCATCTCATGCGTAACAATGATCATCGTCATACCTTCGCGCGCGAGATCCTTCATAACCCCAAGCACCTCTCCAACCATCTCCGGGTCAAGGGCCGATGTCGGCTCATCGAACAGCATGACATCCGGGTTCATCGCGAGTGCACGTGCAATGGCTACACGCTGCTTCTGTCCGCCGGAGAGCTGGTTTGGGAAGCTGTCCGCTTTGTCTGCCAGACCGACGCGGTCCAGCAGACGAAGAGCGGTTTCTCGTGCCTGTGCTTGATTTAATTTGCCAAGTTCCGTTGGCGCAAACATTATATTTTTAAGTACGCTAAAATGCGGAAACAGATTGAAATGTTGAAATACCATGCCGATGTTTTCACGGGCTTTGTTAATATCGGTATCTCTGCTGTTCAAGTCCTGATTATCGACAATCACGTGACCTGCCGTAATCTCCTCCAGACAATTGATGCAGCGCAGAAATGTACTTTTCCCCGACCCGGACGGGCCTATGACACATACGACTTCTCCTTCGTTTACCGCAACGTCGATGCCTTTCAGTACCTCATTCGATCCAAAGCTTTTTTTAAGACCTTCTACTTTAATTTTACCCACGGCGCAACTTCACCTCCAGATAATCAGCAATTCTTGTCAGTATAATAATGACGATAAAATACATTGCCGCAACCGTTAACCAAATGTCAAATGAAGCAAATGTTCTGGCAATAATGATTTTACCCGACTGTGTAAGCTCAACCAGCCCGATGACAGAGAGGATTGACGTATCCTTCAGCGTAATCACCATCTGATTAATAAATGACGGGATCATTACACGGATCGCCTGTGGCACGACAATTTTCATCATGGCTTTACGATATGGAAGACCCAGTGAACGAGCTGCTTCCATCTGTCCTCGGTCAATCGATTGAATCCCTCCGCGGATAATCTCGGTGACATATGCTCCGGCATTTAAACTCAGCGTCAGAATTGCTGCAAGGAACAGCGGCATCGTAAAGCCAAACGCTTGAGGAACACCGAAGTATATGAAATAGGCGAGAACCAGCAGCGGAATGCCTCGGAAAAAATCGACGAAAACCATAGCGATGCCGCGCAGTATTTTATTACGTCCCACTTTCATGAAGGCAAAGATCAACCCGAGAATAAAGGCAAAGAACAGCGACACAAGGGTATACCAAAGCGTCTTGCCCAACCCTTTCAGCAGTGCTGGTAGAGATTTGACTATAAGTTCGAAGCGTCCCAGACTTTCAGCAGTCTCCGCATTTTCATCCAGATATTTGTCTCGAATGCTCTGGTACTCGCCACTTGCCTTGATGTTGGCAAGTCCTGCATTAAACTTCTGCAGCAGCTCCTCATTTTTACCTTTGCTGACGGCAAAACCGTAGGGTGCACCTTCCTCTGGTTCAGTTACAACTTTCAGTCCGTTGTTCTGCTTCTCCCCATATCTCAACACAGGATAATCATCGAAACATGCGGCGGAATTCCCCGTTTTTACATCATCATACATCTGCACGGATTCATCAAAAGGTACGATGGTGAACCCGTATTTGGACGCGTTCGCTTCAGCAAAACGGTATCCTTCCGTCCCCGTTTTCACAGCTACTTTTTTGCCGCGAAGATCCTCGTAACTTTTAACGGAATCATTGTTCGCTTTGACGCCCATAACGACGCCTGATTCAAAATAAGTATCGGAAAAGTCGAATTTGGCCTTCCGCTCATCGGTGATACTCATGCCCGCTATAACGCCATCCACTTGGTTCGATTCCAACGCCTGGACGGCAGCATTAAATCCTAAAGCTTTGATTTCATATTTGAAATTTTGATCCTTCGCGATGGCTGCCAGAATATCCATATCGATGCCGACAAAATCACCGTTTATATCCTCAAATTCAAACGGCGCAAAGGTAATGTCGGTACCGATCACATAGGTTTTGCCCGAGTCCGATTGTGCCTGCACACTTCCCGTCCAACCTGTAAAACCGGACACCAGAAGCAGCAGCATGGTAAGTATAAGTAATGTAATCCTGTTATTCTTCATATGTCCTCCTCGTCTTGACGTCATGCCATACTTAAGTTTCCAAACTTGCTCCAGTTATTATTCTCAGCACTTAAACAATCAATGCTCTTTCTACCCACCTTCATCTTTTGTTTCCATGGCATTTCTTCAATGAACTTGTAAAAGTCCTCTTATACTTACCCTGGAGGCCAAGCTCGCGAAACCTGAATTTAAAATTTGAAATATTATACGCAAAAAAAGCCGCAAAATGCGACCTTTGAGCGATCTCGTTAATGAGCTGTGTTTATGTTTCATAAAAATTCTGTTTCTTTTTTGAAAAGTTCCTATCGTTTTTGAATGAAATTTAAGCGTTTATTTTAACGTAATTTCAAAGGTGGATCCCGCTTCACCAGCAAATACGATACTGCCTTTCTCCGGGAGTATCATTGTCGTTTGACCACTGACTAGGCTGTGATTCAGGCTGACACCGTACTGGTCGTAGACAACAAATGAGGCATTTGACGGCATGTTCACGTTCATTTCTTTCCCTCCAGCAGAAGACGGGATGGAGTACCATTTGGCGTAACCATTCGACTGAATCGTCGTCTTCGATTGCTGACCTGCATAGATCGGTTTAATGATGTCCTGGCTGGCATATACATTGCCTCCTTGAGACACATACTCCACACCATCTTGTTCATAAAAGTTGAATTCCATCGTGTCCCGTCCTGCGACACCAGGGATTTGCAGGTGATTCACAGCCTGGTCCGCATCCGTGATGGCATTTGTGTAAATATAACCTGGCAGCTCACTTGGCAATTGAATTGGAATAAGCGGCATGGCCGTATTATATAGAGTCGAGGTATGTTTCTCATTCACGAGCACATACGCTTTGCCCACTCTTGCCTGCCACGCAGCTGCGGTCTCTTCCGACAAGGGATTAGCTTCCAGCTTCTCTGCCTTGTATTCCGAGGAAGCCAGCTGCCCGAGTCCAGGCACCGATTGATATGAACGTGTCCAAAGATACGTATTTCCGTTACTCTCTTGAACAAACTTCACTTTCTCCGTACCTGCTTCATTCACAAACGAACCATCCGCAGTGTAGATGTACGTCTGTTTCGGGCTGTTTGGAACGCCCAACATCGTCGTCGTGAGCTGTCCGTTCTCCTGCACATCCAGTTTCAGCAGCATGTTGGCACCGCCGCCATAAATTCCCGAATGATCCATCTCTTCCTTCGGCATTTCCGCTTTCACGGGAATCCCGTGTGACTTCTCCGGTTTACGCTCAGGAATCAGCTTCTTTTCTTCCAGCGCACGGAGTAACAGCTCTGATGCAATCAGTTGATTCGTTGAACTGGAACCTCCAGAAGAAGTAACGGCTGCGGCCATGTTATGCTCAGGCAGTACAATTAGAGAAGAATGATAAGCAATCGTATTGCCTCCTTTGGCCCATGCCTTGATCCCGTATTGATTGAAAGGGAACAGATTCACGCTGTCCCATCCAAGTCCGTAAGCAATAGAGGAATCTCCATCCTCCGGCCACATTCCCCGCTTGTATTCTTCCTGTCCGGCAGCTTCCGCTGATTCTTTGGATAGAACACCATTCTTCTCGTTCGTAAATACTTGTGACAGCTTCACCAAATCTTCGGCTGTGGAATAGATGCCGCCCGAAGCAATCATATTGGTTGTCTCCAAAGGCTGCTGTTCCTTCTTGGCGGAGTACGTCGCTGCCATTTGTTGAAGATTTAACGGATCTTGTGGCGTTTTGGTATGATTCATGCCAAGAGGTGTTGTAATATTACGGTGCATAAACGCTGTAAAACTCAAGCCGCTGACTCGCTCCACCAGAATCTCGGCTAAAGAGAACCCGTCATTGCTGTAGACCGAATAAGCTCCCGGGTCTGCTTTCAGATGCTGTGATGCCAGTTGTTCCAATAAAGTATCATGTGCGTATGTATCCGGGTCTTCAAATAGAATCGCACTGTTACTGGATGTGCCCAGCAGTCCGGATGAATGATTCAGCAGCATGCGTACTGTAATCTGAGTATAGCGATTGTCCTTCATTTTAAATTCAGGAATATAGCCCACTACAGGATCGTCCAGTTTCACTTTGCCCTCGTCGACCAGTTTCATAACTGCGGTTGTCAGGAACATTTTACTGGTTGAACCGATGCCATACATGGTGTCTGACGTGAGAGGCACGTTCTCCGCAGGATCATTCATACCCGTTTGTCCGGAAAGAACAATATTTCCTCCATCGATAAGCGCGTATTGAACACTGGTAACACCGTAATTTTCGGTCAATGTTTTCGTTTTTGCAGTGACGGCTTTTTGAGTTATTGCCAAACTTGATTTACTCGGAATCTCGGCTGCATATACAGCCGTGGGAGTTAACATCGCCAGCACCAAGGTCATAGCGATTATAGACGTTCTTTTTTTTCTCATCTTCATCTTCTCCTATTCTGCTGTGTGATCGTCATGTTGTGCTGTTTCCTAACTCAGTATAGAAAATGAAAATGAACTACCCACGAACTTCATATGAACTTAAGATGAACAGTCAAATTAATATATTAATCGCGATTTATCGTTGCAGTTTGAACCGTTGTCATGATAACATTCCCTACAATGGAACGCCCGAAATTTTATCATGTTCAAGTATTATGCAATCCATAATTTCAACAACAACGGAGTTGTTATGATGTTAAAAGTGAACCGAAATGATGACCGTCCGATCTGGCAGCAGCTGCTCGACCAGGCTATTCACAACATTACAACCGGGAACTGGCCACCAGGTGAACTGCTTCTTCCGTCACGTGAGTTAGCCGGACGGATCGGTGTTTCACGGTCTACAATTCAGATCGTTTATGAGGAATTATTCAGCCGGGGTTATACAGTAACCTCACGTCGCGGTGGAACAAGAGTCAGCCGCTCGATCCAGGTGCTCCGTTCTTTAGAAGAGGAGCCGCCGTCCGGGCCTGTACCTCCCCCACTGCCCGTAGTAAACGAATCCATTGCCAAGCTGCAGAGCTGGTTTGGAGATCAAGATGCACCGCAGGTGGACATTGATTTTAACCCGCACGAGCCTTATATCGATGAGACGTTCACCCAATCCTGGAGAAAATCATTTTTGCAGGTGTCTGCTGAACCCGACCTTGATATCTGGTCGTATGGGGATGCCAGAGGTTTCCTGCCGCTGCGAGAACAGATTCAGCGTTACCTGTCCCTAGAACGAGGAATTCATATTGAAGCTGATCAGATTTTGTTAACTTCAGGCGCACAGCACAGCATTGATTTAATTACTCAGGCACTTCTGAGCGAAGGGGACAGAGTATCCGTGGAGGACCCGGGCTTCCCTGCAGCCTGGACCACCATGAAATACCGCAAAATGCAGATCGATGCCGTACCTGTTGATGAGCAGGGACTATGTGTTGATCGCATCCACCCCGAATCCAGGCTCGTATTTGTGACTCCTTCGCACCAATGCGCCACCGGAATCATCATGTCAGAGCCGCGCAGACAGCAATTCATGCAGTTAGCCGGAAAACATGGAATGTGGATTATCGAGGACGATTACGATAGCGAATTCAGATATCGTGGAGACCCGATTCCTACCCTGTTCAGCCAGCTGCCTCAGAATACGCTTTATATGATGAGTTTCTCCAAAATGATTGCGCCCGGTATACGTTTATCCGCAATTATAGGACCTCAGGCAGCGATTGAGCGGCTTACCCAGATTCATGAACTGACTTATCGTCATTTACCCATCATGGAGCAGTTAACGCTGAATCATTTTATTGAGCGGGGGCAATTTATGCGCCATATGAGAAGGGTTCGTAACATTTATCGCCGCAGACACGAGGTCATGACCAAAGCGATCCATTCTTCCGGTCTTAGTTCACGTTTTAGATTAAGCGGAGTAGAAACCGGATTACATATTCTTCTTGAAGCAGATGCGTCATGTGATGAAGCAGCAATAACCTCTGCCGCCCGCAGGCAGGGGGTCTGTGTTTATCCGCTGAGCAGATACTGTCTGGAGAGTGATCGTAAGGGGTGGGTGTTAGGTTTTGCAAAAGTAGATGAGGAACGAATCGAAGAAGGCATCTCCCGATTTGCCCGGACCGTATTATAACAATTGAACAGAGCCCGTCAGCATTGCAAAATCGATAAGAAGATTGCAATGCTGACGGGCTGTATCTATTTATGAGGTGAACGAGGCCCCTGCTTCGTACAGAGGAAATCGTGATGTGATCTCGCGCACACAACCGGATATGTGCTGCTTTACTTTAGTATTCGCTGGATTTTTAAATGCAAGTGCGATCAGCTGGGCAATTTCTTTCATCTCCCCGGCACCAAGTCCTCTGGTTGTCATGGCAGGAGTTCCAAACCGAATACCGCTTGTAACTAACGGACTTGCTGTATCATGAGGAATCGAATTTTTGTTTGCCGTGATGCCTGCTTCATCCAGCATATGTTGAGCGTCTTTACCCGTAAGGCCAACGCTGCGCAGATCAACGAGAATGAGATGATTATCGGTACCTCCAGAAACTAGAGAAAGCCCTTCATTCATTAGCGTTTCCGCCATTACTTTGGCATTATTCAGAACGTTTCTCATATAAACAGTGAAATCCGATTGCATTGCTTCCCCAAAAGCGACTGCTTTTCCCGCAATAATATGCATAAAAGGTCCGCCCTGCGTTCCTGGAAAAACAGCTTTATCGATCGCCCGTGCCCAGGATTCTTTACACAAAATAGCACCTCCACGCGGACCACGCAGCGTCTTATGTGTCGTGGTTGATACAATATGTGCGTGCGGTACGGGGTTAGGGTGTAATCCTGCTGCAACAATGCCTGCGATGTGTGCCATATCTACAAAAAGTAAGGCTCCCACTTCGGAAGCAATTTGAGCAAAAAGTTCAAAATCAATACGCCTCGGGTATGCACTTCCGCCTGCAACGATCATTCGTGGACGATGTTTGTGAGCCAGTTTTCGAACTTCGTCAAAGTCAATAAGACCCGTTTCTGGATCAACACCATAGGGAACAAAGTGATAAAATCTTCCTGAAAAATTAACAAGATTTCCATGTGTCAGATGACCGCCATGAGAAAGATTCATTCCAAGAATCGTATCACCCATCTCGACTGAGGCAAGATATACAGCCATATTCGCCTGTGAACCGGAATGCGGCTGCACATTCGCATGTTCAGCACCGAATAGTTGTTTCAGGCGATGATTAGCAATATCCTCTACCGTATCAACATGCTCGCATCCACCATAATATCTTCTGCCCGAATAACCCTCTGCGTATTTATTGGTTAATACGCTGGCTGTGGCCTCCATTACGGCTTGGCTCACAAAATTCTCCGAAGCAATGAGTTCTATCGTATCCCGCTGTCTTGCAAGCTCGTGACGGGCTGCTGCTGCCAAAGCTTTATCTTGACTCTCTATATGTTTTAACATCCTGATCATCATCCCTTCCGGTTTCTTAACCATTCGTTCCAAGTTGTTTTTTTGCAAATTTATGATGAATTAGAAGATGCGCCATGACTCCAGCCACAAGTCCCCAAAATGCACCGCCGATGCCAAACAAAGTTACATTAGCCGCTGTTGCTAAAAATGTAATCAATGCCGTTTCCCTTCCGTTCGGGTCCGCCAGAGCGTTAGCCAGGCTGCCGCCGATCGTTCCAAGCAAAGCCAGCCCTGCTAGTGTGGCGATAAAAGCTGCTGGAAGAATTAAAAATAACGCTGCTAAGGTTACTCCGAAGATTCCGACAGTTATGTAGAAGACTCCGCAGGCAATGCCTGCTATATAACGCTTGGATGCATCTTCATGCGCATCTTTCCCCGTGCATATGGCTGCGGTAATGGCTGCCACGTTAAATGCATGTGAGCCGAATGGTGCGGCGATAAGTGAACCCAGGCCAGTTACCGTTAATATAGGGTTGGCACTCGTTCGAAAACCATCATTGCGAAGAACCAGCATACCTGGCATGTACTGTCCTGTCAGCGTAATAATAAATAACGGCAGGGCCACACCGAGCAGGGCCTGAATTGAAAATTCGGGAGCTGTGAATACAGGTAAAGCGACCGCGAGCTGAATGGAGCTGAAATCGGTTTTCCCCATAATCACCAGGTAGATCAGGCCGAGAACCAATATACCAACGATGGCATAGCGAGATGTAAACCGCTTTAACACGATATAGGCGGTGAACAATAGAATAACCAGTGCAGGTTCGACCTTGGCCCCTTCAAACGCGGAGATACCAAACTGAAGTAAAATTCCTGCAAGTAACCCAGAAGCGATCCCTGGCGGAATTAATCGGACGAACCGTTCAAACAAGCCAGACATGCCCAAAATGACAAAACCAACGGCGGATATCATATAAGCACCTATGGCTTCTGAATAAGGAGTTACAGCCAGCATGGACACAAGGAAGGCTGCCGCTGGAGTAGACCACGCTGTAATGATAGGTTCTTTATAGCGGTAACTAAGCCAAATCCCCGTGATCCCCACGCCTATCGATATGGACCATATCCAGGAAGCGGTCATTTCCGGGCTTAACCCTGCTGCTTTAGCCGCTTGAAACACAAGAATGAAGGTCCCTCCATAATTGACAATGACAGAAATTAAAGCCGCAGTCACTGGCGATATCAAATCGCGCCCACGAATCATATAAGATGCTTTTTTCAATGTAAACCCCTGCCCCTCAACTAATCTTCTATCTTTGTATGTTCGTTCCAGTAGTATTCATCGGGCAGATAACGTGGGCCAAACACATTGGTTCCCACACGAACGATGGTCGCTCCCTCTTCAATCGCCATACTGAAATCACCCGACATGCCCATCGATAACATTCCCATGTCGACACGCGAGATGTTTCTCTCTCTAATCTCTATGCTGAGCTGTTTCAACAACCGAAAACATTGACGGGTCTCTTCAGCTGATGCATGGAGTTTCCCAATCGTCATTAACCCTTTTACATGCAGCGTTTCAAATTGAGACAATTGTTCAACGAGCTCCACTGCTTGCTCTGGAGAAGCACCGAATTTACTTTCTTCATAGGACGTATTGATTTGTACTAGAATGTCCATTGTGCGCTGTTCTTTGACAAGCTGGTCATGTAAGACCTGCCCGAGCTTCAGACGATCCACCGAATGGATCATGGTCACATACTTAATAACCTCCTTTACTTTATTCGTCTGCAGATGTCCGATAAAATGCCATTCCACCGCTTTGGACTGCTCCATAAGAGGATATTTATCTCGCAGTTCCTGCACCTTGTTTTCTCCAAACAGCTGTTCACCTGCCTGCACAGCGATCTGTAACTTCTCAAGCGGCACCGTTTTCGTCGCTAAAAGCAGCTGCACATCGGTAACGTTTCTCCCAGAAGCCTTGCAGGCCAGAGCCATTTGTTTTCTAACCATTTTCAAATTTTCTTCAACCGGATAATCCAAGCAGGATACCCCTTTCTACTCGCCATTTGAATGACAGTATAACAACCTATGGACTGAATATGTATATCCAAAGATATTGTTTTTGTCCAATCCAAAACGTTGTGATGTGCAATTGGATTCAGGTACGAGTCTGGTTCGAGCTCAATCAACTATGATTTCCACGAAAAAAAAATCCCGTTCCGGCTTTTTCGCCAGAGCGGGATTCATATATTACTTATTAAATATTGAATTTATTGATTTACGTTTTCCTTGGTAACCAGCTTCAATTCAGCCGGGATGGATTTCTCAACCTGTTTACCGCTCAGCACATCCAATGCCGCCTGCAGCGCAAGCTGTCCGATTAGTTCGGGCTGCTGAGCTACGGTCGCTGTAAGTTTGCCATCCTGAATCGATTTAATGGCATCATCGTTACCGTCAAATCCGATTACCGGGATATCTTTACCTGAGCTTTGAATCGCTTCGATGGCACCCAGAGCCATCTCGTCATTGTGTGCAAATACGGCTTGTACTCCCGGATTCCCCTGCAGCAAGTTCTCCATAACATTCAGACCTTTGGAACGGTCAAAGTCAGCAGATTGTTTGGCAACCACATCCAGCTTCTGATCTGCAATCTCATGGAATCCTTTGCCCCGCTCCCGGGTAGCAGATGCACCTGGCACACCTTCAAGTTCAATAACTTTGGCCCCCTCACCCAGCTGCTTCACGATATATTCGGCTGCCATACGTCCACCCTTCGCATTATCGGATGCAACGAGAGCTGCAACTTCACCTTTATCTGCCGAACGATCCAGCGTAATTACCGGAATGCCAACACTATTAGCGGATTGAACCGCTGTAGAGATCGCTGCGGAATCTGCCGGGTTGATGAGTAAGGCGTCTACACCCTGCTGAATCAGATCGTCCACATCATTCGTCTGTTTCGCGGAGTCATTCTGAGCATCCACCACGACAACCTGAATGCCTTGTTTCTGAGCTTCTGCAACGACACCATCTTTCAAGGACACAAAGAACGGATTATTTAGTGTCGAGATCGACAAACCAATCTTTTTCTGCTCTTTGCCTCCCGCCGTCTTCGGTTTCGCCCATCCTGGTGGTTCCAGCGAGCATCCGGCGAGAACAACAATCAGCATCATACTTACCAGCGTTAATATCCATTTTTTCATGTTGAATTCTCTCCCTTACGCAGTTTTCTTGCGGTCCAGCAGGACAGCGATAGCAATAACGACACCCTTCACAACCATCTGATAAAAGGAGTTCACACCGAGCAGGTTCAGACCGTTATTCAGTACTCCGATAATCAACACACCAATCAATGTACCTACAATGCGTCCCCGACCGCCGGAAAGACTTGTTCCGCCGAGTACAACTGCGGCGATAGCGTCCAGTTCGTATGATGTACCTGCCGTAGGTTGAGCAGAATTCAGACGGGATGTCAGAATTGCACCAGCAAGCGCTGCAAGCATACCTGCGAGGGAATAGATCATAATTTTCACACGGGATACCTTGATACCCGAGATAATGGAAGCTTTCTCATTACCGCCGATAGCGTACGTTTTGCGGCCGAAGGCCGTTTTATGCAAAATGGTCCACAGAATGACAAAGGTAATCAGCATCGTAATCGCTGGTACCGGAATGCCAAGCAGGTAACCGCGTCCAAACAACTGGAACAGCAGACTGTCACCCAGACCTGTTATCGGGTTACCGTTGGTGTATACCAGCGTCAAACCTCGGAAAATAGTCATTGTAGCAAGGGTTGCGATAAATGGCGCCATGTTCCCCTTGGTAATCATCAGTCCATTCACCATACCCATGACTCCACCAAGGGCAACCCCGATGATAATAGAGAGAATCGGATCAAGACCGGATAACATCATATTGGCTACGAACGCACTGGATAGTGCAAGTATAGAACCAACCGACAGGTCAATCCCGCCAGTGAGAATAACAAACGTCATCCCAAACGCAATCAGTGCATTAATGGAAACCTGACGGAGCAGATTCAAAATGTTAAGCGGTTCCAAAAAACTTGGATTAAGCACGGAAACGATAACAATCAGGATGATTAATCCGAGTAATGGTCCGAGTTTCTGCGTTACGCCTGACAAGCGGAAACCACTTTTGGCTGTTTTATTGTTCTGCATCGTTGTCATGTTACTGTCCCCCTGTAGCTAGAGTCATAATGTGTTCCTGTGTCGCTTGTTCCTTCGGCAGCACGCCGGTAATACGCCCTTCATGCACAACCGCAATGCGGTCACTCATGCCCAGCACTTCAGGCAGTTCGGACGAAACCATGATAATCGCTACCCCGCGGTCCGTCAGTTCGTTCATGAGCTGATATATCTCACGTTTTGCACCAACATCCACCCCGCGAGTAGGCTCGTCCAGAATGAGAACACTCGGACCAATACCTACCCATTTGGCAATAACGACCTTCTGCTGGTTCCCTCCCGACAAGTTACGAGCCGCGGTTTCCGAGGATTGCGTTTTGATCTGCAGCCGTTTAATCAGTGTGTCCACAAACTCCTGCTCTTTGGAGGTCGAGATGAAACCTTTGCTTGAAAAGCTGAACAGATTCGTCAGTGCCATATTCTCACGGATGGAAAAATCGAGCACCAGCCCTTCATCCTTCCGGTCTTCCGTAATAAAACCGATGCCATGCTTCACCGCATCGGATGGTTTGCGAATGTTCACCTTTTTACCGCGAATATGGATCTCTCCACTGTCTAGACGGTCCAGACCAAAGATCGCTCTCATGATCTCTGTTCGCCCCGAACCCATCAGACCAGAGAAACCTAATACTTCGCCAGCTTTCACATCAAAGCTGACATTTTCGAACAATTCTTTGCGGTTCGCGTTTCGAACTTCCAATATCACTTCACCATATTTCGGTTTACGGGAAGGATAACGCTCGGTCAGCTCACGACCAACCATCTTGCGCACAACTTCATCGAAGTTTGTATCAGGAATCGCTTTGGTATCAACGGTACGTCCGTCACGCATAATCGTGATGCGATCACAGATGGTGAAAATCTCCTCCATCCGGTGTGAAATGTAGACAATCGATACACCGTTCTTACGTAAAGACCTGATGACCTCAAACAGCTTCTGAATCTCACGTTCCGTTAAGGCTGCTGTAGGTTCATCCATAATAATGACTTTGGCATTGGTCATCAGCGCTTTGGCAATCTCAATCATCTGCTGCTGTCCAACAGAGCACTCTCCGGCAGGACGTTCCAGAGGAATATCGACCGACAGTTTGGCAAACTGCTCACTGGCAAGCGCTTTCATTTGTCTTGTATTCAGCAGACCCATGGAGGACGATATCTCCTTACCGATAAACAGGTTATCCAGCACCGTCATCTCCGGCCAGACATTCAGCTCTTGGTGAATGAACGTAATACCGAGCTGCTCCGCTTCTTTCGGACTGCCAAAATACGTTTCCTTCCCATCTATCTTGATCGTTCCCTGATCACGCTGGTGCAGGCCAATCAAAATGTTCATCAGTGTTGACTTACCAGCGCCGTTTTCTCCCATCAGGGCATGAACCTCACCGTCTTTTAATTCGAAATCCACGCCGCTCAGCACTTGATTGGTGCCAAACGCTTTGTGAATGTTATGCATCTGAATGTGCATAGTGCAGCCTCCCTTTAACCAAAATAAACCCCCGATTGTAAAATGCAATTGGCATACGGCGCAGCCTCGCCAGTGCGTATAACCGCCTTTACCTGCCGGGTTAAGGCTTTGAATTGTTCATGATTCACGCTGTCATCGATAACTTCTGTCCCAAACTTCTCTTTCAGGTAGGTGAGTGTCTGGGGATTGCCTTCTTGAATCTCACTGGCTATGATGACCTTCTCAATCACCATGTCGTCCGCAATGACGTCCAGCACTTCGCGGAAGCTCGGTGTACCATACTTAAGTGCAAGGTCAATCTTGAGTACACCATCCGGAACGGGCAGGCCCGCATCCGCAATGGCAATCTGATCGGTGTGACCCAGGTCAGACAAGATTTTAGAAATGTGACTGTTCAAGATGCCGTTTCTTTTCATATCAAGTTCCCCTTTATTTCATTTGCAGACTTCTCTTTAGTTGGTTTATAGAGTCTCCTCTACTTCGTCCCGAGTTGGCATACCGCCCTGAGCACCAAACTTGGTTACGGATAGAGACGCTGCCCGATTGGCAAAACGTACACTGTCCTGAATCGATTTGCCTTCAGCCAGAGCGACTGCAAATGCTGCATTAAACGTATCACCTGCTCCGGTTGTATCTACAGCTTCGACTTTGTAGGTTGGCACAAGCACTTCTTCATGACCATCAAAATATCGAACCCCTCTGCTGCCTTCTGTGATAAACAGCTTGTTCGGATGCTGACGGAGTGCTTCTGCAGGCTTCATATCTCGAAATAAAATTTCGGCCTCATGTTCATTCGGCGTAATATAGGCTGCGTTATCAATTACTTCTTGCGGTACTTCACGGGCCGGAGCGGGGTTCAACAGTAATGGTGTTTTGTATTCCGCACACAACCGGCTAACATGAAGCACCGTTTCCTCCGGGATTTCCTGCTGGATGAGTACAATGTCCGCGTTACGGATCGCTTCGGCTGCTTGATCCACGTAAGCAGGGGTCACTTCGCGATTGGCTGCTTCAACAACAATAATGCTATTATCTCCTTCGGCCAGGATGATATGAGCAGTGCCGCTTTCTGAATGTGTAACCGGTTTCACATTATCCGTATTTACACGATTAGCTTTAAAATTCTCTAAAATTTCTGTACCGAATGCATCATCGCCAACGCGGCCGATCATGATAACTTCAGCTCCCAAACGAGCTGCTGCAACGGCTTGGTTAGCACCTTTCCCGCCGGGTACGGTTTTGAAGCTCTCGCCAAGCACGGTTTCACCCGCGCCTGGTCTTCTGGAGGATGTCACGACCAAATCCATTGAACTGCTGCCAATTACACATATGTTAGCCATCTTTTCTCACCTTTCTCGTTGTTCCCCGTTCAATGAACGACACGGGAAGCTGTATGTTTTTGTTCTCCATGTTATTTTGCTCTACTAATTGAATAAGTAATCCTGCTGCTTCTCTGCCCATCTCATATGCTGGCTGACGAATCGTAGATAAGGCCGGTGACAATAACCCGCTCATCGGAATATCGTCAAACCCGATAACCTGCACATCATGCGGGACACTCTTTCCGATTCGATAGGCTTCATGCAGTACCGCCATCGCGGCTATGTCATTACTGGCAATAACGCCATCCGTGTCCGGATATTTACTGAACAGCTCTTCTGCCCATACCCCCGCCTCATTGAATGAGAAAGAGGTCGTTTGAATGACCTCATAACCGAGCCCCGCTTCACGGATGACTTCAACTGCGCCTTCAAAACGATCTTGAGCTGGCCGAATATGGGAAGGTCCCTGCATCACAGTAATACGCCTGCTGCCGCGCTCAATCATTTCCTTGGCAGCGAGTCTTCCGCCTTCTCTGCCATCGGCATAGACCGAAGGTCGATCCAATGAAGTTCGATCTAGAAATACGACAGGAATCTTTAGTTTTTCATATATTGAAGAGTGAGGATAATTGGTGGAAGAGATCACACCCACCACGTTATTCTGGATAAACGTCTGGATGTAATCCTGCTCCTTCCGTTCATCCTCATCGCTGTTTCCAAATATTAATCTGTAATCCTGTTCCTGCATGCGATCCTCCACACCTCTTGCAAGCTGCGGAAAATAAGGATTCGCGATGTCTGGAAGCAGTAACCCAATCAATTTTGACTTGCGTGTGTATAGTGAGCGAGCCACTTCATTTGGCGAAAAGTGAAGTGCTTTCACTGCTTCTTCCACTTTCTTGCGTGTATCCGC
Organism: Paenibacillus sp. AN1007; assembly: GCF_040702995.1. Lineage (NCBI taxonomy): Bacteria > Bacillati > Bacillota > Bacilli > Caryophanales > Paenibacillaceae > Paenibacillus > Paenibacillus sp. AN1007. The sequence goes on from NZ_CP159992.1 coordinate 2,792,515, forward strand.
ATGAACATAACCCCTGTCATTAATCACTCTGGATACTGTGGCTACCGATACACCCGCCAGATTCGCTACGTCTTTAATGGTTGTCATGAAAAGTTCTCCTTATGTGTAACCGGTTACACACATAAATTATCACATTCTTTTCGGTTTGGCAAGTCATCGCTTGCTGGAAATATAAACCACACGTTTTTTTTCCCAATGCTCTTTAGTCTCTCTCTCATTTGCAGACATAACGGCGGATACCTGATTCAACCTTTTTTTCTTCCAACACAAACTCTCGGATTTATGATATGGTCTATATGACATGACAATAATTATACATAAAGATGTGCACAACAAGCGAGGAGAAGATTAAGCGTGATTCAAAGAGAAACAAAATCCAAAAGTTCAACGAATGCAGAATATACAGAAAGTGACACAATAGCAAAAGGAAACAAAAATCATGACGCACAGGAACATCGCAGCAGATTTAGTGATCCATTCATCGTCATGCTCGTTGCGGGTCTATGCTGCCTGTTGTGGGGAAGTGCCTATCCCTCAATCAAACTTGGCTATGCTGCTTTTCATATTTTGCCTGAAGATATTGCTTCAAAATACGTTTTTGCAGGTTATCGCTTCAGCTTGGCCGGCATACTGCTGCTGCTTCTATACCGTGTCGGTTTCAGACGCAAGCTGAAGCTGCGTGGACGTGAATGGGCCAGTTTAGGTGTACTTGGTGTTCTGCAGACAGGCCTGCAATATATGTTTTTTTATGTCGGCGTTGCGAACACAACGGGTGTTAAAGGTTCGATCATGAATGCAACAACGACGTTTTTCAGCGTGGTGCTGGCTCATTTCATTTATAAAAATGACAAGCTGAGCCGTAACAAAATCATCGGCTGTGTGCTCGGATTCATCGGTGTTATTATTGTAAACTTTCATGCAGACCTGCTCACGTTTTCCTTCTCTTTTACAGGTGAAGGCTTTATCATCATCGCAGCACTCGTTTTCTCCATAACAGCCATTTATGCTAAACGCTTAACTGCATCCATTGATGTTATGATGATTACAGGTGTGAGCTTACTGGTTGGCGGACTTGCCCTCACGCTGCTGGGTCTGTCATTCGGCGGCAGGGTAACTCATTTCACTTGGGAATCAACGATGAATCTGGTCTACCTCGCCCTGCTGTCATCCGCCGCCTTCTGCTTGTGGAATGTGCTGCTGAAATACAACAAAGTGGGTAAGGTATCGGTATATAATTTTTTGATCCCGATCTTCGGTGCATTATTATCCGCACTGTTCCTTGGTGAGACAATCTGGGAATTGAAAAATCTGGCTGCGCTGCTGCTGGTGTCGATGGGCATTTATTTGGTGAACCAGGTAAACGCTTTTCGAATGACAAAAAGCCGCTAATTAGCGGCTTTTCTTGCTGTCATGATGACAAGATCATATCAAATTAGAGTAAGATCCTTTGCTACCTTTCACCTTATCTTATCATCTGCTACCGAGTTCATATACCATCTCATATCCGCCAACGGATTTATTGTAATATTCCGAAGAAGGTTTTCCAAGCCACAACTTCGCCTGTTCAAAAAACAAATAAACCCTACTGTTCTTACACAGCAGGGTTTGAGAATCAGCTAATCGTTATCACACCAGCTTACAAACAAGAATAGACCGCATTACGAAGACGACGCTGCACATAATGCTCCTGACTGTTCAGCAGATGCTGCGCATACATTACCGTTAGACCGGAATCCGGGTCCATGATCGCCATGCAGCCAGCCGCACCGCTCCAGCCAAATTCGCCAAGTGGACTCAATGATCCGCTGCCCGCCTTCGAGATATGTGTACGCACCCCCAGACCATATCCATAACCATACATATGGTCCCATGAAAAGTCCGGTCTTGTCATGTCATTAAGGTGATCCGTTCTCATTAGGTTTACAGAAGCTGGCGATAGAATACGTACCCCCTCTGGACTTGTTCCAAGTCCGGTCAGTGCGTTCAAGAACTTGGCATAATCATTTACGGTAGAGAGCAAACCTGCACCGCCGCTATCCAGTTCTGTACCCACACGGAAACCATTGCCATCCATCCGTACCGCTTTATTTTGTTCTTCGTCAAAAATGTACTGCGGGATCAAACGCGACTGCTGTTCTTCATTCAGATCAAAGGCCGTATCGTGCATACCGAGCGGTTTAATAATCTCATCCTGAAGGTATGTACCGAACCGCTTCCCGCTCACCACTTCGATGAGAGCGCCCAGCACATCATGACACATGCTGTAATTCCAGTGTGTACCTGGTTCAAACATCAACGGTTCTTTCGCGAATGCTTTTGCAAATTCCCGTGTTGGCAGCGCACCATTCGTGCATTCTACTGCCTCCTTGATACTGGGAGCGTTCACATTGTATGAAAAACCAGCCGTCATCGTAAAGAGATCTCTTACTGTAATCGGTCTTGTCGCTTTCTCGTAGTACACCTCTCCATTCGGAAGTGTTTTTCTCACCTGCATATCCCCATACTCCGGCAAATACTGAGACAAGGGATCAAGCAGCAGGATATCTCCCTTTTCAACCAACTGCAGTGCAGCAGCACAGGTCATAATCTTGGTCATGGAGTACAGATTCATGATCGCCCCATCCCGAATCGGCGTTTTCTCTTCCAGGTTTTCATATCCGTTACGGTATTGGAAAACGATTTCGTTTTGATGCATAACGAGCACTTCTGCCCATGGAATTTTCCAAGAGGTTAGACGATCAATTAATGAAGCAACCGGTTTAAAGTCCATATTTCCCCATCCTTTTATGCGCATCGTTTTGTTGTTGATCTTAAGACCAGTTCGCGCAATTAATTTCTTCCATTTCACATATACTACTATACGACCTTTTAAACGCATTGACCAGTTCGATGAAAAATCAAAAAAAGCCGATCCCTGTTCGGATCAGCTTGTATCCTGCCGCAGCAGGATGAGAGAAAGGCTTGAGGTTGAATCACGCTCTCTTATTCTCAACCGATTTCATTCGGTTCTGGTCGTCTGGCACGCGATCTTCACTGAATTCCTGTCCTGCTTCCATCTCACCGTGGCCGGATACATTGCGGGAGAAATTCGTGAATTGTCTTTTGTGCTCGTCCTGTTCGTGCTTCTGCTTCAAAAGCTCCTGTGGGTCCTGTTTCGTCATCATACTAACCTCCTTTATACAAAATCCTATATTCTTCACACTACACAAGTTTTCCTTAAGGAAGCAGCGCTTATGCATGAAAAGGAGATGCAGCACGTAAACCACTTAAACCCATGCTGCGGTTATCTCAATAAAATGAAGATCAATTACGTTATTTCATAGAAAAGGAGCAATTCGAATATGAAGCGACTTCTTTTGTCTTATCCCCTCGGTGTTCACACTCCGGTCTACAAAGACAATCCTCCAGTTGTCATCGAGCAGCAGTCAAGTATTGATCAAGGTGACCCTTATAACCAGTTTATTATTTCCAGTCTTAATCATAATGGAACGCATATCGATGCTCCCTGGCACTTTAACCCTAAAGGCAGGAAGATCAGTGAGATTCCGATTGACGAGTTTATTTTTACACACCCTGTCATTATTGATATCCCTAAACGTGATGATGAGTTAATCACCAAAGCGGATCTCGTACCTTATGAACATCAGATCGCTGGAGCTGACCTGCTGCTGATTCGCACGGGATTTGGCAGCATTCGCTCATCTGATCCTGAAAGATACGCTAACTATAACCCGGGTTTATCCGCCTCGGCAGCACAGTACCTGTTGATTTTTGACTCCCTGCGTGCCATTGGTATCGATATGATTTCCGCTGGTGCAGCGAATCATCCAGAGGAAGCCGTGGCTTTTCATCAAACGATTCTTGGCAAAGGCCGCGTGGACGGCAGGTACATTATGGTCATTGAAGACCTGAATCTGAATCAGGATTTGTCTAATATTCACAAGGTATACGCGATACCATTGTATATTGAAGGTGTTGACAGCAGTTTTGCTACTGTTTTTACGGAAGATTAATTGCTGGCTGATTAAAATAGCGGGTTGATTGATTTTGTTTGCGAAAAAGAGATAAGAAAAAGCGCTGACAAGAGGGCTGCTCTTATCAACGCTTGTTCTTAGTGAATGTCCTTCTTCTTGAAATTTCCGCCCTTCACTTCGGCTACGTCGTAGACAACAACAAAGGCTGCAGGATCAATCTCGTTAATGATATCCTTGATTTTACTTTCTTCCATCCGGTTGATGACACAAGTAATTTCCTTGAACTGCTCGTTGGAATAACCGCCATACGCATCCGTATACGTTGCTCCACGTCCAAGTCTGTCACGAATGGTCTCCACCATAACTTCCGGCTGTGTGGTAATAATTTTAAACGTTTTGGAACCGCTGAGACCTTCTTCGACAATATGTATCACTTTAGAAGCAATGAAATAGGCGAGTCCGGACAAAATAGCTCCCTGCAGGCCAAATACAGTCGAAACAACGATAAATACAAACATGTTCAGAAAAAGGATTAAGTCACTCGTTCCGAAAGGCAGCTTACGTGATAACAGCACAGCAAGCATATCAATTCCGTCCAATGCTCCGCCGTTACGCAGTGCAAGACCCATACCAAAACCGATAATGATACCACCCACTACCGTAACCAGCAGGGTATCTCCTTCAATAATCGTTGGCACATGATGCATTAGACTTGCACTAATAGCAAGTGAGGCAATGCCTATTACGGAGTATAACGCAAAACTTTTACCAATCTGCTTGTAACCAAGCCATACAAACGGGATGTTTAACAATCCGATCAGTAAGCCCAGCGGCAGTCCGAACAGATTCGAACCTACGATGCTGAGTCCGGTTACCCCTCCGTCCGATACCTTGTTTGGAATCAATATGGCCTCCAGGCCATATGCCGTGATGAATCCTCCAATAATGATCAGCAGCACTTTGGAGAGGATTTTAAGCTGGTTTGACTTGTGCACTTTTGGTTGATGCATTCCATTTCCCCCTTGATGAACGATGAACAGCATAAATTTTAACAAACATAAAAAATAGTCTATAACAAAAATCGCACATTTGGCAATAGAATGTGATATATAACTGTCATTATATGCTGTTCATCATGTCGACTTCATACCATTATCTCCCGATTAATGACCGATATGCCTTAATTTTAAGTTCAAGCATCTCGCTTGCGGCATGAAGGGTGTTCATCTGGTGTTCAACGGATTGTTTATGATCTTCCAGCAGCTTAAGTCGTTCTGCAGCCGTATGCTCACCCTCCTGAAACAAGGAAGCATACTGTTTGATCACTGCAATCGGCATTTGGGTTTCCTTTAATTTGATAACAAACTGCAGCCATTTCAGGTGTGACTCATTATAACGTCTGTCACCGCTGGAGTCTCGCAGGGGTATGATGATCTGTTCCTTTTCGTAATAACGAAGTGTATGCGCACTGATACCCAGCATCTGGGCCACTTCTCCGATGGTATGCATTATGGTCTTCACCTCCTTCATCCAAGCACTTGACTTAGAGTAAACTCTAATCAGTATAATCAATTCGTGGTCACCCCACAATAAGAATAGAACTGATCCGGGAGGAATTCACATGAAATATACCGTCATCACAGGGGCTAGCTCAGGAATAGGGTACGAAGCCGCTTTGGCCTTTGCAGCCAGAGGCAAACATCTGGTTCTCGCCGCCCGCAGAACAGAAGCATTGGAACAGCTGAAAAATAAAATCGCTGAACTTAATCCGACACTCGATGTTGTTATTCGCACAGTAGATCTGTCCATTACCGCAGATGTACATGCGTTCTATGAAGGTTTGAAAGGTTACTCCATTGAAACGTGGATCAACAACGCAGGCTTTGGCAATTTTGCTTCAGTCGGTGAACAGCACCTGTCCAAGATTGAACAGATGCTGCATCTTAATATTGAAGCACTTACGATTCTCTCCACTCTCTATGTTCGGGATTATGCGAATACTCCGGGTACACAGATCATCAACATCTCATCAGGAGGCGGCTACACCATCGTCCCTGACGCGGTGACGTACTGTGCCACCAAGTTTTATGTCAGCGCCTTTACCGAAGGGCTGGCACAGGAACTCCGGAGCAAAAACGCTCCAATGCAGGCCAAAGTACTCGCACCAGCGGCCACGGAGACCGAGTTCGCTGAACGTGCCTTTGATCTGGATCAGTTCCAATATGAAGGCCGAGTGGCCAAATTTCATACTGCCGACCAGATGGCCGGATTTTTACTTGATCTATACGACAGCGAGAATGTCGTAGGGATTGTAAATGGGCTGACGTATGAATTTGAACTGAAAGACCCGATCTTTCCCTATGCCGCAAGAGCGGCCTCCAAGCCAGTGGATTCTCCAGAATAAATAGGAGCTGTATGGCAAAAAAAGCTGTCCCCGATCACATGAATTGTGAGAAGGGACAGCTCTTTTTTACTTGTATCTACAATATAATAAAATATTAAGCCAGACGCATTTTGAAATCCTGATATCCGAATTCACGAACAATTTCGCAATCGCCGTCTTTGCGTTTAACCGCAATGGCAGGCAGAGGCATGCCGTTGAACGTATTTGTTTTCACCATGGAGTAGATTGCCATGTCTTCAAATACAAGGCGGTCACCCTCTTTTAAAGGTTCATCGAATGAGTAATCACCAATCACGTCACCAGACAGACACGTTTGGCCGCCCAGACGATACAGATGTGGTTTTTCACCCGCTTCTCCTGATCCGATCAGTGGCGGACGATAAGGCATCTCCAGCACATCCGGCATGTGGCATGTCGCGGAGGTATCCAAAATGGCAATATCCATACCGTTTTTGTGGAAGTCCAGAACGGAAGTCACCAGATACCCTGCATTGAGAGCAACCGCTTCTCCCGGTTCCAGATATACTTCCAAATTGTAATCGTTCTGCATCCGTTTAATGCATGCTTCCAGTTTTGGAATGTCGTAATCTTCGCGGGTAATGTGATGCCCCCCGCCAAAGTTGATCCATTCCATCTGCGGCAGCCACTGTCCGAACTTCTCTACAACGGCGTTCAGCGTCGTTTCCAGATCGTCCGAGTTTTGCTGGCACAATGTATGGAAGTGAAGTCCTGACACACCTTCAAGCAGCTCTGCACGGAAGTCTTCCTGCTTGGCGCCAAAGCGCGAACCTGGAGAACACGGATCATAGATCTCGTGTCCTTCCTGCGTAGAGCATTCCGGATTTACCCGCAAGCCAACCTTACAGCCGGCCTGCAGTGCTTTATCTTTGAATTTGGCCAGCTGCGAAAAGGAGTTGAAAATGATGTGATCACAGATCGAAACGATCTCATCTATCTCTTCCTCGCGAAAAGCCGGAGCAAACACATGATTTTCTTTACCCATCTCTTCATGTCCGAGACGAGCTTCATACAAACCACTCGCCGTCGCACCATTCAGGTATTCTCCAATAAGCGGATACATCGCCGTCATGGAGAACGCCTTCTGAGCAAGTACAATTTTGGCACCTGTACGCTGCATTACACCGTTCAGGATTTTCAAGTTTTTCTCAATCAAAGCTTCGTCAACAACAAAACAAGGCGTAGGCAGCTGTTCGAACTGCATATTAGCGAACAAGTTCCGATTCTTTAGCTTTGGACTCTTCTGGCAGTTCATCCACGAGAACCGGGTTGAAATCTTCTACCCAAGGAAGTCCCCATTTGTTCAGTTCTTCCATGAACGGATCCGGGTTGAACTCTTCTACATTGTATACGCCTGGTTTGTTCCATTTGCCTGTCATCACCATAGCTGCACCGATCATTGCCGGAACACCCGTTGTGTAAGAAATTGCTTGGGAACCTACTTCTTTATAGCACTCTTGGTGGTCACAGATGTTATATACATAATATGTTTTGTCTTGACCATCTTTTTTACCTTTGAAGATACAGCCGATATTTGTTTTACCTACAGTACGAGGTCCAAGGGACGCCGGATCAGGCAGAACTGCTTTCAGGAACTGCAGAGGAATGATTTGTTTTCCTTCGAACTCAATAGGCTCGATCGAAGTCATGCCCACGTTTTCCAGAGCTTTCAGGTGAGTCAGGTAGCTTTGACCAAATGTCATGAAGAAACGGATACGTTTCAAGCCAGGGATGTTTTTCGCCAGGGACTCCAGCTCTTCGTGGTACAGCAGGTACATATCTTTCTCGCCAACTTCTTTGAAGTCGTACACACGTTTGATTTCCATCGGTTTCGTTTCGATCCATTCACCGTTCTCCCAGTATCTGCCGTTTGCAGAAACTTCGCGAATGTTGATCTCAGGGTTGAAGTTGGTAGCAAATGGGTAACCATGGTCGCCGCCATTGCAGTCGAGGATATCGATATATTCGATTTCGTCAAAATAGTGCTTCAATGCGTATGCAGAGAATACGCCAGTTACGCCCGGGTCAAAACCGCTGCCCAGCAGTGCCGTAATACCTGCTTTTTCGAAGCGTTCTTTGTAATCCCACTGCCAGCTGTATTCGAATTTCGCCGTATCTTCCGGCTCATAGTTCGCTGTGTCCATGTAGTTTGTTTTCGTTGCAAGGCACGCATCCATGATTGTCAGATCCTGATAAGGCAGCGCCAAGTTCATTACGATATCCGGTTGGAACTCGTTGATCAATGCGATCAGTTCTTCCACATTGTCCGCGTCGACTTGTGCAGTTGTAATTTTTGTTTTGCCGCCATCCAATTTTGCTTTCAGTTCATCGCATTTGGATTTTGTGCGGCTTGCGATACAAATTTCTTCAAAAACCTCGCTGTTTTGAACGCATTTGTGTACCGCTACAGAAGCCACGCCGCCGGCGCCGATGATTAGTGCTTTTCCCATTTTCTCATTCTCCTATCCCCGTAATTAGGTTTTTTTGTTTTAGTTTTTTTCGTAAAATTCCGAGACGTTCGCAGTTATACTGTTTCATTATGCAGCGTCCACCCGCTCCTGATACAATAAAAAAAGCAAGGTGAAAAATGTCGCGTTTGCGCACACCATCACACTTGCTTGTCGATATACATCATAAAAAAGACGTGAAGACTCCATGACCAAAAAAGTCCAAAAGAACCCCTTCGGCGGAAAGCTTCTTCATGTATATCAATATTGGATCAGAGTCTATATAGCAAATAATTCGCCTTTACCACTCTTATTGACCGTTTCACAAGTTGATGTGCAGATGCACTGGTTGTAAAGTAACCAACTTATAAAATTTGAGCTTTGAACTCAATCAATAAGGCAACAGAAGTTGCCAATCGGCATTTGACCCGGCTGTCCGTATGGCCTTAACTCCTCGGTAGAAGTGGTCAAAAATTATCTGCTGGAAAGCTCTAATTCATATTGATAAATCAACTTTCCAAAATCACAGGTATTACACTATCAGACGTTTCCCGAAAAATCAAGGGATATTTCAAAATTTATTTTTCAACTTTATTTTAATCTGGAATGAAGACACCCCTACGATCTATCCAAACGATATATCTTCTCCTTCCTTAAGCAGCATTTATCCTGCCTCCTTCTAAAAATTAAAAGCTGTACCCCAACGCAGCGCCCCTCATCATATCCATACTATTCCTGCATAATTATGCTTTCGAATTTGGTTAAGTACAATCTTGAGATTGTGCACTTTGTGAATTGCTCCGTAATTTCAATTAGCCTTATATGATCGGTGCCCGAGACATTGTGTATAGATTTAATCGATGCCTTTTTCCATTCGTATTATCTTTTTGGGAAAAGGTTATTTTTTCACTCTCGGTTATCTTCTTGTTCGGTTCAAGCATAAATCCCGTGCACTTGTGTGCAGCTGAGCAGAAAGATCCAGATACTCCGTCAGCTGCAATTATAAGCTGCATATCCACTTGTCAATAATGTATATTCATAAGTTCAATTTGGATATTCATTCATAACAAAACAATTGCACAATGAGTAAATTTGCACAATGAGCAAGTTATTGATATGATGATTCCATTCCTTAGAATTCCCTTTGTTTTTTCAATTAATCCATCAAAAGGAGGTGAACGCATAGGCGGTAAAAACCATGAAACGAACACTGCGGCACCTTAAAAAAGAAGCTACGGAGAAAGCACTCGCCCGAGTCGCTTTTGACCTTACGATGGAGCATGGACTTGACGGATTCACGGTAGAAGAACTCGTTCAGCAGGTTGGATGCTCGCGCAGAACATTTGCTAACTACTTTACATGTAAAGAAGAAGCGGTTGCCCTGGGAGCCATTTCTGTTACAAATACAGCTGAACTTGAACGGCTGCTTACCCAACTTCCGGAGAATGCTTCGTTACTGGACCTGCTGTACGAGCTGGTAAAAATGCAGCTCACGTCGGAATTGATTGGCAGACTGCATCAGCTCGTTATCTTATCCCGGACCTATCCCGTGCTTGAACCTCATTATTTAGCTGCCATGCACCGACTGCAGACGCAGGCTCAAGAAACGCTGCTCGACTTGTCGAATGGACAATACGACGAGATTTATACGTACCTGCTGATCAGCGCGATCTACGGTACCGTGCTTCCCTTAATTGAAGGAAGACTTCACGTGCTGCTGCCTGGGCAGAATATCGCTTCCCATGATCGATCCGATGCAGTTTCCTTTGATCATTTTATGGAAACGGTGTTTGATCATTTGCGAAAAGGGTTTTAGCCTTTCCACTCATTCTGCATCATCACAACTCACATACTTATAATAGAAGGAGTGCAAACTAGAGAAATGTCTACCTTATTATACAAAATAGGAAAAACCGCTTTTCGCAAACCCGGTTATTTTATTATTGGCTGGGTTCTCATTCTAGGAATAGTGATCTCTATGATCAGCATGAACGGTATTCACATCAGTTCGGAAATGAAGATTGAGGGCACCGAATCACAGAAGGTTCTGGATCAGCTCGCAAAAGAACTGCCTGCCGCCTCCGGCGGTCAAGGAAGCGTTGTGTTCAAAGCGCCGGATAACGAGCGGCTGGATACACCTGAACGACTAGCTGCCATTATGAAAGGCGTCAGCGAAGTATATGGACTGGACAAGGTCATTAACCCTGCCGACTATGCGGCAGCACAAGCAAGCGGTTCAGGTTCATCTGCCGAAGCAGCTCAATCCATGAACATGGCGCAGCAGGGAGCGGCTTCTCCGCCTCCATACGGTCCTCTAATTGTAAACAACGTGCCTGTTCCAGGGGTATTGATTGCATCCGATGGAAGTACCGCCTTGTTTCAGTTCCAGTTCACGATTGAACAGTCTGCCATAACTCAAGATGTGTTCGATTCCGTCATTCAATCGGTGATGAAGGTTGAACAAGGAACACAGATCAAAGTACTGCCTGGTGAAACGCTTAAATCGGTATCCATCGGTGTGGGTTCAGCCGAGATTGTCGGACTGGTCATTGCTGTAATCGTATTGCTGATTACTCTCGGGTCCGTTGTTGCAGCGGGTCTGCCCCTGGTTACAGCGCTGCTCGGTGTGGCCATCGGAGTTGGGGGAGCATTCTCGATCTCCAAATTTGTTGACATGCCAAGTGTTACCTCCGTTCTGGCTCTGATGGTGGGTCTGGCTGTCGGCATTGACTATGCGCTCTTTATCGTCAATCGCCAGCGCCGGATGATTATCGATCAGCGCCTGAGCGCACAAGAAGCTGCTGCACGTGCAATCGGCACATCAGGGAGCGCCGTGTTCTTTGCAGGTTTAACCGTTATTATTGCCCTCTGCGGTATGCTTGTCATCGGACTGGCCTTCTTGTCGACGATGGCTTTAGTCGCAGCGGCCACAGTGCTCATTAATGTATTTGTAGCACTAACGCTGCTGCCTGCCCTGCTTGGTCTTGTGGGTGAACGAATCTGCTCCAAAAAAGCCCGTGCCAAGGTGGTCAGCTCATCGGAATCGACAAGTCATGGTGTGGCTGATCGATGGGTGAAGTTCGTTATCAAAAATCGCTGGGCTGCTGTTATTGCGATTGTTCTCATTCTGGGATTTGCCGCTATCCCCATTACCAAGATGGATATGGGCATTCCGGGAGCTTCCTCGGCAAATCTGGATACGGATGCAAGACAGAGTTATGATGCGATCTCGAAAAGTTTTGGCGAAGGTTTCAACGGACCACTAATCCTTGCAGCCGAACCACGTAATCCTTCTGCAAAAATGACGCCAGAGCTTCTGGGCGGACTCGCCATGGAGCTGCAGAGCCAGAATAATGTGGCACAAGTTTCACCTTTAGGCATGACAGAGGATCTAGCTATTTTCAGTCTCATACCCAAAACAGGTCCTAACGATAACTTGACGAAAACACTGGTGAACGATCTTCGTTCGGAAGATTCAAGTATGGCCAAAACGTATGACGTCAAACTCGGGGTTACTGGTCTGACCGCCGTAAATATTGATATGTCCGCGAAACTGGCTCAGGTTTTCCCGATTTATGTAGGCATTATCATCCTGCTTTCATTAATTATCCTGCTGCTCGTGTTCCGCTCCATCATCGTTCCTATTAAAGCAACCATTGGGTTCCTGCTCAGCATCCTGGCTACATTCGGGATCACGACAGCTGTGTTCCAATGGGGCTGGCTGCATTCCCTCTTCGGTTTCGATACAGGCGGCCCCCTGCTTAGCTTCATGCCGATTATCGTCACGGGGATTCTCTACGGTCTTGCCATGGATTATCAGGTCTTTCTGGTGAGCTCCATGCGTGAATCGTATGTGCATGGTCACCGCGGCACCGAGTCCGTTGTGCATGGCTATAATCAGGTCAGCCGCGTCGTCGTTGCTGCAGCAGTTATCATGGTCTCGGTATTTGCCGGTTTCATCTTTACCGATGATGTGATGATTAAACAGATTGGGTTCACGCTTGCTGTCGGCATTCTCATTGATGCTTTTGTCATCCGAATGGCGCTCGTACCTGCAATTATGGCGATGTTTGGCGACAAGGCCTGGACACTTCCAAAATGGCTTGATCGCCTGCTGCCTAATCTGGACGTTGAAGGTGAAAAGTTGATTGAGACTCTTAATGCTAAAAACGAAGTGAACATCAAGTCTGATATGAAGTCATAACCTATGCTCAACAAAAGACCTCCTCATGAACTGAGGAGGTCTTCACATTTTGCAAAAGGTACGACATAGCTTTCCCCTTCTGAATTCGCGCTTTTACATACATGCTATAGCATCTTTTATGTGTTCTCGAATCACTATCTCAAATTCACTTAATCCTCTCGCACATTCATATATAGTTTCTCTAAAATTGCTTTTAGCTGTTCCAGTTCCTCAGGCGGTATACCGCGTGTAACATAATTATCGGCCTCTTGGACCGTTAACAACAACTTTTGTTTCACTTCTTCTCCTTTGGGAGACAAATATAAATGATGCGAACGTTTATCTTGATCATTCACTATACGTCGAACCATTTCTTTACGCTCTAACGAATGAATCATTCGAACGACAGTGGTCTGATCCCGATCAATAGCCTCTGCGAGTTCTTTCTGAGTCGTAGCTTTATCGATATCCATATACGAAATAATACTCCACTGTTCAGGGGTGACTTCGTATGGTTTCAATTGTTTGATAAAATAATTGGTTAGTTTGAGGTCCGTCCGGTGAATCAAAAAACCAGTCACATTGTATAAGTCCATTGCTGTACCCTCATTCATCATTTTCTTATACCCAATTATAGGTGATCTGAACGAATGTTACAAACGGCACGCTTTAAGAAATGAGGCGGCTAAAAGTGATTATTTTAATCGAGTTCTCAGCTCATGAATCTGCAATTTATATCCCAATCCCCATACGGTATTGATCATGGAGGAGGAATCAGGAGAAATCTCATCCAGCTTTTCCCGAATTCGTTTGATGTGCGTGTCTCCTGTGACAGCTTCTTCAACAAGGAAACCTTCCTTCTCTAAATACAACCTTAGAAGATTACGAATTCGCAGCTCATCTTCAACAATTAAAATTTGTTGTGACTGCAGTAGTTCCATCTTGCTTCTCCTCCCTATGCAGCGCTTAGAAGAAATGATACAGGGATACCATCAAGCTGAGAACAAACAAAACGATTGCAGGAATGGCCTTCTGTATTGGATCTTTGGCCAAAACAATCAATGTGAATGCACCAGCAAACATCGTACCGCCCAGCAGCAGACCTGCCCAAAATGCAAGATCAGGGATCCATATTCCAGCAATCATCCCCATGGCTCCAACGATCTCAAACGATCCGGTCAAGACATTAAAAAAAGAGGGCAGGCCAAAACGTTTGAATTCATCGGCCATCTTACCCGAAATAATTTTGCTTCCTGTAATCAGGAAAAATAGACCTAATAGAACCTGTAAAACCGTAATAAAAGTAAACACAGCAATCCTTCCCTTCCTTCTTACATTGGTTTATGCATATAGGTCGCAGATCATATACATGCTGTACCATGTATTCGGCCCATGAGTCTGTAATTACACTGGATTTGTTTCATTCTCTGGCCGATCACATATTCACACCGTGTCATCACCATCTATATGCTATAGCATATATTTTGTTTTAAATTTTACATATTGTCAACCTTCAAATAAAACTCTTTATGCTGCCGCCATATTATATCTTTATATTTCTAAAAAAAAGGATTTGAAATTTCACAAATTAAGTTATATGCTAATGCATGTTCATTTTAATATAAGGAGTTCGATATTACATGATTATTGATTGGTCAGCGACTTCAATGTATAACACATTGATGTCTGTTGCTGCAGGAGCTGCATTGTTAATGATTCTTAAATTCAGTGCAGATGTGTTTCGATCCAAGGTTACTCACTTGGAAGGCTGGGCTGTCGGGTTCGGGATTACGGGTTTCATTTTAATCCTGACGGGTGCGCACATGACATTGACATGGCCTTTATCCAAGGTCGGGTTCCCTTTCGACGATATTATTTTCGGTGAACCCGTTTTAGCTTTTGGTGCTTTATTATGGGGGGCGACGATCATTCTTTGGAGAAAATCCAATCAATATCACAGAGCCGGTTTGAACTTAGAAGATTCAACGTTAATATCCGGAAAACTTCGGGCTGAACTGCCCTACCTTCTCCGACCGCTTTCCTATTTTGCTGCTGCTATGGGTATGGCTCTCATCTCCATCAGCTTCGCAGGTGTTGGTTTTCAATTATTCGCAGCTCCCCCGGAAGAACCCATTTCAGGCTGGTTTGCTGATTATCCGATGATCGAAGCATCATTCATGTCTTTATTATTTGCCATGACAGGGGTTGGAGCATGTATTTTCCCCTTTCTTCTGAAAGATAATCCTAATCCGAAGCTCATGCGCACTGTGAAGTACTTGTGGCTTATTGCAGGTATTATTTTTGTTGGTTTTGGGGTACTCAACTACTTCACTCATATTGGTTTGATTGTTCACACGATGAAATAATGCATACCCTGTGATCGTTCAGAGAAAATGTGAACCCCTTTCAAGTACATGCTATAACATGTACTTGAAAGGGGTTTTTAATGATCTATTCCCTTTTTGTGTGTTAGATTCAGGCTGTAATATCCTTAACATCCTGTTTAAGACTCTCGAATCGAGCTGGGCTGCAGGCGCTCACGAAAGCAGCAAACAGCTGCTGACTGTACCCATCCACTGCATAACTGTACTCCGGATGCCACTGAACAGCGAGTACAAATGAACTGCCCTGCATAACGACGGATTCAACCAATCCATCCTCCGCAATTGCTGCAGCTGTTAATTGATCAGATAACGTTTTGATGCCCTGATGGTGATAACTGTTCACCTGAATCTGCTCGGTCTGAAGGATATGATGAAGTATCGTATTCTTTTCAATATGTACTGAATGTACAAGATGGCTATAGGGTGGCCTTTGTTGATGATTAACCTGCGGATCCGTATTAAGCGCTGTAGGAATGTCCTGATATAAAGTTCCACCTAATAACGCGTTAAACAGCTCAGACCCGCGGCATATGCCGAAGGCGGGTTTATCCAGTGTAATCACTTTTTTAAATAGAAAAGCCTCCATCATATCCCGCTCCGTACACAACTCGCCACAAACACTCAGCATCTGCTCCTTGTACAGTTCCGGGTTAACATCATGTCCGCCGGTAAACAGAAATCCGTCAAAGGTGTTCGCCAGCGTTGTGATGATATCCTCGTCCGTCGTTAACGGCAGCATGACCGGTATCCCACCTGAATCTTCAATAGCTTTCATATAGTCAGGGAGCATCCAATAACTACTTTTGTCCGTATCATATAAAGGCAGTACGCCAATCATCGGTTTGTTCATCCCAAGCCGCCTCCTGTTTCACATTGGTTTTAACGCTTATGCATCCTTTATATTATCCCTGAATTTATATTCAAGTTTGCTTTATTTTACCAGACTTCCAGTTGTACTACATGCACAAAATCTTGCATTCTTCTACCTATTACATCGTTTGTTTAACACGAAAACTCATTGAACAACTCCAAAAAAAACATACATACGCCCAATCAAATGTTGAGCATATGCATGCACGGTATTCCGGTTCCCATTCAGTAGAGTTGATTTATACATCTTTCAATTCATACAGATGTGCAGGCATGGCCTGAACAAATGGAGACCAGTCCAACACCGTATATAGATGCAGCCGATGCATGGCGCGAGTACAAGCCGTGTAGAGGAGTTTGCGGTCATACTCTTCTCCATATCGATTCGCTGAGGCATCATATACAAGCACCGCATCGAATTCAACACCCTTGGCAAGGTAGACCGGAATAACCATCAATCCTTTTTCAAACTGTTCGGTCTGTCTTGTAATCAGCAGCAGGTCTTTCATGCCCTGTTTTTGTAAACGCTCATAGGCCATACGGCTCTCGGCTGCCGTTTTGGTTATGATCGCAATCGACCGATATCCATCCGCTTGAAGCGCTGCGATATCTACTTGGATGAACTCGTCACGATGCCGCTCACCAGCTTCTGCATGGATCAGAAGCGGCTTCTTATCCCTTCTGTCAAAAGCAATAATCTCATCACCGCCTGGCAGCATCTCCCGCGTAAATTCAACAATCTCTCGTGTCGAGCGATAACTCTGCACCAGTCTGATCAGTGTTGTATCCTTGGCTCCGTACAGCTTGGTTAGAGGGGAATCCGCAGCGGCAAGTTCCGTAGCCTGCATGTAGATGGCCTGCCCAAAATCCCCCAGTACCGTCATGCGGGCACGTGGAAACAGTTTTTTGAGATATTCATACTGAAAAGCAGAATAATCCTGCCCCTCATCCACAAACACATAACGGATATCCGAGTTGATGCGCAGACCTTCAATCATTTCTTTTACATATAAATACGGAGCGGCATCTTCATGGAACAGTTTATTCTGCTGCAGCATGTTTCTCGTTTGGCGGCAGATTTCATTCCAGTGAGGTGGAACAGCAGCACCGTTGGTTCGCTCTTTATATTCAGCCTCGTCTACAAATAACTGCTCATACGCCGCCTGCACATTCACAAATTTAAATTTACGCACACGCCGTCTCAGCGGCTTAAACTTCACTTTCACAATTTTACGGCGAAGCAGTTCTTCCTCCCGCTCCATATAATCATGTGCTCCTTCATCCAGATCAGGATGTTTACCTGCATTTTCACGGGCTGCATACTGCTCCGCTACTTCGAATACAGGCTTTTCCTTGTGCAGTTTGCGGTAAACATCCGCATAGTCATCCATATCCAGATAATTCATTTCCTCTTCAACCCAATCAGCAGCCTGCTCGCGATGTTCCAATAGAGCCAGTTCCTTCAGCATCCATTCCTGTAACAACAGAATCCGATTCGGTAAAGACAAACGGTCATCATAACTTGAAAATTGCCTTTTCATTTCTTTCGAAGTGATTAACTCCCGTTCCCGAAATCGGATGCCAATAAATTGGATGCCTTCCCTGCCCAGCCATTCCCCGTAACTTTTAAGTGCCTCCAGAAATGGTGTAGATGCCTTATATCGAATCCCTTCCATTCGTGCGGCATATCCAGCTTCTTTCTCTGCGGTTAACACATATTCCATTTGGTCAAGGGGGTCCTCCAGATCCAAAGCGGAACCAAGCCAATAGTTTAAATATTCCTGGAACGTTGTCTGCTGTATATTCTCTTCACCTAATTCAGGCAGCACTGTCGAGATGTAACTTGCAAACATTGGATTAGGTGAGAACAGAACCATCTGATCGGCCTTAACAGTCTGGCGATATTTATATAACAAATAGGCCACTCGCTGCAGCGCTGCAGATGTTTTACCGCTGCCCGCTGCTCCCTGTACAATCAGCATTCGGCTCCGATCATCCCGGATAATGGCGTTTTGTTCTTTTTGAATCGTCGCTACAATACTTTTCATCTGGGAACTTGCACCTTTGGAAAGCACCTCCTGAAGAAGCGCATCTCCAATCGTCTCACCCGCGTCAAACATGCCTTTCAGCTGACCATCCTGAATTTGAAACTGGCGTTTCAACTCAACGGTTCCTTCAATTTGCCCCATGGGTGTTTCGTAATTCGCAGGGCCGGAACCATGATCATAATAGAGGCTAGCGATTGGCGTTCGCCAATCATAGATGAGGAAATTCAAACCCTGCTCATCCGTAAAAGAAGATACTCCAATGTATATTTGCTCTGTATATCCCTGCCCCTTCTCTCTAAAGTCAATGCGCCCAAAATAGGGCAGCGGAAGTAAGCGGTTTACGTTTTTCCACTGCTGCAGCAAGAGCTTGTGACCCCGCTCCCGCTCAGCCAAAACCCGTGATTGCTGATTAATCGTATAATAAGCTTCTTCAAAGTCCGTATACGAACCAGTATTTATCGTCACTTCTTCCCAGAAACGCTTGCGAATCTCGGCGGCCTGATCTGCCAGTCCTGAAACCTTGGGTTCAAGTGCCTCAAGTCTTGTCTGCAGTTCTTTCCGGACATGAGCCAATCTTTCTTTTTCAATCAACCACTCATCTGCTTCTGCCATAAGCTCAACCACCCCTAAACCCATATATTGGAATAAAAAAGCGCGTTGACAAATCGAAGAATTCCTTGTATCATTATTGTAGGAGAAAAATGATTCAACATTTGAATTACATTCAATTTACAACTGCGCTCATGATTATATCACGGCGAATTTTTACGTTCAATCTTTTTCTTTTATACTTTTCATGTAATCTCAATTTCAAATATAGTTATACTTAAACACAAGTCCCTTATTAGTAAGGGGCTTTTTTTTAGTACCTCCTCCTTTATATTTACGATCCCTTTCACATTTGGATTGACTCAGGCCAACTTTTGATCGAAATAAACTGCAATTTCATTCGGAGAATATGACATAATAGTGAAGACAGTACTCCGATCTCTATTTTTGAAACCATCTGCAAATGGAAGGAAACGTGAATATGATGGAATACGTCAAACTTGGCAGCACAGGAATGGATGTATCCCGGTTTTGTCTGGGAAAGCTGTCCGCAGAGGACATCGCCTTTCTGGAAGAACCTTATATTCCTCACGCGGTTGTAGGTGCCCTATAAACTCGTATATGGCCGAAAAATAAAAGCATACAGGAAAAAAAGCCCCTCTCTCCGTCATGGAAATAGGGGCTTTCAGCTGCTGTTTTAACTATTGAACGCCTGAATAACGTTTTCCCTTCTTATATCGTGCTGGTATCAATAACAAACCGATACTTCACATCTGACGCAAGCACCCGTTTGTATGCTTCATCAATCTGATCGGCCGAGATGACTTCAATGCTGGGTGCAATCTCATGCTTCGCACAGAAATCAAGCATTTCCTGTGTCTCCCGAATCCCGCCAATCATTGAACCGGCGAATGAACGGCGATGACCGATCAGCGAGAACACATTTACGGCGAGCGGCTCTGGTGGAGCCCCTACATTGACAAGTGTACCGTCCAGTGTGAGCAGCGAGAAATAGGCATTGATGTCGATGCTGGCACTGACCGTATTAATGATCAGGTCGAATGTTCCTGCCAGTTTCTCAAACGTTTCCGGTTCACTCGTTGCATAGTAGTGGTCTGCACCAAACTGTAAGCCGTCCTGCTTTTTACTGAGAGTTTGAGAAAGTACCGTCACTTCGGCTCCCATGGCATGTGCAATTTTAACCGCCATATGACCGAGGCCGCCCATACCTACCACAGCAACCTTCTTACCCGGACCAGCGCCCCAATGATGCAGTGGAGAATAGGTGGTAATTCCGGCACACAGCAGCGGTGCCGCTGCATCCAGCTCGATATTATCGGGGATTCGCACGACAAAATTCTCGGTTACCACGATATGTGTGGAATAACCACCTTGGGTTGGCTCACCGTATTTGTCTACTCCTGCATACGTTGGAATGTTACCCTTCAGGCAGTACTGCTCTTCTCCTTTACGGCAATTCTCACATTCACCGCAAGAGTCGACCATACATCCAACACCTACACGATCGCCTACTTTATATTTTGTTACACCACTACCAACTTCGGTTACAATACCGGCAATTTCGTGGCCCGGTACGAGTGGATAATTGACTAGACCCCACTCCCCATGAGCAGTATGAATATCCGAGTGGCAGATGCCGGCAAATTTAATCTCAATCAATACATCCGTGGTGTCCAGATCACGGCGGTTAATCTCTGCGGAACGAAAGGCTTGATCGGGTCCGTCCACGGCTCTAGCTTTAGCTGTAATCAATGTAATAACCTCCTCATGATTTTGGATACCACTTGATCTTAAGCCCTATAGTTAACTCTAAGTCAAATGTTTTAGCCCACTTTCTTAAAAAGTTCATGTTTTGACAGCGATCCTGACCGCATGATAGAATTCACTGCGCTGTAGAATTCATACCTATAACGGTTGTTTATTACAATCTGATCTCGAAGTGAAAGGAACATCTGAGCCATGACCTATTCGATTGGTGAAGTCGCCAAAAAATTGAACCTGACCGTATATACACTGCGCTACTATGACAAAGAAGGTCTGATGCCTTTCGTCGAACGTAATTCGACCGGAACAAGGCAGTTCAAAGACTCGGATATCGATTTTCTAAAGATTATTCAGTGTCTGAAGGCAACCGGAATGCCAATTAAGGATATCAGAGACTTCATTGCCTGGTGCTCCGAAGGTGACGCAACACTGAAACAAAGATACGACATGTTTACTGAGCGCAAAGCCAGCGTTGAAGCAAAGATGGAGGAACTCCGGAGAACGATGGAGGTTATCGAACATAAGCGCAGCTATTATCAGCAGGCCATTGAAGCCGGAACGGAAAACATTCATAAATTCGCATTGGCTCCTAACGCTGAGCACGCGGTAAGCTCCCAGAACAAGAGAAAGGACTCATCATCTGTCTGTTGATGATCCCGTTCCACGCAAAGAGGCTCCACCATAGACAGTGAGAGCCTCTTCCCTTTTTTCAATGATCTATATTTCTATCATCGAAGTCTGCTTTCAGAAAAACTACTTGGATGCCGAAAGCAAGCTATCCGTAATGAATTTAAGCTGTCCTTCCAGCGATACAGGATCATTATAGGTGTCAGACGATGGATCTAGCTGAAACACATGATTGGCTTTGACTGCCGGAAGGTTCTTCCATAGTGTATTCTCGTATACCTTTTTGGAATCACTCGTATCCCCGGACCACGGGCTGGTAAAAATAATGTCCCCTGCATAGTCCGGCAGCACTTCAACCGAAATGGAAGCCCAGCCTGTTCCGCTGTCAATTGCTTCTGCCTGAGCCTTGGCTGGGGCTTTTAGTCCAAACTCGCCATAAATAATCTCTCCCCCGCGGCCATAGTTATGACCGAAGACATACAACCCTTTATCATACGGATTCAGGATCGATACGGTACGATTACCTACAGCTGCTTCTACCTTTGGTTTCAATTCGTTAATCTGAGTTTCCCACTTGCTTATCCAGGCTTTAGCTGCATCTTCTCTGTTTGTAAGTTTACCCATCTCCAGCATCAAGTCTTTGTAATTGCGCTTACCATACTCGATCTGAACCACAGGTGCAATCTGTGACAGCTTGTCGATGCCTTCTGTACCAGTGTACACAATAATCAGATCCGGTTTAAGAGCCAGCAGCTGCTCTGGTGTTGGCGGCTGATCACCTAAATCTGCTGTTCCTTGTGCAGCAAGCTGCTCTTTGATGTATTTGTTGTTCATTGCACCTGCAGCTGCCCCCACCACTGGAGCATCCAGTGCGACAAAGTATCCCGTAGAGAAGGCCGTCAGATCCACAATCCGTTTAGGATCTTTCGGCACTTTCACTTCACCGGCATCAGACTGGAATGAAACCATCTCATCTTCTGCACCTGCTCCTGTGTCTGTCGTACCATCTGAATTGTTACTGGTTTTGCTTCCCGCATCGGATGATACAGTAGTCTTCCCCGCCCCATCTTTAGCTGTATTTGAAGCAGACTGACCACATGCACTCAAGATCAGCATGAAAACAAGCGCCATCATGATCCATATTGAACTTCTTTTTGTACTACGCAAAAATAACCCCACCTTTAATGTATTGGATTCTATAAATCAAATGATATTGATAATCGTTATCAACGATATCACGACTCTAGCCTTTTGACAATACAAGTTTAATATATTCATTCCAAACTTCGTCTATTAAGTGAGAAAAGAGAATATACATCCCATTTCCACTGACAATTTCATTCCAAACTTGCCATCTGGTAAGTTAAAAGGCTATCATCATTAGAGTGGATAGAGAGATTTAACAAAGAGAATGATTTTAGAACATGATTTTTGAGAATGTAGAGAAATGTTTCAAGGAGGACAAGATGGATCAGATTATACTGTGGTTAAAGTACTTTTTTTTGGGTATTGTTCAAGGGGCAACGGAGCCGATTCCGGTCTCCTCCAGCGGCCATTTAATTATTGCCCAGCGGCTAATGGGACTGAAGCAAAATGGCCTTTCATTTGAAATTTTGACGAACACCGCCTCATTAATTTCCATTGTTTTTATTTTTCGGAAAGACATCATGAAGCTGATTACCGGTGGATGGGGTTACTTAACAACTCGTAAACCGGAATATCGGGCTGACTTTATGTTTTGCTTATATATCGTCATCGGTACGATTCCAGCTGCCGTTGCTGCTGTGCTGTTCAAGGATCAGATTGAGAGCATCTTCTCATCTGTTTATACGGTTGCGGTGGCCCTGTTAATTACAGGTGTGGCGCTCTGGCTTATTCGTAATCTGCGCGGTCGCAAACAGGACGGTGATTTAAAAACAAAGGATGCCGTGCTGGTTGGACTCGCTCAGGCCGTTGCTCTTATTCCGGGCATCAGCCGTTCGGGTGCTACCGTCATTTCATCTATTGCAGTCGGCATGAAGCAGGAGACGGCGTTAAAGTTCTCCTTTATGCTCTACATCCCGATCAGTATCGGCGGTGTGATTCAGGGCGCTTCAGATATAGCGCATGATCCTAATCGTGCCCAGCTTGCTATTCCTTACCTGATTGCGTTTATCACCACACTGGTCGTTACCTATTTCTCGATGAGATGGTTTATGGGCATTATGGCCCGAGGCAATCTGAAGTATTTTTCTTATTACTGCTTTGCGGCAGGAACATTGTTACTTATCTTTTTATAAATACACAGCAAAGGGACAACCATGGCGGTTGTCCCTTTTATTCTATAACTTCAACGCCCCACATTGAAGATGGGATTATGACTTAGCATATTGCAAAATCGCGGCTGCCGCTTGGACTCGCAATTGTTCATCTTTGCTCTGCAGTGCTTCTTGAAGTACATCCAGTGCGGCCTCAATCATGGATTGCTCCACTCGTGGAGTTGTATGTTCATGTGTTAGCGTTTTGAATGATTCTGGTGCTGCGGGCTGAGTTTCTTGGTTTAATGCTGTCCCAATAGTCTCCGCTGCAGCGCTATTCCCCTTAAGAACCTGATCCAGCCTCGCCTGCGTTACAGGCAACCTGAATTGGGCAGCTCCGTTTGGTTCTTGAAGCAAATTTTGCATATGTTCATTAATATCCTCCAGCGGTACCCTACCAAGCCAGGTTACGCCCCTGCGGTGGCAAATGAAGTCGTCGCTGGTGCCAATGGAGTCGTCATAATAATAATCACCAAGGTCTCCGACATACATCCAATCCTCATCCTTCATAACGACATAGTCGCCGTCGTTCATTACGTCTGCAAACAGCTTAATCGTCTGCGCAGCTTCACTCCGCTCATCACCAGCAAGTCCATAGCGCTGCTCCAACAGCTCGTGCACCTGCTCCAACGATATCTGCTCCAGATCTCCCAGTGCTGACCACGGGATGCCCACATAGTTGTCTTCCAGAAAACTTTTCACTTTACTGACTCCACCTACAATCGACTGAACGTAAAACAGATTCACAGATGCCGCCTTCCCTTCCTTCTTGCCATAAGCCTAGTTAACCATTGGAACGCTCCTATGTCTACTTCCACAGCAGATTATCTTCTTTCAATGGTGGCATCTACTGCTTTAAATCACCTTCGCTATCAAACCTTCCCTTTTAACTTCCTTGTCCCCACTCCTCTATCTTTTAGTCCTCTCTTGTTATAGCACAAAGCTATAGCTGGATATAATTTAATGGAATTACTTAATAACCATGCTTCTGTGATACCTTGTTGTTAACACATTGCAGAGGGGTAATGGCAAATGACAAAAAGCAGCGTATTGGGGTATCCGCGGATCGGAGCCGATCGGGAATGGAAAAAAGCACTGGAGGCGTTCTGGTCAGGAAAATTAGAAGAGAATGAACTTCATGCGAAGTTGCAAGAGATTCGTTTAGACCACCTGCGCAAGCAGCAAGCCAAAGGTATCGACCTGATTCCGGTAAACGACTTCAGCTATTATGATCATATTCTGGACACAGCCGTGATGTTTGGTATTGTGCCAAAACGCTTCGCTTATAACGGAGGTACAGTACCTCTCTCCGTCTACTACGGCATCGCCCGAGGAACGAAAGATGCCGCCGCTAGTGAAATGACCAAATGGTTCAATACGAACTATCACTATATTGTACCTGAACTGAACGATGCTTCGCCGGTTTTAACCGAGAATAAACCGCTAATCGCCTATCTCGAGGCCAAAGAGAAACTCGGCATTGAGGGCAAACCGGTTATCGTTGGACCGCTGACCTTCCTGAAGCTCTCGAAAGGCTACAGTGCATCCGAAACGGACGCTTGGCTAGATCAGCTGCTTCCTCTCTACACTCAGGTACTGCAAGAACTTGCAGACGCTGGCGTACAGTGGGTACAGATTGATGAGCCGGTTCTTGTCACCAAATTGAATGACGCAGATATCCAGCGTCTGAACAGAATCTATGCAGCCTTTGCATCCGCTGTTCCGGGTTTGAATATTGTACTGCAAACGTACTTCGAATCTGTGGAAAACTATAAGCAGATCATCACATTACCGGTTCAAGGCATCGGCCTTGATTTCGTACATGGTCTTGAAGGTAATCTGCAATCCATTCAAACTCATGGTTTTCCGGCAGACAAAGTGCTTGGAGCAGGCATCATTGATGGTCGCGGCATCTGGAAAGCATCCCTTCAGGACAAGCTGACACTGCTGGGCACCCTGACTTCACTCGTTACCCCTGAAAGGTTAATTGTGCAGTCATCCTGCAGCCTGCTGCATGTGCCTGTGACAACCGAGCGGGAAGCAAAACTGGCTCCCGAGCTGAAAAACGCCCTTGCTTTTGCAGATGAAAAGCTGGATGAGATCGTTATTCTGACAAAAGCACTGTCACACAGTGATGCTGCCATTACCGCTAAAATTAACGAAGCGGAGCTGGAACTGCAGGCGCTGCAGCGTTCTGAAGATCGCAATCGCAAAGCGGTACACGAAGCTGTTGCTTCCATCCGTGTACAAGAGCCTAAACGCTCACGCCCATTTGCTGAGCGTCATGCTGCCCAACAGGAGAAATGGCAGCTGCCGCTCTTCCCGACTACAACGATCGGAAGCTTCCCGCAAACGTCTGAAGTACGGAAAGCACGCCAGCAATGGCGTAAAAACGAACTGAGCAATGAACAGTATGCTTCCTTTATCCGTGATCAGATTGACAGCTGGATTAACATCCAAGAAGAAATCGGCATTGACGTGTTGGTTCATGGTGAGTTCGAGCGTACCGACATGGTTGAGTTTTTCGGAGAGAAGCTCGCAGGGTTTGCCTTTACGCAATATGGCTGGGTGCAGTCCTATGGATCACGCTGCGTGAAACCGCCGGTTATTTTCGGGGATGTCGAATTTATAGGTGAAATGACGGTGGAGGAAACCAAATATGCACAGTCGAAAACAGATCGTCCTGTAAAAGGCATGCTGACCGGACCGATCACCATCATGAACTGGTCTTTTGTACGGGAAGATGTTGAACGGGAGACGATCGCTTATCAGCTGGCTTATGCACTTAGACAAGAGGTTGAAGCTCTTGAAAAAGCAGGCATCGGCATGATTCAAGTCGATGAACCTGCCGTTCGGGAAGGCCTGCCGCTTAAGGAGCATAAACAAGCTGATTATCTGGATTGGGCTGTCAAAGCATTCCGCATCTCGACATGCACCGTACAGGAAACAACCCAAATTCATACGCATATGTGCTATTGCGAATTCCACGATATGATTGATTCCATTGAAGCGATGGATGCAGACGTTATCTCGATCGAAACATCCCGCAGCCACGGTGAGCTGATTCACAGCTTCGAGGAGAATACCTATGAGCTCGGTATTGGACTTGGCGTATATGACATCCACAGCCCGCGTGTGCCAAGCGTGGAAGAAATGAGCAGCATGATCGACCGTGCGCTGCGTGTGCTTGATCCGAAACTGTTCTGGATCAATCCGGACTGCGGTTTGAAAACCCGTGGACAGGAAGAAACCGTTGCTTCCCTGAAAAATATGGTCGAGGCTGCACGGATTGCGCGAGCAAAGAATGCTGCGGCTCCGGTACTGAAATAACCTGGAGAATCACCTGTCATACATTAAGCAGAATTGTTTTAAAAAGCCGGAATCCTGGTATCATGCAGGATTCCGGCCTTTTTGTTCACTTTATTTTATAAGCGATCCCATCACATGCTCTCTTTCAGCCATTGCTGCAGGGGAATGTCCTCTGTCAGTTCACCGAGCAAAATATGGCGGAACTGCCCCGAGCGATCAATGACCATTGTGGCTGGCAGACCCGTAATACGATACAGACTCGATACCTTACCCGCTGCATCAATGATTACCGGGAAATCGAACTGATGGCTTTTCATAAACTCGTTGATGGTACCTTTGCTCTCCCCCACATTGACAAATAGTGTCTCTACGTTATTTGCGTTCTGCTGTGCTAAATCATGAACTAGCGGCATTTCTCTTACACAAGGTGTGCACCAGGAAGCCCAGAAGTTGATCATCACGGCTCGGCCCCGGTAATCGGATAACCGTACCTGCTCTCCTTTGGAATTCACCGCTGTAAAATCGGGAGCTTCGGCTCCTGTCCGGATGGGATTGCTGCGTTTCGACTCGGAATCGGACCAATTCGTCGTAACGGCCCATATGCCAGCGAACAAAGCTGCAATCATAGTCACAATCGTTAATATACGTCTGACTTGAAATCCACGCTTTTTCCTGATCATCGGCTCATTCTGCTGCGGTTTGTTTTCCATAACGTCACCTTCACTTTATTCCGAGACTCCTCTGATGAAAAGCAGCATGAAGCGAACCATACTGCTCCCGAATGGCATCCGCAGTACCTTCCCCGACATTCCGTCCCTGATTCATAAACAGCACCTGATCTGCGATGTCATTGGCCACTTCCAACTGATGTGTGGAGAACACGACCATGTGCCCTTCCTGCTTGATATCTCGCAGCAAATGCACAAACTCCTGCATCCAGAAGGGATCTAACCCATTGGTAGGCTCGTCCATAATCAGAAGCGCAGGCCTCGCAAGCATCGCCTGAGCAAACAGCACACGCTGCCGCATCCCTTTGGAGAAAGTCGTAACGCGTTTATGTTTTTGCTGGTCGAGTCCAACCATGACTAACACTTCCCGCACCCTCTCTCGAGGAAGTTTGCGCAGAGAAGCCCAAAATAATAAAGCTTCCTCGGCTGTCAGTCCTTGGCTGAATTGATAATCATCCGGCATATAACCGATCTGGTTCGCATACTGTTTTCGATCCTGTGACCAGCTCACGTTATTCACCATAATCTCCCCTGAGGTTGGCTTCAGAATGCCTGCAAGCATGCTCAGCAGGGTACTTTTGCCTGCACCGTTCCCGCCGCATACGGCGAGCACATGACCAGATCCCAGACGAAAGGTGATATCATCCACAATGGTTTGATTTTTAATTCGTTTGCCCAGTTCATTCACGCTTACTTCCGGTTTATGCACGAGAGCGCCCCCTTTCCCATATTCCATAAACCACGAGGATGGAGAGGCTTATCCATAACAGGCATATCCCGATAAATATGACGCTGCCGCTCGGCTGCTGCACCCAGGTCACCCATTGATAATACTCCGGTCCCAGGATAGAACCTCCGCCAAGCTTGATCACAACATACAGACGCACAAGTTCCGCCGGGTTCAGAAAGGTCAGTACGACAAGAAGCGGTTTGATCCACAGATAAGGCATGAGTCCTAATACCGCAAGTAATAATGCAGGCCAGCCAATAATGGCGAAGAACCAGATCGATACGGAAATCGTCAAAGCCTGCCAGCGATTGCGTGATAACGAGCCAACGAGCAGCGCTATACTTAGAAATAACAGGACAAGCCCGCAGGAAAAAGCCAGGAACAGAACATAGGTCAGCAGATCCACCGGATTGCCAAGCAGCCCGCTGATCAATCCCCTCAGTCCGTACCCAAAGGCCACAATCGTCAGCAGTACGGCTGCCAGTCCAACATATTTACCTGTAATGAAGGATAACGTACCTATGGGATAAGTCGATAGAAGCTGCCAGCTGCCGTCTTCCTTCTCAGAGGTCAAAGAGAATGAACCCAGGAACAGCGTCATCAGCGGTAAAAGATAAAGAATGAGATTCAGCATGGAACCCGTTGCACCCGAATAACCTTGAACCGGATTCTGTGCATTGAGGAGCAATAAACTTAGGCTGAATGTGCAAAAAAGAACTAAAAATGAATACGCCCAAGGATTGCGAAATCCCATTTTCAACTCTCTTCTGGCGATGTGTATCATATCAGACATTGGCTTCACCATTCCTTATCCGCATCAGTGGCTGCCTGATCCTTCTTCCGATTCCCCCTCTTGATGCATGCCCTCGCCCATATCATGATCCGAACCTTGATCCGCCTCATCTTGATCGTGGCCATGCCCATGTCCTTCCATATTCATGTTATCCATATTCTGAGTCCACTCATGAGAGGCAAGTTCATCTGCGTTCATCATTTTGCCTACTCCCTGCTCCGTCACGAATGCTTCAGCAGATGCCTTATCCTTGAAGTTCACTATGCCGTAGGCCATAGGTGTTCTCAGCGAAGAATCGTACACATAGGTTGCTTTGTTAAATTCGATCCATTCTTTATCGTTATAATCACGCACATAATCCATACCAATATTGTCGGTGCCATTTTCTTTTTTCCATTGGTTCATACAGCCGAGGTCATCGAATTTGAGCGTTTTACCGTCCTTCGTTATGAGCTGTGTGGCAAACGCATCATCCTTCACCTGCATGTTACAAACAGCACAGATATCCACGTCCTCGTTAATCGGCACCGCCGCATACTTTTGGCCGCAAGCCGTTAACATTACTGTACCTAACAGAAGTATCATCGCCAAAATCCATCGTTTATTCCTCATTTTCTCCATACCCCCATATAAATCATCGTACCTGCAGATAAACCGAGTAAAAGTACACCGATCATTGAAACCAGACTTGAACCGTTTGTCCCGGCTGATCCAGATGATGCAGGCTGCTCCTGCCCGAGATTCATCTGCGGTGATTCATCCGTTGTCCAGCTGCTCTTCCCTTCCGAATGCAGATCACTCAGAAAAACCATGCCTGGTGATTGAAAAAACAGCTGATATGCAGCGTTGCGGCTCACCAGTTGTTCATAAAACGGATTGATCGCATAGGAAATATCGCTTACACCATCCCGATTCAGATCCAGTCCCTGAAACGAATCCCAGTAGTTTTGCTTCAACCTGTTATCCTTACTGTCCACGGCAGAAGCATCAATGACGTTAGAAATAAAGCGATTATGCGTAAATTCATTTCCCTCTGCCAGCACCATCTGGATTCCAACGAAATTACGAAGCAATTCGTTATCAGCGATCTCGTTGTCCGAGGATTCGGCGATATTCATGCCCACACGGTTGCCTTCAACCGTATTGCTGTGAATCCTGGACTCATGCACGTCATATAACAACATACCTTGGGAATGAACATTCGTGCTTTGTTTGCGAAAGGTATTGCCGGATACTGTGGTCTTTTTGACCCCCATGATCATGGCACCTGTCATATTCTCTTCCCCCGTGTTATTCAACACTGACGATCCATCAATATACATACAGTGAATGCCGTACCTTGTCCGAATCATGCGGTTATCGTTCACCGCAGCATTGCGGCTGTTCTCCAGATAAATTCCGTCGAGTACTCCCTGAATTCTATTGCCTTCAATTCGGCTGTTATCGGAATTGTAGAGATCGATGCCATTGCCTTTCTGACTGCTGGAGGCGGTGCTGGCTCCTGCCCACTCAACCGTGTTACGACGAATCACTGCGGCGGCTGCTTCACGCAGGAGCAATCCGGCTCCTTTGGTGTGAATGGTAAGCCCCGATATTTCGTTATCCCTTCCTGTGACCTGCACGGCTGCACTTGGCTGGCTGCCGTTATGCTCAATTGTAAATCCGCTCAGCTTCACATTTTCGCTCTGGATCGATACTGCAGCTTGATCCTGCTCATTCACAATCGTCACTGACTTATCCCCAACCAATGTTAACGGCTGCGTAATCACAACAGGACCTGAGTAGCTTCCAGCTTCTAGATCAATGACCGCTCCAGCAGGCGCCTGGTCTATAATCGGCTGCAGCGGTACATTCTCCCGAATTCCAGCTGCGGCCCCGGCGGTATGAAGCGCAGTCAGCAGTCCCAGTATGAACGTAAACAAACCGACGAGCGCAAGCCAGATATTTTTTATTTGCTTGGTTTCACTACCATGTTGGTTGGGATTGCTCTCCCTCCCATGACTTACATTCAGAATGTGTACGCCCCCAATTCCTGTACATTTTTCGTCCATATTCTTTTCATTTCCCTCCTTTCCTGCTCTATGGCGTTACAGGAAAGCGTTATCCCAGTCCTTCACACAGTGTATCGAAAATGAACAATTTCCCATATAGCCCCATCAGGCTATAGCTTGATTGCTTTTGTGTCCAATTTGTGATTGAATCAAAAAAACCGCCAATTTGGCGGTTTTAAGAACACGCGTGCCGGGAACGGCAAACGGTGCGAAAATTCAGTATGTGAAAATCGTTATGCCAACGGATAGGTCCAGAACCGCTCACGGCCAAAACGAGACTGAAGCTCTTCATCGTTCAGTTTGCGATTACCAAGCAGCTCAGCTGCCTGGAACTGCGAACGATGAGCGCGAATGGAAGCCAGCTTTTGCTCCAAAAACTCGCTTACGTCTACGGTTACATCTGGCTTGCCAATATGCTGCTCATGATTATTAGAAAAAGCTACGCAGTGAACGACAGGACGCTCTTCCAGCGGAAGACGACTGACCGCTCTGATCACGGCAGCTCCAGTCGCATCATGATCAGGGTGTACGCTGAATCCAGGATAGAACGTAAAGACCAGTGAAGGCTTAATCTCTTCCAGAAGAGCCATAATGCTGCCATCCAGCAATTGAGGATCTTCAAACTCTACCATTTTATCATGAAAACCCAGCATCCTTAGATCCTGAATACCTATTGCACTAGCTGCTTCAATAAGCTCTTCTTTGCGGATCGATGGCAGGGTCACACGGTTTGCAAATGGCGGAATACCCATGTTGCGTCCCATCTCACCCAAGGTCAGACAAGCATATGTAACATGTGCTCCACCATTAATGTATTTGGCTAACGTGCCTGATACCGAGAATGCTTCGTCGTCCGGATGGGGATAAACCACCAGGATGCGCTGATGCTCATCATGTGCATTCTTTGTCATATGTTGTTCCTCCACTTCCATTAGAACTTCTCCCGGCTCAGCTCGAGCGCAACAACCAGTTTGCCTTGGCTGTCATGGCCGGCCATAATCAGTCTTTCTTGTTCCTGCTCATCAATATGGGTAAGCCCTTCTGCATATACCCAGCCATCTGTCGTCTTCAGACCGACTCGGTATGGTCCTTCACCTGAAATGGAGCCTTGTGTATATCGAATGGCCGCATTGGTGATAAATGCCGAAGCCGGATGCCGTGAACTATCGTAATGTTGAGCATAAGCGCCCGTCGTCATTTCAAGATGCATATATATATCCTGATTGACAAGGCGATCGAGCCGAAGCTGGATATCTTGTGGTTGTATCAGTTGCATGACGGCCTCCCTGTTTCTTGTAAAGTGTGAACTCTATTTTAGCATATGCAAGAAAGAATATACATTCAAAGCTCTGCAGTGCGTCGAATGAGGGCAATAACAGGAACTTTCTTCGGCGATTTTTTCTCTTTTTCAATGTAGAGCTGATATATTACATTATATATCATACCGCATAATCAAACTTACTTATGAATCGTTGTCTTAAAGGAGATGCTCTCGATGAAACCGATCATCCAACTATTACACTTCGGCTATCACCAAGCCATGAGCTGCATCTTTCCTGTGGCCATATTTGGTACACTGGCTCTTTCAAGTGTCTTCCAATTCCCTTATATCTATCGTTATGATGCGATCCTGCTCATCCTGCTCGCCATCCAATGTATAATGCTGCGCAGCGGACTGGAGACATGGGACGAAATCAAGGTGATCTGCCTGTTTCACTTGATCGGTCTGATGTTGGAAATCTACAAAGTACATATGGGATCTTGGTCTTACCCTGAACCGGGATATACTAAAATACTTGGCGTCCCGCTCTACAGCGGATTTATGTATGCCAGTGTAGCGAGCTTCATGTGTCAAATCTGGCGCAGGCTGCGTATGGATATGACCGGCTGGCCTGGCATGGTTCCGTCTTTTCTGCTCGGCGGAGCCATCTATCTTAATTTTTTCACTCATCACTTTATTCCGGATTTTCGCTGGTGGCTGACAGCGCTCGTATTTATTGTCTTCTGGAAAACATGGATTATCTACCGGGTACGCTCTGCGACATACCGGATGCCGCTGTCCCTTGCCTTCATTATAGTCGGTTTCTTTATCTGGCTGGCGGAGAACATCGCCACCTTCTTTAATGGCTGGAAATATCCGGATCAGCATGACAGCTGGCAGCTCGTGAGCTTCAGCAAGATCAGTTCCTGGTTCTTGCTGGTCATTATCAGTGTGATTATCGTGGCTCAGCTCAAATATGTGAAAGCGAACCGCGCAGTGAAATAGCTTGGCGTTATCGAGTTGGGGCATACCGAGTATACACGGATCACATGGAGGCTGGTCTTTTTCCCAGCGTTAGTGATCCGGTATCACTCGCCATTTCAACTCGTTTCCTGCCCACCTGTTTACCTTCTTCATCATATACTTTGATTGTGTAGGGTGCATCCTCCGAGACCGGCAGCATCGCAAACCAGATATACTCTTCGATATCCACTTTAATCAGCTTGGCTTCCGCTGCATTGATAGAGCCATTCTGTTCTGTTTCAGCGATGACACGCTGGATTGCCGGGTGTTCAATCGTACCAAACACCATTGGAAACGGGGTCTTGATCTCCTCCAGCTTAGGCATGTTCATATAATACAAAGCAAACTCCGACGGATCAATTTCATCAGTTCCGTAACCTCCGCCCCATACCCATTTCCAGCCAAACCAATTTTTACGTACATACTCCAGCTGCAGATTACTGGATGTTTCACTGTTTGTTCGTTGTGTAAATAAGATCATTCCGCCATCAACAGGCTCTTGATGAACAATTTGGGTCGCCTCGGATGGGCCTCTGAACTGCTCAAGGGCTTCCTCAGGTGTGCTGGCGTTAGGAATACGTAATATGCTGTCCTGCATGCCTAATGCTTTCGACATCATGCGATCAGCAAGACCGCCAGGGCTTTCTTTTACATAGATATATGCAAAAAATGTTAAGACAGCGAGTGTTAAGAATATTACCGACATAGTCATAATCTTGAGCATGTTCCTTTTTTTCTTATGCATCTGTCGACTCCCCCTCTTGAAGATAGATGAACTGCATAAACGAAGTTCACAAACACATCTAATATTACCATAATTATGGTATTCGTTCTTTTGTTTCAGTAATTCGTTATTCCACTTCGATAATTCATCGCCAAAAAAGCCGCCATACGGCGGCTTCATCTTGTTTGCGGTGACTGGTCATGCTCTATGCATGCACCATGCTCCACTGTTATATATCCTATTCAACATTAATATTCTCCAAGGAATATTACTTCGGTTTCCAATTCAACCTGGAACGTGTCCCACACTTTTTTCTGAATAAACTGAATCAGGTCCTCGTAGTCTTTGGCTGTGGCATGGTCCACATTAACGATAAACCCTGCATGCTTCATGGAGATTTCAGCTCCTCCGATACGCGTGCCCTGCAGCTGACAGTCCTGAATCAGTTTACCGGCAAAATATCCTTCCGGACGTTTGAACACACTACCGCAAGAAGGGTATTCCAGCGGCTGTTTCGATTCTCTAAGGAAAGTTAGCTCCTTCATCTTGCTGGAGATCTGCTCCTTGTCACCGATGTTAAGCGTAAATTCGGCATCCAGAATAATATAATGATCCATCTTGAAGAGACTGTTGCGATAGCTCAGCTTCATCTCTTCACGAGGGATCACTGCAATGCTGCCATCACGCGTAATGACCGTTGCTTTTTCGATAACATCAGCGATCTGCCCGCCATAGGCACCGGCATTCATATATAGAGCGCCTCCCGTGCTGCCAGGGATGCCGCAGGCGAACTCCAGCCCGGTCAAACTGTAATCCAAAGCAGTTCTGGATACGTCAATAATATCGGAACCGCTCTGAGCCATGATGCGGGTACCATCAACCTTGATTTGGTCAAAACGACTGAGCGATATCGTTACCCCCCGGATGCCTCCATCTTTGATAATGACGTTAGAGCCTTTGCCAATGACAGTCAGCGGAAGCTGATGGCTGTTTGCAATTTCAACGACTTTGGTGATCTCCTCCACCGTGGTCGGATGAACGAGAATATCCGCTTTGCCTCCAATTTGAATAAACGTATGGTTTTTTAGCGGTTCATTAAATTTTACTTTTTCCTCAGGTATGTGGTTCTCAAAAATGTTCATGATTTTCTCTCCCTGCGTTCTTCAAAAAGAACATGATTCCTACATTGTAAATCGAAACACACTCCAATGACAATCTATCCTCATAATTCCCTCTATAGATCGATGAAATTCACCCTATACTCCATGATATTCGCCTGTTTGCCGAATAGGCACTCGGGTACAAGCCAAAATCAATCCATCAGCATATTTATACTCTGTTTAGAAGAGCAAAACGAAAAAACACTGCGGAGGCAGTGTCCGCAGCGCTGAATTTACATTGAGTATATTTTGCAATTTTCCCGATTCCATAAAATAAGTTTCAACTTACTCCCGCCCGCTTACCGGAATATCCGTGTTAGTCAGTTCGGCAGATAATGCCCATAGGCGCTCCGCCTGCTCTGCATCAATAGCGTAAGGTTTCACACCGTAAAATCCACCGTCTTCGGGAGCCATTTCACTGATGTTACAGTCTTCACAGTACACACCGCCGAAGCCTTCAAGCTTGGGAGATGCGGCAGCCCAGACTTGGGCTGCCGCACCCTGCTCAGGTGATTTGAATGCCGGATTCGCCACGCTGCCCGATTCATCAATCCATCCGAGAGTAACCATCTCCTCCTTGGGCATATGGCGCTGCAGCGGAGTCATAATTCCGCCCGGATGTACGGCAAACGCACGAACTCCATACGGCTTGCCAAGTCTGTCGAGTTCCACCGTAAACAAGCTGACCGCTGTTTTGGACTGACCGTAGGCGGGGAACTTCTCGTATCCCTGTTCAAAATGAATATCATGCCAGCGGATCGGTGAGAAATGATGCCCTGCCGAGGAAAGGGAAACGACACGAGCGCCGCCTTCGTGAACCAAAGCAGGCCATAACAGATTCGTGAGTGCAAAATGTCCAAGATGGTTTACAGCAAATTGGGCTTCCCATCCCGGACCGACACGAGTTTCTGGACAAGCCATAATGCCTGCATTCAAGATTAACATGTCGATACTGCGACCGGCTGCCAGAAAACGTGCAGCAAAGGCACGAATACTGGACAGATCAGCAAGGTCCAGCTCGTCCACTTCGACATGTTCAAGATCGGCCAAAGCTTCACGCGCTGCGTCTGGTCTGCGTGCAGTGACGACAACATGTGCTCCTGCACGAACCAGAGCACGCGTGGTCTCGAGTCCCAGACCGGAATAACCACCTGTCACGACAGCGAGACGCCCGGACAAATCTAATCCATGCAGGACCTCATCCGCCGTACTGTTCTTATCAAAACCTGAATCAATCCCATGCTGCTGCGTTCTTGTTTCATGATCAATGTTCATATGATTCAGCTCCTTCGTACTCTCACTGTAACTGCTTATACTATTAAGCCCTGATGGGACTCTTATAATCAGTCTACACCTTAGAGCAAACTCGAAGTCAAATCATTTCGGCTTGACCGGACCTTCCAATAAATATTTTTTCACAGCAGTCTGCCAGGTCCAGCGATAACTGATCTAAGTTTATTCAGATGCACAAAAAGCCGCCATGCGGCAGCCCTTTGCTTTGGAACGCTATACCCAAACCGTGTCTCTTTATTTTAGATGAATTTGAAAAATGTCACCAGCGCTGCCGCCAAACACGATAAACCCGTTCTTCGGAAGTTTGGTCGTCTGCTCGCCAGTTGCGATGGAGAAATGCAATACTTCACCTTTGTCACTATATACCGCATACCCTCCTTGCGCGGGAGAATCCACTGTGATCGTCTTTTCAGCCGATTTTCCGCCAACAGCATACCAGCGCGCTTGGCCACTCGCCGGGATGGTTGCAATTCCTGATTTTCCGCCAAATATAGGCTTGATATTCTTTTCAGAGATGTATTCCAGTCCGTTCTGGGTGAGAATTTCAGCCCCTTGTTTCTTCATCAATTGCAAATCAAAAGCGTCTCGGCCGTTCATAATCGGGATTTCGGCCACATTAACGGCATGATTCTCGTCTGTAATTTTCGTCCCGTTCACATAACCGTGCTCTGTGCTGACGTTAAAGTTTTTAATCAGCTGCGATGGAACCAGATAGAAAATGGATGTGATTTTTTCGTCCAGTGCAAAATAATTCACGCCGTTCCGTGCAGACCACTTCTCCTGGGTAACCGCATCCAGCTTGTTATGTTCCAGCTTCTGATAGTCATACGTGCTCATCCCCATCTGTCCAAGTCCCGGCAGGTTAAGATATCCTTGAACTTTCACATAGGTCTTGGCATTGCGTTCCTTCACAAAACTCACTTTCACGCTTCCGTCCTTGCTTGTGAAGTACCCGTCACCTGTATACACATAAGGTTGTTCAGCGATCAGTCCGCCCAGCATAGCTGGCAGTGTGAATACTCCATTCTGAATATCAATTTTTGTAACTGCACCAACGGTCCCATACAATCCGGAGTAATTTTTCATCTCAGCAGGCATCTTGGTCTGGACTGGTGCGGAGAAGGTGCGATCCGGTTTAATGCTGTCAATAATACCCTGCTCCTTCAATACCTCCAGCAATACTTTAGCGGCAAACATCTGGTCAAAAACGGAAGATCCGCCTGAAGATAACACTGCCATGGATATGTCGTGCTCCGGGATTGCGATCAACGAGGCGTGATACATCATGGTATCTCCGCCTTTGGTCAGTGCCTTGATCCCATATTCGCTGAACGGAGCAAGCTCTACGGCATCCCAGCCGAGTCCATAGTTAAATGAATTGATCTCATCAGTCACCCATATACCTTTGCGATACTCTGGACGCTGCATAGCCTGGACGGAAGCTTCCGACAGGATATCCGGATGATTGCCCATCAGCACTTCGGCAAATGCAGCTAACTCCTCGGAAGTGGAATAAATGCCGCCAGTACCGATAATATTCGCATTTTCAACAGGCATCTTCGGTTTAAACGTTGGCCAATAGGTCTCAGCTAACCTGTCTCTATCAAAAGAATCCATTGGCGTCTTCGTTGAATTCAGCTGCAGCGGCTTGCTGATGAATTGTTCCACATATTTGCTGTAACTTTGTCCGCTCATGCGTTCCACCAAAATCTCCAGCAGTTGAAACCCATCGTTACAATAAACGGAGTATTCACCAGGCTCAGACTTAAGACGTTCAGCCTGGAGTTTGATCAGCAGTTCATCATGATTGCGTGTGTCGTTATCATCAAACAGCATGCTGTTTCCGTACTGCGAACCATACAAGCCGGATGAATGATTCATTAACATGCGCGGCGTGATTTGCTTATAGCGGGGATCTGCCATTTTGAAATCGGTAATATATGTGGTAAGCGGCTGATCCAGATCAACCTTACCCTTATCCACGAGCATCATCACTGCAGATGTCACCACCATTTTGCTTACGGAGCCTATGCCGTACATGGTGTCTTTATCCACGGCTTTCTGGCTTGCTTTGTCGTGGAATCCTGCACCGTCCGATATAACCACTTTTCCTTTGTCCATAACGGCATACTGCACACTCGTAACACCATAATTTTGAACCAGCATTTCAGCTAATTGTTTGGCTTTTCCTTCGATCGTCTGCTTCTCATTCGCCTGGGCTTTAACATCTGTTACAGGCATAATAACAAGCATGAGGGCACATAGAACGGTGATTATTCTTTTCATTCAGACTTCCTCCTTGTGATGGATATACATGAATGCATTCATCATATCCGGTAAAGGCGCTGCCTGCGGTAAAGAACCCTGAGTGGAAAAAAACAACCCCTGAACGACAGTTCAGACGTTGTCTGTATTGAATGGAAGAACAACCATGTTATTAAACGAGCCCTGTCCCTGCTCAATCGTCATATGTCCTCCATATTTGCTGCAGATCCTCGATATGTTGGTTAGACCAAAGCCATGAAATTCCGAATCCGACTTATCACTCCTCAAGCCCGGTGCGGGTTGTACTGCGTGATTCATAACCTGAATTACCAGAGCTGAAGCTGTAGAATGGATAGATATTAACATATAGCGATCTTCGGCAATTCGCACTTTCTTGGATGCTTCAACAGCATTGTCCAGGATGTTTCCAAGCACAACACACAGGTCGTATCGTTCAATGCCTACATGCTGGGAATGGAGCTGAATGCGCGTATCGACTCGAATTCCGTTTGCCTGTCCAACAGCCAGTGTATTGGTAACCAAAGCATCAATAACCAGATTACCACTATTCACGCGTTGGTAAGCATGCTCGATGGTGTTCAAGGTAACGTGCATATGCTCTGTTGCTGCTGCCAATTCATTACGCTGCACACATTCTTCAATATATAGAAACTGCTGATTGATATCGTGAATAATGCTTTTAATACTCTTGAAACTGTGTACGGTCTTCTCATAATTGGCATCCTGATAATCCATCTGCCGCTGCAGTTGTTCATTCTCGTGCGCAAGCTGGGCTTTCTCTACGATATTATCGAATACATAGACAATGAATACATTGAGAAAGAGCGAGCCCAACACTGAAAAAATGTAATAAATATTTTTCTCGCTGTAGATCGAAATGACATTAATCTGGTACACCGTAATCGCCGTTACGATTAGAAACAACAAATATGACCGATAATGCACCGCAAAGCTCATGCGTTTGGCAATCAGATGAACAATGGGAATAACAATAAACATGATACTGCATCCGAGCAGTAGAACTTTGGAGAACAGCCATATAGCTTCCGTGCCATAGACAGCCTCTTTCAGGTAATCAATGCCGTCAATCACGCTGAAAACATAAATTGAAATGACATTCACCGTGGTCAGCAGTGCTGCATACATCACCGTAAACATGATCTTCAATTTTAATTCTGCCCGGTAGGATTGCGCCAAAGTAAAGATAAAGATCAATGCTATTACAGTCGAAAAAACAGAAGGTAATCGCACAGCCAAATAAAAGAAATCCAGCAGCATAAACACAGTGAAATAGATCGTTCTGCGAGGTTTGCGCCGGGACTTCCCCAGTACAGAATCAAAATAATAATTCGCTTGAAAGGTCATGAGCAGCGTCAACAAAAGGACGGGCACCAGATGCAGGAAGTTCATCTTACTGCACCCTCATAATCATATATTTGGTGTACGTATCCTTAACTTCTTTGATTTTGGAACGACCTATGGGTAATGAGGTCCCATCCAGCATCGTGACTTGTGTACCCGTGAACTTGTGTACATGCATCAGATTGATCAGGACGGATCGGTGAATCTGCATAAAACCGTGCTCTTTCAGCGCTCGAGCGTAGGCCGATATAATACCTTTTGTTTCATAAGAGTTATCATGAGTGATCACCTTTAGCTTATTTTTAACCGTAAGGCTTTTGATGACCTCAATCCATAAAATATCTTCATATTTCAGCATCAAATCATCGTAATCCGATTTAATTACCATATACTTTTTATCCATAGCTTGAAAATACTGATGGAGCTTGATCAGCTTCTCTTCCAGGATGCTTGTCTGGATCGGCTTAATCAAATATTGAAACGTCATGACATCAAAACTTTGAACCATATACTCGGGATAACTAGTTAGAAACATGATCTGTACATCCAAGATCTTTAATTTTCTGATTTCATTGGCCGTCTGTATCCCATTTAACCCACCCATCTCTACATCCAGAATGATGAGGTGAAACGCCTCTCTCTGATCCTCATAGTGTGCCAAAAGTTGTTCTCCTGAACTGAACATGGTGATCTGAAACTCGATATTGGTTTTGAGCGAGAACGAAGTCAGCATATGCCTTACCAATTCTCGCTGCTGCTCGTCGTCATCACATATCGCTGCATGATACATCCCATCCCGCCTTTCCTGCGCGCAAGCCTTTATTTATTTTTCTAATATACTATCTTATCAAGTAAAGCTGTATAGAAATGGGTTGAAATGCTCTTACAGCGCCTTGAAATGCATCCAAATCTGTTATCCTATCCACTGGATGTTTTGAATGGACCCAACTTTCTGGAAATGTGAAGACCGATTGATACTGATTCAAGCATCTCCTGTAATTCAAAAAAACGACTGACCAAGAATGGTCAGTCGTTTCATAAGTGTAGATTCTCTACAGCTATTCTATTAGTGCCGCTTTGATCAACGCATTTACTCTGGAGTTAAACAGCAGCCCAATATGCGTTACCAGATTAACAGAAATATTGTTTGCCCCGTCTAAACGGGACAAAACCGGTGAGACAATGGTATCACTTGTTGAATAGATCGAAGTAACTGTAACGCCGCTCGGCGCTCTGCTTGTTGTCAAGCGATTAGCCCCACCCAGCGTAATGAGCTTATCTACTTTGTCAGCGCCTCCACGGTTCAATATGTAATACAGGCTGTTCGCACCGCCCATACTGTGTGCGACGATATGGACTTTGGAATGACCCGTTTGGCGAAGTACATCATCCACAAAGCGACTGATCGCTGCGGAATTCAACAGTTGATTCCCTGCCTTGCTTGGAAGATCGATGGCGAACAACTCTTCCCTTGACCATCCCTCACCGCGCAGATATCTCTCAATGGCCAAAAAATTGCTGTCCGAACCTGTTAATCCATGAACAAATACGATTGGAGTGCGTGCCGTTGCAGCAGAAGCCTTCATATTCTGCCCAATGCCAGGTAAAGTAAAAGCAAGGATCATACTCATGAAAACCATCAGCAGCAGCCTAGACTTTCTCAAATCAAATCATCCTCCTGTAAAATGAGATATCCATATTCTACAAGGTATAATTTGGAAATAAAATGGAGCTTTAGTCTCATTTTCCCAGAAGAATCATTTGGAGTAATTATTATTATTGTGACAGTCTAAATCGATTCCGCCTTCTTTTCTTCATGCCTTCTGAAGGCTGCCTATCCCTCCACGATATCGCCATGCAGGTGAGAAGCTGCTTCCATCATCACTGGAACGATGGCCTCATTTGAAATCGCAGCGTATAACTCTCCCATATATAAACGAAACGGAAATTGCTGTCCTTCATGCTCCCACATAAAGAAATCTCCTTGAATGGTCATCGTACTCTCCGCTCTAACGATATGAAGTTCCGTGGAATACGTAAAATCTGGTCTGGATGCAAAATAAGCTTTGCATTCCTCTAATGAAATGCTCTGTTCGGGGTTATTCTCCTGCATGGATCTGGTAATTTTGAAGCGCTGATTCATTTTTCAAACCTCCAACATCGATTGTTTAGTACTCTTCATGCTGCGACAACATATTTTCTCATTCCATCCCCCTCATGTCAAAGGACTGAAACTCAACCTGCTCTCTGA
The DNA here is from genome assembly GCF_040702995.1 of Paenibacillus sp. AN1007. NCBI lineage: Bacteria > Bacillati > Bacillota > Bacilli > Caryophanales > Paenibacillaceae > Paenibacillus > Paenibacillus sp. AN1007. Next base: position 2,835,072 of record NZ_CP159992.1, read on the forward strand.
TGCAGTCTCTTAATTTTTTCTGTGCTAAGCGCTCGTCCATGCGAACCAGTGAATGTTGAATATAGTATCCTATCTGATCGCTTAGGAGGGATTTATATGACCAAGCTTCTTGATGCAAGGGTATCGCTGAATGCCGCTCTGTTCAATTCCATTGCTATCCCTATTCCAGTCATTAATACACCTCAATTATTTGCTCAGATCGGGTTAATCACTGCGGGTGCAGGCCCTAATCCGAGAGTGTCTTTGAAAGGCACAATTACGGTGCAGCTTCCACTGGCTCTTTTCCAAGTCAGAATTACGATTGTAAGAGGTACACTCCCGACTGATCCACTCGTTTATTCCGCCAACCATACTTATGGTCTGGGCGGATTGCTTGTACCGGAAGTCATCATGTTTTCTGCCAATGATTATAATCCGCCTGTAACTCCGCAGATAACCTATACTGCATTTATCACCACCAATCTGCTGGGTACCGTCCGGGTCGGTCCTGAAAGTTTCGACGGATTTATCGTTTCGGATTAAACAAATGCGTACACGGCCTAATCCCCATACCTGTGACCCGTACTTTGAACAAGAACAGGTATGGGGTTAGTTCGTTAGTAGGGATGATGTTAATTCCCGAAATAAACATCCAGCTTGCCCGTCGGTGGCGTGGTTGCCATCCATACCGCAGCCAGATTATCCGGAGCATATGTAGCGGCTGTAATGTAATCGCCAATGAGAACGGTCGGCACTGGAGATATACCGTTAGGATTGAAGGACGTCGTTGTTAGACGCCGGTTGCTGAAGCTCGCCCCTCCATCAAAGGACTCTGCAGCGAATACATCCAACAGAAACCCGTCAATTCGATTGCTGTAATAGATTACCCGAATCGTTCCCGCGAATGGAGAAACGGTGATGGCCGGAAAAAAGTTCTGCGTACCTGGCGGTGCTGCCGTAATGCTTATCGGATCAGACCACAGAAGCCCATCGGGAGATTCACACAGAAGTACGTCGGTATACCCAGCGCGAGCGTCATTCCACACCGCATACAAAGTTCCGCTGTTTGGACCAATGGATATATCGGCAGCCAAACTCAGATTGGTCTGCACTCGGAAATTATAATTAGGCACAGGCAGAGGTGATGGCGAAGGCACAACGGAGCTAATAAAGGTGGACTGTCGTTCGATCGGCGGCTGATAATTGATTCCTCCATCGTAAGATATACGCAGTAATGCTGAAGGGCTGGCTGGTCCTGTAATGATATAACCCGCATAGACCTCGCCAGAGAAACCAACCGCCAAGGCTGCGCGATCATGGATACCTCGGGGATTCGATTGTCGATCGGGGGGTTCCCACGTGATTCCTTGATCTACAGATCTTTGAGTGAAAATAGCAGAAGAAGTTGTAGCAAGCGGGGTATAGCCTACATACGCATGACCCCGATATGGACTGCCAGGGGAGCGGTCTACAGCAATGAAAGGTTCATCATTATGCACGATGGTTCCAAACCCCAGCTGCACAATGACCGGAGGCTGAAACGTAGCCCCATCATCGAAGGAAGTATAGCTCACAATCGTTCCGTCATTGATTCCGTTAAATGCATGGACTGTAACGATAAATGTACTTGGAAACGTATAGTCGATGGTAGGAGCTTCCGCTCCTGAATAGCCTGCGGGTTGAGGAAGAACAGTAGTTGACCAGCTATTCCCCCCGTCGATAGAACGATAAAAACCTGTTAATGTTGGTCCAGTGCTTGTATCCACAGCAACAACACACATGATATTCGGATTTAAAATATTGACTGCGATAGAAGGTTCGAATTGATTGCCACCCAAAGCACCGGTAATATTCACAACGACCAAACGACTTCACCTCTATTCTTTTATGGAATGTTTGTGAAACGGTCTATTAATGTCATCTCTGATTGAAGAACTCGCTGTATAATCTGGCCTGTAGAATCCACGCCATAAACATGAATCACGGTACTGGTCGCACTGAAATAATCACTCTGCACCTCGAAAAATGCAGCATTAACCAGTGGATAGATGAGCGTTCTCGTGGCTTGCGGTAAAATCTCAAATAAATCATGACCTATTGGAACTCGAGTCAATTGGGTTGTATCCCACCTGAAAACCTCCAACTCTACACTGACAGGAGCATTGAGCGAATCGTTAATGCAGGTGACAATAAGCTGCGTAGATTGTGTCGGACCCGAAGTCGGGTTGTAAATAAAACCGGTGGAGTTCGGCAAAAAGACACACTCCTTTCGCACAATATACTCCACTATATTTAAGATTAAGCTTGTGTTATGCCTACTCTCTGCTTTCTCGTATTGGAACAATATGAAAATTTTGTTATGATAGATTTGCTTTATTTTGAATGATAGATTACTAGATTTCTGGAGGTAACTTACGATGTTCATACAGCGTACTGGAAAAATCGCGGCAGCGGCCGTCATGGCATTGTCCATGATGAGCAGCATGCCTGCAGCCCAAACAAGCAGTCTATATGCAGCGCCTGCCATCTCCGTGCAGTTGGATCATGTTCCCCTAAAGTTTGATGCAGAACCGCGAATCGATCAGGGCGTCACCTATGTTCCCTTCCGTACCGTCGGAGAAGCACTTGGCATTGATATCAGCTGGAACAGCAAGACACAGACCGTAACCGCAGTTCATACGTCCATGGGAAAAACAACGAAAGTAACGCTTCAGGTGGGGAGTACAACAGCGACTGTCAATGGTGCCAAAGTAAAGCTTGCTGCGGCTCCGGTACAGCGGGAAGGACGTGTGCTCATTCCTCTCAGTTCGTTCAGCAGCCAGTTTGGTGTACGCACCGGATGGGATCAAAACTCCAAGACGGTCTCCATGGTGTCACCACAACGGGAGATGCATCTCCGTGCATTCTATGCGGTAAAAGCCTATCACGAGATTGATCTGCTGCCCTCGATGAATTCCGTTGCTTTTGGCTGGAGCCGTATTGATCGGGACGGTCGATTCACGCTTGAAGGAAAAGAATACCAGGTTCCAGCTGCCGCTGGTGAAGTAACGCCCAAATCCATCGTGGCTGACGCGGCCAGTCAGCACATCCAGCCCAGTCTGATGGTGTATGCTCTGGATGGCAATGGCGAATTAACCAAAGTGCTTAGTGACGGCAGTTTACGACAACAATCCATAGAGGGGATTAAAGCGGCCGTTCAGGATTACGGTTTTGGCGGTGTGGTGCTTGACTTTGAAGGACTCGGTTTCAAACTGGATGCGGCACAGCAGCAGCTGCTGCTGAATCAGTATGTGAAACAGCTTCGGGAATCACTGCCTCAACAGATTCAAATCTCACTAGCGGTTCCTCCGCTCAACAGCGCATACAAAGGATATGATTACAAAACACTTTCTTCCATAGCGGACGATCTTATTATTATGGCCTACCAGTATAATCCGGCAGGAACGAAAGCGCAGAATGCCGAACCAAACAGCTTGGTTGATCAGGCTGTTCAGCTTGCGCTGCAGACAGGTGCACCCAAAGAGAAATTACTGCTTGGCATCAGCATAAATAGTGAGACCCCTGCATCAGTCGGGGACAAGCTCGGACTTGCTAAACGATACGATCTGAAGGGAGCAGCCTTCTGGCGGCTGGGTCTGTTCCGTACGTACACCAACGAAATGGAGTCCGCTGTACGTGCATCGGTAGTGAAGGAATAAGAGGCAGGTTCATCTCTGTTCGCTTTTTCTGAGTCTTGAATATGTATGCGGCAGGTGAATATGTATTCGGCCAATAGACATGTAATGAACATGTGTAGATGAAAATCAAGCACGTGCCCTTAACCATATGGGGTACGTGCTTGTTTGGTCCTGCCAGGATTTATATCATCCTCTTCATCTGTCTATTGTCTAATGTAACGTTACGATATCTACTGTAACTCCTCGTATTTTCTTACGTTTTCTTCACGATTTGTATTTCTACTCCTTGGTCTTCTTTCCCCTGCTGCCCTGATTCTCGCTACTTCATGACTTTATCGACACTGCCAAACAGAAGCTTGATCAGCTCACTTGGTCCTGGCAAACTGGGATCAATCAGCAGTAAGATGCCGATGACTGCACTTGCTGCGGTAATTCCGGCCAAGATGATCCGAGTTTTCTTCTCTCTGTACTGCTTCCATTCTACATATATGATCGCTGCAGCAAGCATCAGAATCCCCAGCATAGACGCTATTTTCACGACTTATGACCTTCCTTCTATTCATCATTCCATCTCTGTTCTCCCCAGACTATAAAATGGAATTTGCATCCTGACCTTTCACTTTATCCGGTGATGGGTTACTTCCCCTGCTCATCCGGGATTCCTTGAGGTCCCGCCGACTTGCCTGTACGCACAACCTGCGCATGAACCTGAACGTCCACGTCCAGTTCCGAATACAGCTGCTCCCAATTTTTTTCTTGTGCCTTCCACTGTTTCGGATAGTATCTGCGAAACTCCACGCCAAACTTAAACAAGTCTGTACGCATCTCTTGTTGGGACAGGTGAAGTGCTGATTTTGCCATGTGCAGCAGCTGTGCTGCCCAGGCCTCCTCCAGCTTTTTCATCACAACCGGGTCGGTGAGATCTAGGTCTGTTGTATTTAACATGACCTCCCCCCGAGTCTGTACATCCACCTTCATTCTCCAATGTCCTCCCGAAATATTCGGCTTCAGATTCGTCTTCACCTCAAGCGGCTGAATGGAGAATGAACCTTTTTCCGGCTCCACATCGACAGGCATAATAATGTTATTCAGCTCGTTGGCGAGCATCAAAATACCCACAGTTAACGGTTCCTGCACACTACGAATGTAAGTATCGCCTTTATAGAGACTCAACCCTTTCACATAAGGTGTCGTGGTCAATTGGTCCTGACCTTCATCCGGCGGAAGTGTCAGCATGCGGGACAGAATCACCGACTGGTTTGGCCCTTCAATAGATTGCGCGAGTTCCAGGACGGTAGTCCGTGTTCCGAGCTTCATATTGGCCATCTCACGCAAAGACTCGGCAGAGCTTCTTTCCAATGGATCAAGCAGGTCAAGAATGTTTTTGGCAGGCTCAGGCGTGGAGAAAATGTAGGCATGTTCCCTGATCTGAGGATATCGGAGGAAAAAATCGATATATTCACGTATGCCTTTTTTTCCGGCATCTTCACTTATTACAATCACTTCACAGTGTCCCCAGAACATGTTCCGCGGAACTTTGCGCTGCAAACGATTAAGAGCCTCTGCGATGGTACGCCCTTCTGCTGATCGTGTCAGTGTTACTCCGCTCGGGCTGCCTCCACTGCCAGCGCTGTCGCCTCCTCCTGCCTTACGAGGAACAAATATTTGCGATGTCAGTTCGACTTGATCATTGTGGTAGTCCACTCCGGTAGCCAGCACGATGGCGAGATCATTAATCTCGATTCGATCCCAGCATCCACTGAGCAGTATGCAGCATAAGAAACTCAGGAGTAATGTTCTGCATCCTGAAGTCCTTTTTGTTTTCATGGAATCAGGCATCCGCACGTTTTTTCCGCACATAAGCCCACCCCTTCTTCGCCCACGCAATGCCATAGGTTAACCCTGGGAGAATGAGCAAAATGGTAATCGTATAAAAGTTAGCCGAAGGACTCACAAGGCTGGATAACCCCGACCCGCCCGAGGCTACCCAGAACGAAAAGACCATGCATAGAAAGGAAAGCGGACTAACCAGAGGTTTGTAGTCGTTCAAGCCGCACCATTCTGCTGTAGAAGTCACAAATATATAGAAAAACACTGAAATCTTCACAAAAATCCCGAAGATCCACACGGCAATGATAATGGCTTCAATATGCTGTAAAAAGTCCGCGATTGTTATATACCTTGCCGCAATCATGACCGGAAATACAAACGTGTCTGTCAAATCTCCGATTAAAAACAAACAAACGACGTTAATCACGGTCATGACAATCGTAGTCGTAAACAAGGAACCCAGCATCACACGTGCGGTACGCCTCTTCCGATTCACATAAGGCAGCAGAAATGCAATCACGATATATTCACTGAACCACGCCGCAGGAGCGAGTGCTCCTTTGACGGCAGGCATCGGGCCATCTTCCATAAAAGGAAACAGCTCGGGCGGATGCAGATCCCCAATAAGCAGCACAAAGACGAGACCCAGCATAACCATCACTAGTGTCACAAAAATCTGAGCGGTTCTTCCGACGACTTCAATGCCAAGTCTGACATTAATCGCACACACCAGCATCATCGTACCCATGATTATGAACATCGGTGTACGAGGCAGCGCGTTGTTCGCAATAAATTCTCCATATTCTCGAATAACCAGCCCGGTGAGATGAGGCATGAAAAAAATATAGACAAGTCCCAATATTTTGCCCGGTATACGGCCAGCAACGAGGACACTGGATTGGATGAGTGATTTCCCCGGGTACATACGCCCCAGTCCAAGTGATATACCAATCGTCGCAAGTCCAATCACCGATCCAATAATTGGAGATAACCACATGTCATGACCGGCATAATGCATCGTAATTCCAGGTACAGACAGGATCGCAGTGGCAATGACGGCCGGGAAGATCATGAACGCCAGCTGTGTCTCGGATATTCGTCCTTGGTCAGTTAACATGAATTGCGACTCCCCTTTCCCGGATCATGAATGCATTGACTTCTTAACGCGGCTTATTCCAAGGTGCTGGACGCCACCATAAATCTTTGAGACCTTTGGCATTGGTTGGTGCAGCTGGAGACAGATATGGCGCCCCGAAGGAGCGAAGACTGCTTAGATGAATGACGATCAGGATGACGCCAAGCATGACCCCGATCAACCCCAACGTTCCAGCCAGAATCATAATGGGAAAACGGAGCAGGCGCGTTGCAATGCTGGCGGAGTAACGCGGAATCATAAAAGACGCGATCCCTGTAATCGCAACGATAATAATCATCGGCGCAGAGACGATGCCGGCAGTCGTAGCAGCTTGTCCTATGATCAGCGCACCGACGATGCTGACAGCGGAACCCACCTGCTTGGGCAGGCGAACACCGGCTTCCCGAAGTGCTTCAAACGCAATCTCCATAATCAGTGCTTCGACGAGTGCAGGAAAAGGAATTTCCTCTCTTGCTCTGGCTATGCTCAGAAGCAGCACCGTAGGAATCATCTCCTGGTGATACGTTGTGATAGCGACATAGGCAGACGGCAGGAGCAGGGACAGCACATAGAACACGTATCGCAGCCAGCGCAGAAATACGCTCATAAACACATATTGATAATAATCCTCTGGAGACTGCAGCATTGAAACCAGCGTTACAGGTGCCACCAGCGTGAATGGTGTACCATCGACCAGTATGGCAAATCGTCCTTCCATCAGATTGGAAGCCACAACGTCTGGGCGTTCTGTCGCAATCATCTGTGGAAAAGGAGAGAAACGCTGATCAATGATATCCTCCTCAATGTATTGACTTTCCAGAATGTCACGAACTCTTAGCCGATCGAGCCGTTGTTCAACTTCTTTCAGCAGTGAAGCATCCGTGATACCTTCCATATAAGCAAGTACAATACTGGTATTCGAGCTTTCACCAACGGTGCGTGTACGAAACTTCAGCGCTGGTGTTTTGAGACGTTTGCGGACTAAAGAAAGATTAGTTGCGAGCGACTCGGTGAAGCCGTCTCTTGCGCCGCGCACAGTGGATTCTGCCAAAGGTTCTTCCGTTGAACGGTTGGCGGCTTTGTAGAGCGGATACGCTGTCGCAACATTAGATCCTTCTAGGAACAGAAGGGCTTCGCCTTCAAGTATGGCTTCTGCCGCCTGTTTGGACGTTTCCACCGTTTTCACAGAAGATAAGGGAACTTGAGCCGCTTCGATCCCAATCTCCTGAACAGGCGTTAATACCTGGCGTTCGAGCCGTTCTGTGTCACATAAACCAAGACAGTATATACAAAGAGCCGAAGTGAAGCCCGCTGTCTCAAAGGAATGAAACACTACATCAGAGCAGTCGGTAAATACGGCACGCAGCGTCGCTTCATCCGTGACCAGGCTGCCTGTCAACGGCAGATCTTGATGTTCTCCAGCTGAGTCCTGACCGGATTGCTTCGGGTCTTCTTTCTTTTTTGAATCCTGTTTTGTACTTTTTTTCACATCTTGATCTTTCTGATCTTGTTTTGTGTCTTGTTTTGTGTCCTGTTCAGTATCCTGTTTCGCAATTGACTCCGCTGCATGTTCTGTACTCTGCTTCGATTCCTGCTTCTCCGCTGCGCTTGAATCGGCGTTCTCATTGCTCTCTTTCACGGGCTTCGCCTCCCCTCTTCCGCGGTGTCCAAGTATTCTCAGTAAAAGATATCATTTGCTTCCTTCACCTGAAATATGCAGCAGAAACGACAAAAAGAGCCGCTTTGCGAGCGGCTCTGCTCAAGCGGCATATATGCGTCAAACTATCCTTTGACTGCCCCCAAAGCGACACTTCCGATGATCTGTTTGGAAAATACAGCGAACACAACAATAATCGGCAAAATCGAAATAGCGACTCCTAAATAAAGCAGTCCGTAGTCCATGCCGTAATAACCCTGAACTAGAGCGACCAGCACGGGAAGCGGATATTTATCCAGGGAGAAGAACAGCACGAGCGGTGTCAGGAAGTTATTCCATGATCCGATGAAAGTAAAGATCCCTAGTGCAGAGATGGCTGGCCCAAGAATCGGCAGTACAATCTGATTAAACGTCCTGAACTCATTTGCACCGTCCACGCGGGACGATTCAATAATCTCATCCGGGATACTGCTCTCCATAAATTGTTTGATAAAAAAGACGTTAAAGGCATTGGCCGCTGCAGGTAAAATAATTGCCGCATAACTGTCAAGCAGACCAAGTGTACTGAACAGCCGATAAACCCCGATCAATGCAAGCTGGCCCGGAACCATCATGGTCGCAAGCAGAAACAGAAAGAGTCCGGTGCGGCCTTTAAAATTAAACTTGGCAAAGCCATAGGCCGTTAAAGCCCCAATATAAAGTGAGAGCACTGTAGAGCTTCCGGCGATAAAGAAACTGTTGGCGAAACCTCGCCAGATATTGATTTTGGAAGCCATATTCACGTAATTGTCCACCAGAAACGTTCCTGGAAGAAACGTAAAGCTGGATGCAATCGACGCATTGTTATGTGTGGAATAGATCAGCATCAGGTAGAACGGAATGACACACAAGACAGCGAGGGCGATCAGAAACAGATAAATGAGGATTTTCCCCAATGTCAGCCGCTGGCGGAGCGCATGATGTTGGAGCACGGCATCTCGCTGAACGGTAGCCTTAGCAGTTTGCATACAATCTCTCCCTCCCTATGAACGGCTCTTCCGTTTGGTCATGATGAAGGATGCCACGGATAACAAAATAATGATGATGAACAGGCAGAACGCAATCGCTGCTCCGTAACCAAAACGTGTACTCTGGAACGCCACATTATACAGGTACATAATGCTGGTCATTGCCGCACGGTCCGGACCGCCATTACCATTGGTCAATGTAAACGGCTGGTCGAAAATCTGAATGCCGCCAATGATGGACGTAATGATCTGGAACAAAATAATAGGTTTAAGCATCGGTACGATAATGTGCAGGAAGATATGTTTTTTCTTGGCGCCATCAATCTGGGCGGCTTCCTGCAGTGCGGGATCAATTCCCTGCAGACCGGCCAGATATATAACCATCGAGTAACCAAAGTACTGAAAGAACAGGATAGATGAGACGATCAGCCTCATAAACCAAGGGTCGTTTTTCCAGTTGATTGGATCTTGAATCAAACCTACCTGCATGAGGAAATGGTTCAGTCCCCCCGACTGCCAATCAAATATCAGACTAACCAGCAAACCGAGCGAAGCTGCTGTGACGATATTCGGGAAAAAGTAAACCGCCCGGAATATATCCCGCCCTTTTAACAATTTGTCGTTCAGAATAAAAGCCAGCACAAGGGATACGGTCAGCTGGGGTACAACTGACACGCCCCAGATAAAGAGTGTATTAAACAGTGTTTTGTAGAACAGCGGGTCCTGCAGCACGGCGACGTAGTTACCGATCCCCACAAACTCCGGCGTCGTAATCCCGTCAAAATTCGTGAAGCTGATATACAGCGAGTACAGGATGGGATACAGTCCAAAGATGGCGAACACGATAAAAAAAGGAGCGATAAAGTAGTAGCCGTAATGGTCCTTGCGAATCGTTTTGGCAAACATGCGCTGTCCTCCATTCATCAATATGACCTAAAGTAAACCACGAGGGTTACACAAGCACTCCGATGACAGAACAACCTTTCAATCGCTGTTATCCCCGGATTTCTCTGATTCCCTTTTTAAAAGGGAGAATCCGGTGATAAAGGCGCAGCGTATGCTTTCGATGCAGCTTTCTTTCAGAAAACGTTTAGCTCCGCTTTTCCAGGTTTTTTCTGTCCTCTTCGTTTTTGGTGTAAACGCTTAGTTAACTTCGTAGATTGTTGAGCAATAAACTTACTCCTGCTCAACATCTAGTTCGGGGAATCTTAGGCGCACATCACGTTTGATGCGTTTCACTACATCCTCTTTTGTTTCGATATCACCGTTTAGATACAGCTGCAGCAGATTTCGGTAGATATCCGTGTTGATAATGCCGTCATATTTGGTGCGTTCGTACACGGGAACCTGCTTCGCGGCCTCCGAGAAAAATTCAAAATGCTTCTGTCCGCCTAGATAGGCCGAAGTGAGCGAATCTGCAAGCTGATCATTCACCACCATGTTGCTCGTAAAATAATCCTGATCTTTGGCCAGGCCCGTTAGAAACTCATGATTAAAGTTATAAAATTCAATGAACTTCCAGGCTGCATCTTTCCGGTCACTTTGGTTATACATCGCAATGTAAGTTCCCCCTGAACTGAAGGATGAAGGTCCGTGGGCCAAGCCCCATAATCCCTCGGTATCAGGTGCATTCGCTTTGAATGTAAACTGCAGTCCCCAAGTTGCAGCCGGGTAAAACATCACTTCACCTTTTTGCATCGATGCTGCATAACCCGCACTTCCGTCCTCGTATTCAGCCAGCACACGCCTATGCCTTGCCTCACGCACCAGATCAAGCACCTTCATATAAGTAGGATCAATGACCAGCTTCCCGTCCTTCACCCAGGGAATGCCATCGTACGAGTTGGCGATTCCATTCCAGTTCGCCAGAGCATGCACCTTGTTACCGCTTTGCTCCTGCACCTTCTCTCCTATTGCGAAAATTTTCTCCCATGTATCAATCTGGGCACTCACTTTCTCCGGATCGTCTGTGCCCAGATATTCCTTCGCCAGATCGCGGCGATAATAGATACCGCCCGGCGTACCTTGATAACCGATTGCCCTGACGTTCCCCTCGCTATCCTTCTCATTGGCCTGTACAAACGGATACTGCTCCTTAATTAACTCGTCGGCGTTATACGGCGGAGGTGACAGATTTTCCAGATAGGGCACATCAATCATTTCCCTGATATTTGCGTTCTCGATCATGAACACATCGGGTGCTTTCGAACGGGTCTGAAGTGCTGATTTGAGCTTGGTGAGGTAGAAGTTACCCGGAATATTAACGAAATTCACCTTGATATCCGGATACTTCTCTTCGAATTTCTCAATGGCGTAGCCTGCCTCATCCGTGAAACTCCAGACTGTAATTTCCTGCTGTTTGGACCCATTGGACGTTCCTGTCTGGCAACCTGTCAACAGCATGACTGAGCTTGCAAGCACCATCATTGGTACAGCACATCGCTTAAACCATTTCTTCATAAGTACCCTCCCCAAAAAGGAAACGCTTACAATTTATTTGAGTATATGAATTTGAGCGATCGCTTTCTCCACAAATATTGTCAATCATCCTTGATATTTTGCGATATTGGAACGATGACGTTTGCGAAATTCAGACGGCGTGCAGTTGTTATACTTCTTAAAAAGACGATTATAAGAGTTCACATTGTTGAATCCGTGACTGATGGCAATCTCCAGAATGGAGTCCTGACGAAACAGCAGCGCCCACTCGGACTTGATAATGCGAAAGTGATTCAGGTATTCCATCAGCGTGATGCCTTTGACCTCTTTAAAGAGCTTGCAGATATGGAATTTGCTGAATTTCATATGCTCTGCGACCTGCTCCAGCTTGATCGGCTCGGCATAGTGTTCTTCCAGATATTCGCAGACCGATTCAAGAAATTCGAACTTTTTGGAAGATACGCAGGGCCAGCAGGGTGACATTTTCTCGGATCGTGGTGGTGCGGTGCGCAGCAGCAGAACGATCAGATCATATAACCGGGATACCATCAACCAGCGGTAACCGGGTTTCTGATTTTTTTTCTCAGCAGCAATAGCCTCAATGTAAGGACCGGGATTGTAATCACTGCTGGACGGAATGATTGTTGTTTGATTAAAAAGTGCGCCCAGTTCCTGCATCTCTGCTTCATTCGTGAAGCTTCCGGTAAGCAATTCGAGCCGAAACAGCAGAATCGTCAAACGTTCGGTCCCCGGCATAAAATAATGAACATCCCCTGGCTTGATCAGAATGATATCCCCCTGATTCAGATCAAAAATCTGATCGTTGATACCAATCCGTGCCTGCTTTCCATTCACAACAACAAGTTCTACCTCGTCATGCCAATGTGCGGCATAATTGAATTGTGCACCTGTATAAATCAACCGAATGGGAAACCCGTCGGCCATGTGACCTGTTTCCAGAAAAGTAGGTACGCCCATATCATTCGCCTCCTCTTTTTTCCACACACATCTACCTCTTGTTTCTATATCTTATACCTGAATGGACTCACCCTTTTCTCATATTCTAACTAAAATTGGACCAAACATCCAAATAACCGACTCTCTTCAATTAGGGATATCTGAGGCGGACGTGTTAACATAAGCTGTGGACATTCAATGAATCGGAGTGGGATGATATGAAATTCAGCGATTTTGAAGTAGGACAGCGTTATGAAACGAAGTCAGTCATTTTAACGAAGGATGATATCATTCGTTTTGCCGAAATGTATGATCCGCAATATATGCATCTGGACGAGGAAAAAGCCAAGCAGGGGCGTTTCGGAAGCCTGATCGCATCAGGAATGCAGACATTGAACGTCTCATTCAAACTGTGGATCGATGTTGGCGTGTACGGGGACCATATCATCGCTGGAACAGGCATGAACCAGCTTCAATTTCTCAAACCTGTGTATCCGGAGGATGAGCTGCATGTGATAGCCGAGGTTATTGAACTACGGCCCAGACGAGTAGGCAACGGTACGGTAACCGTGCTGCTGAGCACCTACAATCAGAAGGGACAGAATGTATTTCGGGCAGAGCTGAGTGCACTGGTGGATAATTAAGCCTATAAGTAAAGAAGATAATTAAAGAAGTTTACATGAGGAAACAACGAAAAAGGCCGCCCGAGGGCGGCTTTCGCTAACTTAGATATGAACTATATGATAAAAGCCTTTTAGGAAAACGAAGTCCGTAACACTTGTCCGAGAACCTCTACACCTTTGACAATCTGCTCGTCGGACGGAGTCGAGAAATTCAGCCTAATCGCGTTACATGGGTCCTGCTCATTCACAAGGAACGCATTGCCTGGTACCACAGCTATACCCTGCGCAGCTGCCGTTTTGGCATAATCCATCATCGGTACATGAGCGGGAAGATCACACCACAGAAATAATCCGCCATCCGGCCGGGTATAGGTTACAGCATCGCCCAGATGTTCCTGCAGCTTGTCCATCATCAGTGTGGCCTTTCGGAGGTAAACCTCGCGAATATGGTTAATATGACCTGCATAATCATACTGTGTCATAAACCGATGGGCCAAAATCTGTGGAAGCATTGCCGTATGCACGTCTTCCCCCTGCTTCGCAACAACCATCTTCTCTACCACTTCATGCGGAGCCTGTACAAAGCCAACGCGCAGACCGGCTGACAAAATTTTGGAGAAAGAACCAACATAGATGACCAAGCCTTCCTCGTCCATGGATTTAATCGTTGGCACGTCCTCGCCATTAAATCGAAGCTCCCCGTACGGATTGTCCTCCAAAATCATAACATTATACTTCTTAGCAAGTGTATAGATCGCTTTGCGTTTCTCCAGACTGGTAGTTACACCTGTCGGATTTTGGAAACTAGGAATCACATAGATCATCTTTACATTCTGTTCCGTCTGCAGCGTATGTTCTAACTTATCAATGTCCATGCCATCCATCTCCATCGGCACACCAGCCAGCTTCGCACCGGAAGCACGGAATGAATTCAGGGAACCGATAAAGCTTGGACTCTCGCAAATAATCGTGTCTCCTTCGTTGCACAGCACTTTACATGCAAGCTCAATCCCCTGTTGTGCACCAGACACAATAAAGAGCTGGTCGGATGGCCTGCCTGTGTTGAAATTTTGCTCCAGATGCTGCTGAAGTGCTTCACGCAGCGGAACATAACCTTCCGTAATCCCGTACTGCAGCGCCGTAACCGGGTCCTGTTCCAGGATCGCTTGTGTGAATGTGCGAATAGCTTCAATCGGGAACGTTTCCGGCGCGGGATTACCCGCAGCGAACGGAATGACATTTTGACCTGAGGAAGCCTTCAGAATTTCGCGGATAATGGACGGCTGCAGTGATGCAATCCGGTTGGAAAAGGTATAATTCATCTCTAATACATCCTCTCGGCATCTGATCTCACATCTATCTTTAATCATACAGTAGACTCTATTATACGGACATTTCTTTATTTGCCAAAGAGTCCTGTGAAAATTTGCATTCCGAATGTTATAAACATTCTGTCATACCGGCCCTGAAATCACAAAAAAGCTGCCGTTGGCAGCCTTTTTCTTATCTTATTTCATCTCCGACAGTCTCGTAGCTTTCACCACATATGCCGCCAACCCGGGAAACATTCGAACCAGAGCCGGATAAAAGCGATTTGTTTTGGCAAAAGCGAGATTCTGAATCGTTCTGGCTCTTCGAAGCAGCTGCGCGAACTCGCGATTGGCTTCCAGCGTATACTCGCTCTGCCACGCGGCATAGTCAATCTCGTCTTTCAAGTAAGCACCGCTCCACCGGGCGCACAGGATTGAAGATCGAAGGGCAATAGACATTCCGTCTCCGCACAGAGGCGGGATCATCATCATCGCATCGCCAATATGCGGATAGTCCGACCAGGGTTCGGGGATATTGGACAGCTGCAGCGGAGCAGCAGATACCTGAGTTCCCTCAACAGGCTCACCTGATGCCAGAATGGCTGCAAGACCCGTATTTGTCGCAGCTGCCGCCTTCAAAATCTCCGGTACGGATTTCCCGCTTCCCTGTACCGAATCCAGTGTCAACAATGCCGCCACGTTAACCGTATCCTTTTCAATCGGAGAGATTCCGACGTAGCCGCCATGACAAAAGTACAATTCTACTCTCGCTGGTACGCTGATCCCCTTGTAATGAGATTTGACACCGACATAGATCGTCTCATCTCGAAGCCCTTCTGCACTGCTGGTTCCTCGCAGTTTTTTGGTGCCGTGGGCCGCAATGAGCACCTTGGCCTGATAACGCATCTCCTCATTTTCCCGCTTAATCTCGACATCATAACGATGGTTATCAAGCTGCTGGATGTTCGTTATATTCACCTTGGTCATGATTTCGGCACCGGCAGTCTGCGCCTGCCGATGGAGCAGTTGATCCAGTTCGTATCGACTTATACCGTACGCCGATCCAGGTAGAGGTGCTTCAATCTCCCCCCCGTCCGACATCGTAATTCTGGCATGATCCATGGTGCTTGGTTCCACCTCATGATCAAGCAGATGAATACCCAGATGCTCCAGCATCTCCCTTGTTTCGGGTGACATGAACTCCCCGCATGTTTTGTGCCGCGGAAACTGCTGACGATCCAGCAGCAGCGTTCGATAGCCCTGCCGAGCCAGCTCAATTGCACAGGCGCTTCCTGCAATTCCTGCTCCAATGATGATGACATCCATTGATATTGTCACCTTACTGCACCTCCCATCTGTGGAATTACCACAGAGTAGCGGAATAACGGTTTCCATTCATATGTCATGGTGTCATGATTGAGCTGCCGTTTGAGTTCCTGCCAATCTTGATCCGTAAATCCCTTGGCAACCGACAGCGGCCCATCATGACGAATATAGCGGTTGCGTGAAATTAATCTTGTTGTAATCCACACTGCCTTATAAGACACCGTATGACGATGAATATCATTAATTACGACGCCGTATCGGGAAACTCGAAGCATATGAGTAACCATATCCACAAGCTGCTCGCCTTCAAAATGGTGAATGAACTGTGAGCCCGTCACAATATCCGCAGACGCATCGGGCAGTGCAGTGAGATCCGCTCGCACCACCTGTACACGCGGCTCGTTCCGAAACAGCTGTCTGGCCTCTTCGCAAGCTTCTTCGGTCAGATCTACCAGTGTAATCTGCATCTCAATCCCCTGCTTCGCCGCCCACTGCAGCAGTTTCTGATTTACATCTCCAGATCCGGCGCCGACATCCAAAAGTGAAAGCACAGACGGTCTGCCGATGGAATGCCATAATTTCGCTACACCTGATACGGTAGGACCCGGCGCAGCAAATATTTTGTTCAGCCGCCGCAGATGCCGCAGCGCTTCACGCAATTCCTCCCCGCCCATCGAGAAGTCATCCATCAGCTCATCTTCCTTCGCTCGGCTGCCCAGCGTTCTAAAGAAGGACATGATCCTGATCCTCCGTTACTGGTGTTAAAGCCGGAACATACGTGAATTTCATAAGTTCGGCAGTAAGTCCGGGACCAAAGGCCATCGCTACACCTGATGCGGATGATTCTTCACGTTTTTTCATATCCTGCCGTATCGCCTGAAGCACGAACAGAATGGTATTGGAAGACAAATTACCGTAATCTCTCAAAATATCCCGGCTGTACTTGGTCTGTTCCTGTTTCAGATTCATCACTTCCTGAACAGAGTCTACAATTCCTCTGCCGCCCGGGTGTATCGCCCACAGTTCGGGGAACGGATCACCCTGCAGCAGAAGTCGTAATTCTTCCTCCAAATGTACACCAAGCAGCTTCGGAATTCGGGGAGACAGATACAGATCATAACCGTAATCGGCTACTTCCCAAGTCATATCCTCCGTCGAATCCGGCAGGAGCACGGAATATCCGGTTCCCAGACTCAAGTAGTCTCTATGCTTCGCTTCAGGGGTACCTACTATGGATGCGGATGCCGCATCCCCAAAGAAAGATGCGGCAAACAACGCCTCCCGATCCTGAACCGGCTGGAAATGGAGTGTACATAATTCAACGCAGACGATTAAGACCTGAGATCCCGGAGCACCCTGAACGACATCCCGCGCCATATGGATTGCTTTCAGTCCTGCTGCACAGCCTTGAAAAATCAGCGGCAGTCGGTTCACTCGTGCAGGTAATCCTAAATGACGAATCAGCTGCACATCCAGTCCCGGCAAGTATTGTCCGGTACAGCTGACGGTAATCATATGTGTGATCCCTTCCGGCGATATTCCCGCATCCTGTATCGCCTGCTCCGCAGCCTTGACCGCCAGCGGAAATGCTTCCCGCTGATATGTATCCATCCGTTCACGGGTTGTCGGAATATTCGTATGTTCAGCGGAGGGCAGATAACGGCATTCCTCCAGTGTACCAAGGTAACTCGGCTCTACCGTGTAACGTGTCTCTACGCCGCAGGATCTGAAAATACGCTTGGCAAAGCGGGCCAAGTCCGGGCGGTCCTGCAGTGAAGCAGCTATAAGCTCTGCGATATCAGGCTGATTGACTGCATGTGCAGGCAGCGCTGTTCCCATGCCAAGAATGGCGATATCACTCGAAAGGTTGTTTGAATTCATATGAACCTCCTGATTTTTGGTTAGGATTTCCTCTAATTAACACCTCTTACCCTTTATGAAAAGGTTGTAATCCTCAAAATGATATTGGTCCATATAAAAAATTCACGTCCTGTTTCTTGATAACGAGCTCTCTCACTGGATTGTATATTTTATTATATTTTATTAAGACGGCTGCGTACTCAGAAGCCCCGTTTGAGGAACTTTTTATAACTTCATAGAAAAAAACACCTTAGGAGATGAATCATTCCGCTGCATGCTGGCGGCTTTCATCCTCCGAAGGTGTTTCATTATATCTTCTATATTTCTGCTGATTGAGCGTACTAAAAATCGATGCTGACCTGATTAATGCTAACTCGATGATGTGAAAACGGTCTGCTAGCGGCTTTCACATGATCGTTCCATGTCAGATACCTGCACGACTAAAAGCGTCCTTCAGCTTGTCGCTCATCAGATACCATGCGTCCTCAGCGATCTGAATATCGCCCTGATGTGTAAAACCGTGTGCTGCACCTTCGTACTCTTTGTGGGTTACCTTCACCCCGCTCGCCTCCAGCTTCGCAGCATATGTACGTGCTTCTTGAGCAAGCGAATCCCTGCCTGCAGTTATAATCAAGGCTTCTGGCAGTCCCGAGAAAGTCTCAGCAAGGATTGGCGAAGCTAGCGGATTCCGGGCATCCTCCGGTTGGTTCAGATACATCGCGTTAAATGTTCTGGCAACCTCTGCTGGAATCGCTTCTGGAAAATCAGGTTTCTCCGCCGGGTCTGAAGCCAGATCGAGCACGGCGTAATCAATAATTTGAAGCCGGATTGGAAGCTGATCTCCACGATCCCGGTTAAGCAAACATACCGCTGCAGCCAGATTTCCTCCCGCACTGTGGCCCCCAACTGCAAACAGATCAGCATTTGCGGAGAACTGACCTGCATGGGTGTGAACCCATTTCACCACGTCATAACACTCATGGACTGCCGTCGGGAATTTGTGCTCAGGAGCCAGCTTATAATCAATATTCACAACCAGACATCCTGCGCGATCTGCAATCAAACGGCACCACGAGTCGTCCCCGTCAGCTTGTCCCAGTACGAATCCGCCCCCATGCATGTTAAAAAAAACAGGCAGCGCTGAAGCTTGTTCCTGCTTCCGGTTAGGCTGGTAAATCAGTATCCGCGTCTCTCCAGCGGAGGTAGTGATGTACTGCTCGTTAACGGTCACATCATATGTACTGCTTGGTTGAAGGGATTGATTTCCCCCTGAACTGTGCTGTCGCATTTGTTGAACCATGGCGATCTGCTGCTGTTGGTCCATTCCGAATCACTCCTTTGTCGTTGTTCCACATGGTAGAAAGCAGCGCTGCTCCATATGCTGCAGGTCTTCCTTATCTTATTCGCTCAGCGTCTCCTGAATCCTCTTCGGCAGCTTCTGTACGACAAGGTTGTAGGAATGGTCAATCATCGCATAGATATCCTCGCTTGACAGCGTATCGTCAAGCATCACGGTATTCCAGTGCTTTTTGTTCATATGGTAACCCGGCTTAACCGCCTCATGCTGCTCTCTCAGATTTTCGGCTATCACGGGATCACACTTCAGATTCAAGCGGCTGTTCTCTCCATTTCCTTCAAACAGAAGAGCAAACATCTTGTCTGCTACCTTGATGACCGTCGTTTCTGGTCCGAACGGATATTCTTTAACGGCACCTTTTTTGGCAAGGCAGTAGTTCATCATCGTTTCTACCAACTTCTCTCCCCCTTTCAGCCTTTCTCCTCTGTATCCTATATTATCGAATGTATGTTTGTATGTAAATGCAGTTCATTACATAGCAAAAAAACCTTCCCCAAAGATTGGGGAAGGCAGGTTTTTGAAGTACCCATCTGCTTCGCTGTATTCATATTACAGCTCTATTGGTCTCTGTAGTTATTGTGATTTTATTAAAATGTATTGAAAATGTTGTCGTCTGACTCCTCTGTTAATTGGCTTGATCACGCTGCGATTTTGCACGGCGCTGCTGGCCCTGATACGAAGAGCGATTGCTGGTTTGGCTGTGATCCGATGTACGCGCTGTACCAGATAAAGGTCGATTTTTGGCATGAGACTGCTCACTTCGTGCCCGGCTTGAACCATTCGTATGGCGATCTCCAGATTTACCAGCAGATGCCGGTTTGTCCCGCTTAGTGAACCACTCCGACTTTGGCTTGCGCGCCGGGTTTTTCTTGGATTTGCCCGGTTTGTCCGCAGCAGGACGATTAAATCCTGAATTTCCGCCGGATGCCGACTTCGAACTCATCTGCGCATACACGGGAGTATTGGTCATCGGGTAAGGATGATCCTTCACTTCAGGAATCGATTTCTTGATAACTTTCTCGATATCTTTCAAGAATGGAAGCTCGTCCTTTTCACAGAACGAAATCGCCATCCCGCTTTTCCCGGCCCGCCCCGTGCGGCCAATACGGTGAACATACGTCTCCGGAATGTTAGGCAGATTGAAGTTAATGACGTGTGTCAGTTCCTCAACATCAATGCCTCTCGCCGCTATATCGGTTGCTACCAGTACACGAGTCACACCACTTTTAAAATTGTTCAGTGCCCGCTGGCGTTCATTTTGCGATTTGTTACCATGGATGGCCTGTGCCGTTACGTTTATTTTCGCCAAATCCCGCGTAACCCGATCAGCTCCACGTTTCGTACGTGTGAACACCAGTGCAGTAGCAATTGAGGTATCCTGCAAAATGTGATTCAGCATGCTCTGTTTCTTGCCCTTCTCCAGCAAATATACCGATTGTTTGATGCGATCCACGGTTGAAGATACTGGCGTAATCTCTACTTTGACAGGGTTCACCAGCAGCGTCTGCACCATCTTGACAATTTCCGGCGGCATCGTTGCCGAGAAAAACAAGGTCTGCTTTTTGTTGGGCATCTTGGCAATAATCCGTTTCACATCGTGGATAAAGCCCATATCCAGCATACGGTCGGCTTCATCGAGCACAAGAATCTCCACATTGCTCAGATTAATCTGCTTCTGATTCACAAGGTCCATCAAGCGTCCAGGCGTAGCAATGACAATATCCGCCCCCTGCTGCAGTGCACGCTCCTGTACTCTCTGAGATACGCCGCCCACAATGGCTGTGGAACGAATATCGGTGTACTTGCTGTACATTTTTATGTTATCTGATATTTGAATGGCAAGCTCTCGGGTCGGGGACAAGATAAGCGAGCGAATCGTACGAACGGATTTGGCCTTTTTATCGAGTGGTGTCCCTTGTTTGCGCTGGCTGCCTTCGCTCAATAACTGAATGATCGGTACTGAAAATGCCGCTGTCTTGCCTGTTCCGGTCTGCGCGCAACCAAGTAAATCCCGGCCCGCAAGCACAGCCGGTATGGACTGCTCCTGAATCGGAGTTGGTTTACTGTAATTTGCTTTTTTCAATCCTTCCAGAATCGGAGGGATGATGTTTAATTCCTGAAATGTCATGTTATCTCCTTCATTTACGCTCATCTATACATAAAACGAATATTTATGTCACACGTAACAGTTAAGGATAACATTAAATAAAGGTTCTGTATACG
This sequence comes from Paenibacillus sp. AN1007, assembly GCF_040702995.1. Taxonomy (NCBI): domain Bacteria; kingdom Bacillati; phylum Bacillota; class Bacilli; order Caryophanales; family Paenibacillaceae; genus Paenibacillus; species Paenibacillus sp. AN1007. Next base: position 2,856,452 of record NZ_CP159992.1, read on the forward strand.
TCTCTGAAATTCATTTGATTATAAGACCCATTAATCCGACAAAAGATGCTGCTTGGTGGGGTGCAATGGCACAACCGGCCAGATCTTCAAGCGTAAGAAGAAGCGCATCGAAATCACAGTCACTCAAGTCCATGCCCTTCATCGCTGTTCCGGTAAAAATTACCTGATCCATCTTGCACAAGCTCAGTGCGATTTTCTGCAATTTCAGATAGGCGAAATCCGCACCAGCCAAGCTGCACTCGGCATATTCCACCTGCTTGAGATGGGCAAACCTAAAGCTGCTGTAGTCACATATGCTCTGCAAAACGCTGACATTCTGCCATCGACTGCCGGAGAAGTCCGTACCCACGAGTTTGCAATTTAACCACTGGGTGCGATGCATAAACGAATCCTGCAAATTTACATTGGAAAAGTCACAGTGTTCAAACCGAACGTCCGTAAATTCACAATGTTCAAGTGTCGACTCCAGTATAGTCACATGCCGGAATAAGACGTTTTCAAACGATACTTTGCTCACTTCCTGCAGATCCAGTGTAATATTCTCAATCAACCTGTCCTTGTATTCTGTTTTTGATTCCAAGGCATAGACCGGTTCAGCTTCAAGCAGCTGCTGCTGCAGCTTGGGCTTCTCTATTTTCATGATCTTCTCCTTCGTGCTTGTTTCTAACTTGTTTATGAGTTATTTCAGATTCAAATCGGGACCTTTATCGTCCTTATCTGATTGAGGCGTGTGCAGTCATGCGGCAGCGTCGATCTTTTTTATCATTTGTTATCTATCCTATGAACCCTCTGTAGATTAAACCTTAATCGCAACTGCTCGTAGTCTGGAAATGTCCAAATTCCACTGCCCTCCATGGAAAAGCTGCGGCGCTGCTTTATTTTCGACAACCTCCATGATCGACTCCTGCTCATTTGCTTCAATATCTCGGAGAAGATACGGAGCAAAGCCGCGGAGCCATTGACGGACCTCTTGTTTCAACGGCCTAAGCGAGTCGGTATGCTGTATAAATAACACTCGGAATCCATGCTGCTCCAGCAAACTGGAGAATTCACCCACACTGGGATGATACCACGGGCTCCGACCTTCCCATGTGTATCCCCGAGTAAGCAGCTCATCCCGAAGCGCATGAAGAATGATGGATGTATTACCGTTACCGGCAAATTCGGTGACTAAACGTCCTCCTTGTCTTAATGCCAATTGTATCGTTTTCATGACAGCTGGGGCATCCGCCATCCAATGCAGTGAAGCATGAGAAAAAACAGCATCATAACGCTGCTGCGGGCGATAATGAGCGGCATCTGCTGTCTGAAAATCCAGCTCCGGATATTTTTCTACAGCTTGCGCGATGCTTTCTTTTGAAATATCAATTCCGGTGGTCATCGCTCCGGCTGCTGCAATGTTAGCCGTTAGTACGCCATTCCCACATCCCAAATCCAGAATACGTTCTCCTGGAGATGGCTGCAGCAGGGATAAGAGCGGTATGGATGGTGAGGGGAGCATCGCTTGTATGGAATAAATAGATTGTGCGGATTGGATCGTTTGTGAAGTTTTCTTCGGGAAGGGTTGTTCTTCCGTGCTCATAACATCTCTCCTTTATATTAGAGACATAAAGTGTCTATAATAACTTAAATTACTTTGAGCATGATGTCAATCCATGATCCAACAGCCCATTCCGACAACCGCTATTAAGGGACATTTGCTGCTTACTTTTGACGCAAAAATAAAAGGCGTGCCCTACAGGCCGGATATCCCCTGCAAAACACACCTAGATTCTAACCGCATACATCTTCCAGCACGCAGTGCGCTCCTCTTCAATCAGAATTATCGCGAAAGCTGTCATACTCTCCTGCGCTGATCTTGGATAGGATTAGTGCTTTTAGCATTTAAACCATCGCCGCTGTCTGTAACTCCGCAAACGGTTCAGCAGCTTCAGCGATTTGAACCTGATTATCATTTTTTTGCAGCAGCTTCACGATATCATGAGTCAGGGCATCCACATTTTCTTGACGGGTCGCCCAACTGGTGCAAAAACGAACTGCACTGCGGGAGTCATCCACCTTTTCCCAGAATGTAAACGTATAGTGCTCGCGAAGCTGTTCCAGCAAGCCGTTAGGCAGGACAGGGAACTGCTGATTCGTTGGAGAAGCGTACAGGAATTCCACCCCTTGCTGCTCAAGGGTATCGTGAATTCTTAAAGCCATATCCACTGCATGACGCGAAATATCCAGATACAGACCATCTTCAAATAACGTCTCAAACTGAATACCAAGCAATCTGCCTTTAGCCAGCAGACCGCCCTTTTGCTTGATAATATAACGGAAATCACGCTTCAGCGCATCTTTCAAAATGACAACCGCCTCGCCCATTAACGCACCAATCTTGGTCCCGCCAATGTAGAACACATCGCACAGGCGTGCGAGATCAGCCATCGTCATATCACAATCTCTAGATGCAAGGGCATAACCCAGGCGTGCTCCATCGATAAAAAATGGCAAATCACATGCTTGACTCACCGCATACAGCGCTTCAAGTTCAGCTTTGCTGTACATCGTACCATTTTCGGTGGGTTGAGATATGTAAACCATGCCGGGTTGAACACTGTGCTCTGGTGATGATTCCTGCGCATGTGCATCATAGACCGCTCTAACCTGTGTTGCGGTGATTTTGCCGTCCAGGCTTGGAACCGTAAGCACTTTATGCCCCGCTGCTTCAATCGCGCCTGTCTCATGAACAGCAATGTGACCGGATACCGCTGCAATGACCCCTTGATGAGGCCGGAGAATGGATGCAATAACCGTTGTATTGGTCTGCGTACCTCCAACGAGAAAATGTACATCCGCCTCTTCATGATCACAAGCCTGTCGAATCAGCATTCGTGCACGCTCGCAATGAGCATCCGTGCCATAACCGCTGGTCTGCTCCAGATTTGTCTCCATCAAACGCTGCAAAATTCGTTCGTGTGCACCTTCATTATAATCACATTCAAATCGTATCATCGTGTTGTCTCTCCTGCCTTCTTGTTCAGCTTCTCTTGGATGTTCATCATGGAGGTATAGACCTCATGAATCTCTTCTTCACTCAGGTTCTGCATTAATTTCAATATCTGCTGATCGGATCGATCATTCAGTTCGGCAAACAGCACCTGTCCTTTGTCCGTCAGACGAATCAGACTAGCCCGGCTGTCCTCAGCAGAATCAGATTTGATCAGCAGCCCTTCTTTGGTCAATTTGTTTACAATTCGGCTCATATAGCTGCGGTCAATCGTGAGTGTATCAACCAGATTGTTCGCGATACTCTCTCCGCGCATGCCAATCTCGATAATGACCCGTGCTTCGGCAAAAGAATACCCTGTCCCGAGAATATGCTTATCAAGCACACCAAGAATATTCGTATAAAAACGGTTAAACCGCCGCATGTCAGCCAATACTTCCGGTTGAATATGCTGAGAGTTCATCGCAAGACCTCCCCTTTAGTGGACATTGTCAACATTATATTAATCAGGATTGTGGACACTGTCAACATTATTTACCTCACAACCTGGAATGCAAAAAAAGCCGCGCAGCTGCGCGGCTCTATACCTTTAATAAAAAAAACCGGAACGAATGAAGTGAAACATTCATCTGACCCATTTCATAGAAGCTTTATCAGACTGAAAGTCAACCTTCTTCCATCACCTGATGTGTCCTGATCACTCAACCATGAATCTTTCCCGCTTGACCTACGAGTGATTATACTGCACTTGATGCAGGCGGCTGTAGATACCTCCGGCAGCAACCAGTTCCTCGTGGTTACCTTGTTCCGCGATTCCATCGGCGTTCACCACAATAATGCGATCCGCATTTTTAATTGTGGTCAGCCGGTGAGCAATCACCAAAGTTGTTCTGCCAACAGACAATTCAGCGAGAGATTGTTGAATCAGCGCTTCGGTCTCGGTATCCAGCGCAGAAGTCGCTTCATCCAGAATCAGAATTGGTGGGTTTTTGAGGAACATACGGGCGATGGACAGCCGCTGCTTTTGCCCACCAGACAGCTTCACTCCTCGTTCCCCAATGATCGTATCCATGCCGTCCGGCAGGCTCAGAATCAGCTCTTCCAACGAAGCGCGGCGGGCCGCTTCCCAGATCTGGTCCTTGGTTGCGGTCAGGTCACCATATGCGATATTTTCTTTAATCGTCCCCGAGAACAGGAACACATCCTGCTGTACGATTCCGATCTGCTTACGCAGCGAATGCAGCTTAATGTCGCGGATGTCCACACCATCTACCGTGATTCTTCCTTCCTGCACCTCATAAAAGCGCGGCAGCAGGCTGCAAATGGTTGTTTTCCCTGCACCGGAAGGCCCCACAAAAGCTACCGTTTCCCCCGGACGAACCGACAAACTGATCTGATTCAGGATGCGCCGACTTGATTCGTAACCAAACGAAACATTTTCGAAGCGGATATCTCCCTTCACCTCATGCAGTTCAACCGCATCTTTGCGGTCCGCAATCTCAGGTTCTGTGTCAATAATCTCCAGATAACGTTTGAAGCCGGCGATGCCCTTCGGGTAGCTCTCAATCACGGCGTTAATTTTCTCGATGGGACGGAAGAAGATATTTGACAGGAGCAGGAACGCCATGAAATCGCCCATGTTGATTCTGCCGTCAATGTAGAACCATGCCCCGCTGATCATCACAAATACGGTTACCAGGCGCATCATCATATAACTGACCGAGATGCTTTTCGCCATCGTTTTGTAAGCGAGCAGCTTGGTAAGACGGAAATTGGCGTTATCTACAGCAAACAGCTTTTTCTCATGTTCTTCGTTGGCAAAAGACTGCACGACACGCATGCCGCCTACGTTGTCTTCAATACGAGCATTGAAGTTACCCACGTCGCCGAAAAGCCTCCGGTACGTCTTGGTCATCCGGCCCCCGAACACAATAATAACCCAGGCCATAATCGGAATGATGATAAAGGTCAGTAAAGCCAGCTCCAGATTAATATTGGCCATCAGCCAGAACGATCCGATCAGTGTCATTACGGCAATGAACACATCCTCGGGTCCATGGTGAGCCACCTCGCCAATATCGTTAAGGTCATTCGTGAGATGACCGATCAGATGCCCTGTTTTGCGGTTATCAAAGAACCGGAAGGAAAGTTTCTGCAGGTGGGCGAACATTTTCTCCCGCATATTCGTTTCGATGTTGATTCCCAGCATATGTCCCCAGTAGGTAACGACATAGTTTAATACCGTATTCAGCGCATAGATGGACAGCAGCACGATACATGCGAGCAGAATCAGCGGCCAATCTTGTCCTGGCAGCAGTTCATTAATAAATTTACTTACGGCGAGCGGGAATGCGAGCTCCAGCAGACCTGCGAATACAGCGCAGCCAAAGTCGATCAGAAACAATTTTTTGTAAGGTCGATAATACGAAAAAAAACGACGAAGCATTCCTATTCACTCTCTCTCTACATTCATATTTAGTTGTGTATGTTCGCTCTGCAGCGTATAGGACATCAATGTTTACAATTGTATACATCCTTCCAAAAGATGTAAACCTGTTATTTCCTTCTTATCAAGAAGAACATTTGCAGCAGCAGCATATCGAATTTGATCATTCTACAGCATCGCGAGAATAAATTTTCAAAATAAATACCCCAAAAGCCTTCTCTAATAATATAGAGAAAGCTTTGAGGTATTTTTTTCAATCTGACTCAATGGCCTCGAGTTAACATTGGCTGAGGTTCTTTTTGAATAACGTTGGTTGAGGATCTATCGTTCAGCGTTTGTTAAAAAAATTTCAAATGCAGCGCCAGAATCTCCTGCAAATGTCACGTGTCCGTTTTCAGGCAAGACCACCTCATTTTTACCACTAACCACCGTATGATTTATACAAACCCCTGTCTGGTCATATACCGCAAAGGCAGCGTTTGCAGGCATCTTTACCGTCATAACTTTACCTTTGGCTGCTGCGGGTACCGAAAACCACCGAGCATAACCATCAGGCTGCACCGTGACCCTCGATTGTTTGCCGCCATACATCGCTTGAACTGTCTCTTCGCTGGCGTATACATGACCTCCTGCTTCGATATACTCGATTCCGTTCTGCCTGGAGAAATGCATATCCATCGTGTCTCTACCTGCCAGACCAGGGATTTGGACTTGGTTCACTGCACGACTGGCTCCAACTATCCGGCTGCTTCCCACATATCCAGGAACCTCCTTGTCTATATGGAAAGGAATGATGGTTGAGGCATGCAGGTATGCTGTGGAAGTATACTTCTCATTGATCAAGTAATACCTATTCCCTTCGCGCTGATCCCACACCGCCTGAATCTCGCTGGACAACTCGTTGTTTTCAAGCTTCTGTGCCGTATATTCGGAGAAAGCGAGCTGTCCTACCTCAGGTATAGACAAATACGATCGAGACCATAAGTAGACATGTCCGTTTGATTCTTCAACAAACTTTAATTTTTTCGTGCCTTCCTTGTTTACAAATGTTCCATCCGATGTGGAGATGTACTCATCAGAAGAACGACCGGAATCGGAAGAAATCAGCAATTGTCCGGCTGCATTCATATCCACCTTCATTACAGGTTTATTACCACCATAATTCCCCGTGTATTTCAACAACGCTCCTGGCATGTCCGCCTTCACGGGTGTGCCAAAGGATTTTGCCGGCTTGCGTTCTTTAATGATATCTTTGGCTTCAAATGCGCTGAGTAATAACTCGCTGGCTATAGTCTGATCGAGTACACTCGTGTCTCCCGAAGAAGTGACGGCTGCGGCCAGATTATATTCTGGAAGAATAACCAAGGAAGAATGGTATGATACCGTATCTCCACCTTTTGTAACCGCCTTGACGCCGTAATCACTGAATGGGTACAGGCTCACACTATCCCATCCTAATCCATAAGATATTGAGGTATCGCTATCCTCCGGCCACAAGCCTCGTTTGTATTCGTTTTGCTCCATGGCTTGTGCGGATTGGCTTGAAAGAATCCCCTTAACTTCTCCTGTAAAGATTTGCGAAAATTTCACAAGATCCTCAGCGGTAGAATAGATGCCTCCTGAGGCAATAATATTATAATTCTCTTGTGGAAGCTGCCCTTCAAACAGCGGTGAATAGTTTCCCGCCATGTCTGCCGGGCTGACCCTATCCTGTGGTGTTCTCGTATGCTCCATTTTCAACGGCTCTGTAAAGTGTTTATGGATAAATGCTGTAAAACTCATGCCGCTGACTCTTTCTACCAGAAGTTCAGCTAAAGTAAACCCATCGTTAGTGTACACAGAATAATCACCTGGTTCCGCCTTCAGATGCTGCCCAGCCAATTGTTCCAGAAAGGTATCCTGTGCAAATGTATCATTATCCCGATACAGGGTTGCATTGTGACCTGAAGTACCCAGAAGACCAGCAGAATGATTAAGCAGCATGCGTGGTGTAATTTGCTGGTAACGATGATCTTTCATCTTAAACTCGGGAATATAGTTCGTCACAGGCAGATCCAGATTCACCCTCCCTTCATCAACCAGTTTCATTACTGAAGCTGTAACAACCATTTTGCTGGTCGTCCCGATGCCATAGATTGTATCCGATGTCAGCGGGACCTCTCCCTTCTGATCATTCCTGCCTGTCTGACCCGAAACTACTATTTCCCCATGATCAATGAGAGCATACTGCATACTTGTTATCCCATATGTATCGGTAAGCAGACGAGCCTTCTCCATCACCGTTTTCTTGGTTGGTTCATACATCCGCTCACTGCTATTAAGAACAGCTGGTGCGGCGATGGCTGTCCAAGGTGTTAACAAGGTGATCACCAGACTCAACGTTGCGATTGATTCATGACCTTGTTCATGTTCATTCTCAGCTTCTTTTGTGGTCCCATTCACATCTTCTCCTGATTGGTTGTTAGACCCATACCTTTGGATCTTAAGCAAACATAATCAATCAGGATGTACTGTTCATGACGTCTATATGAACAGTACATGAACAAGTAAAATATATTTCGGTGTTAACGATCCGTCAGACAGACTTGATTACAGATCCCCTGGTTCCACAAATTTCACCTCAGGATACATATCACTCGGACCTTGAACAAGGTTTCCACCCGTTCCTTTCAGATGCTTATTGAAAAAATCAAGTACATATTGATCTACGATCCATGAGCCTCTTTTTCCATCGATATCTCCCGTGATTCCCGTCAGTTTAATCAATGGAGAATAGAATTGAAGATCTGTGAAATTGAAATGCTCAGTTCCTTCTACATAAATCACATTTCCCTGATGATGGATTACATTTTTCATTATGTGCAGCTCATCTGTAAGTTGTTTAATCACTTCGTTATCCGAATCTGTATTGCTTTTAAAGTCTTCCAACCATCCCTTGAAAACTCCTGATCTTATGAACATAAACGGCTTGTTGATAACGTCTCGATTCTCCACTTCATACAGTGACCCATCCATATTAATTCCAGCCTTAATTCTATTGTCTAAATAAGCTGTATTAAACGTCTGCAGCACCCCCAAAGGAATGTCCCATTACGCCTAAATGATTTAAATCTATTTTTCCTTTGAATTGACTCTCGATTGCACCTGAATTCAACTTTTCTATCTGATCGATTACAAACTCAACGTCTTGTGTCCATATCTTCCCGATTTCTCTGCGCTCGTCAATTGTTGTCATCTTGGTTTTATAATCCGTCACACGTCCATCTGGAAAAATAGTAGCAAAGGTGCTGTACGTATGATCGATGGTTACCACGATATAACCATGACTGGCCAGATTCTCGGCCTGTGATGCATGTAAAACCCTGCTGGTTCCCATTCCATGTGATAACAGGATTACGGGATAAGGACTTGTTGAGGGTAATATCGCTGTATTTTCATACGTGTTGGTTTTACTATACTTCCAATAATCAAACACAAAGTCAGGCAGGTTCAAAGAATTAGAGTATGTCTGAATATACTTCTTGAACATCTCTTTATCTTTAGGGAAAAGAAGTTCACTCTTGTTGTTATTTTTATTTTCAGTTGGATACCAAATCTGAATCATAAGCTCTCTTTTATCACTCTGTTCCTCAGTTAAAACTTCATCTCTGCCTAGATCTGTCAAATGAAAGGTTTGAGTACCCACTTTCTCTGGTCCATCAGGTTTAGGCAGGTGAAAGACAGGCATATATACTAACAAAAAAAGTGATACAACCATGATCACAACGGTGACGGCGGCCAAACTATATTTCAGCGGCTTCCCTATTTTTGTTTCCATATTCTTTTGTAAATGCTTGGATGAAACGATGATGATGAACAGACCTGTCATGATATATACCAAAAGCATCTGCCACCTATAACCTTCGATTAGCAAGTGAATTACCAAGATTACAATGCTTCCAATGCTTAGAGCCATGCCTGTTTTCACTGCAGCTCTTTTAACAAACAATACATCTGCAAGTAAAGAAAAACAGGATAAAACTAAAAGTACTTCAAATAATCTCATCTTGAACCCTCTCTTTTCTTATATAGAGCCCACTTGATCGAGTGTTAGATCTGTATATTGATCTGGCTGCTAAAAAAATTATAATCACTCAACATGTACTGCCCGTGACATCTACATGAACACCATATGAACAACGCAAAAAGCTGCATTCACATACAAGCGAACTTGTACACGAACACAGCTATAGGGAACGTCATAATCATTAATCCATAGTCTTACCAAGAGGAACTGACGATCCTGCCGAGGATGAACTGATGGAAGAAATGATGGGAAGCGTAATGATAAACGTCGTTCCTTGATCTATTTTACTTTCCACCTGGATATCCCCTTGATGCAGCGACACAATCTGTTTGGTGATCGCAAGACCCATTCCGCTGCCGTCATATTTACGGCTGTGGGAACGATCGGCCTTAAAGAAGCGCTCAAATATACGTTTCTGATCCTCCAAAGGAATGCCAATGCCGTGATCCGATATCCGTACGGTTACATTTCTACTATCCCGTTCCATCCTGACGAGAATCGACCCTTTATCCTCTGAAAACTTGATACCATTGCTGATTATATTGGTCCACACCTGGTTCAATTGATCATGGTCTGCGAGGACCTGCACCTTCTGCAATTCCAGCTCAAACCGAATATCCCGGGCAGACCATTGAGGTTGTAACGCAACGATAACCCGCCTAATCTGCTCATCCAGATCACGTGTGACAAGCTGCAGTTGATGTGACTGTGATTCCAGCAAGCTAAGCTTGAGCAGGCTGTCGCTCATTTTAGACAACCGTTTCGCCTCTGAAATAATAATGTCAAGATACCGTCCTCGTTCCTGATCCGGCAGTTCTACATTTTTCAAGGCTTGGGCATATCCTGAGATAGATGTGAGCGGTGATTGGACTTCGTGCGAGACATTGGCTACAAACTCTCTTCTCATGTGCTCGAGCTGCTGCAAATCATTCATCATCTCTTCAAAGCTCCGGGCGAGTGTGCCCAGTTCACTGGTTTGCTTGATATTCAGCTTGACATTGAAATCACCTGCTGCGATACGTTTTGTTGCCTGAGTCAATTTTTTGATCGGTCTTACCAGAAACATGGAAGCAATCAGAATGATCAGACTTCCGGCAGCCAAGGATGAGGAGGCAAAAATCGTGCCCCACTGTATTACAGCCGCCGCCGCGGGCGGAGACAGGGTTTCAAGAAACATGGCTCGAGTCCCGCTCGCAGTCTGAACCGGCAATCCCAGCAGCACCGTACCGAGACCATTCGGTGTCAATTCCAATACGGTTCCTTCCAACACCTTCTGAACCTGCTCCTGCGTTACTGAAATTGGCTCGTGGCCTTTATCTTTTCCGAACGTGTGGATCTGTCCTGAAGGCTCGACCATTCGAATGTAATACAAATCGAGCTGCTTCATCTTGTTGACGAATTCATCCGCTTCGGATAACGGCAGCGTTTTATATATCTCTACAACATCCTGACCAAAATTACGGATGTTGATATGGGCATTATCGTTAAGCTGATCTTTAAATATCCAGGTGGACAAAAAAAATGCGATCACAGTCCCTGCAATGACAGATACCAGAAAAGTCACAACGACCCGGATATACAGAGATTTAATCATGCTTGACCTCTAGCCGGTACCCCAACCCCCGAACGGTTTCAATCTGAAAATCGGGAGTCGCCGCAAAACGTTCACGCAGACGTTTGATATGTACATCCACCGTTCGATCATCCCCCGTATAATCCAGCCCCCAGATCTGATCGATTAACTGCTCCCGCGTATAGACCTGTCCCGGCGTTCCGGCCAGCTTGTACAGCAATTCGAATTCCTTGAGCGGCAGTGTCAGCGACTCTTCGCCAAGCATGACCTTGTAGCTCTGCCGGTCCAGCGTGACATTGCCAAACTGAATCATATGGGTGGAGCCAATCTTGTATCGTTTCAGCAGAGCTTTCACACGAACAGTCAGTTCCAGAGGGTCAAACGGTTTCGTCAAATAATCATCCGTTCCCAGTTCAAATCCTTTTACTTTCTCCCAAGTTTCACCTCTTGCAGTCAGCATCAGAAGAGGCAGCTCGGCGTTCAGCCGCCTTAATTCCCTGCACAAGGCCCAGCCATCCATAACAGGCATCATAATATCCAGCACAACCAGGTCAACAGGAGTTTCCTGATAGACAGCGAGTGCTTGCTTGCCGTTCACGGCCTCAACTGTGGTGAAACCGTCATTTCTGAGAAACAGGCAGACCAGTTCGCGAATATTCGCATCATCGTCTGCGACTAATATAGTAGGCATATGGTTCTCCTTCTAGGATAATATTCTAATCTACAAGTTCATCCAAGGCAGCCTCCAGCTCTTCAAGCCGTGTCGTCAGCGAATTCACTTGAGTTCGTGCGTCTGCAAGCTTTGCTTGTAAAACCTGGGCTTCGCCAATCTCTGCTGCCTCTACCTCTTGCTGTTCCCTCTCATTTCGAATGCATCCTTGTTCGTATCGCTTCAGCCTGTTGGCCGCTTCAACTCGCTCTTGCTTTACTTTTTCGATCTCATACTCCAGATGCAGCACATCAGACAGGCTTGCTCCGCCTGATAGACGCTGTGAATATGTCACAAAATCACCTCTTTGCTCAGTTCTTATCCCGCCTATGTCTCCATCTGCATCGCTTTACTTACATCATAGGCTTCCACATTTATTTCCGATACCCCATCGATCGCTAATTTGGCCAGCTGACTGCCAATATAAGGACCCATGGTCAAACCGGAGGCACCGAGTCCATTCGCTGTAATCAGACCTGACCATCCAGGGACATGCCCCATAACGGGCAGAAAACCAGGCGTAAACGGACGAAAGCCAACACGAACCTCTTCAAGTGTACTATTGGAGAGGTCAGGTGCAAGTTCAAGTCCTTTGTTCAGCACTTCCTGCATACCCCCTGCAGTAATTCGTGTGTCGTAACCTGCCGCATCATTTTCATGTGTAGCCCCAATAACGATTTTCTGTTCTGCAAACGCCAGCAAATACTGGTCGGAAGGAGGCATAATCACAGGCCAGCTGTCTGTATCTTCTTCACTTGATGTGCGCAAATGCACAATCTGAGCCTTTTGATAATGGACTTTAAAATGAATCCCCAGCGGCTTCATCAATTCATTCGCCCATGCTCCGGCACAAACGACGACCGTATCCGCGGAATACCGCTCGGTCTGCACTTCTATTCCAGTCACTTGTTCGTGGTTATAGATTATCCGGGCCTCCCCCTGAATAAAGCGAGCACCATGCCGCTGTGCAGAGCGAATCAGTGCATCACGCAGTGCTCTGCCATCAACCCGGGCTGCTCCGCTGATGTGTACAGATGCATAACCTTCCCCTAGTAAAGGGAACTGTTCACGGGTTTCTTTTTCATCCAGGCATGTAATCGTTCCAATCTCTGGAGCATCCACTCTGCGCAGCTTGGCTCGTTCCACCATCTTATTGATTTTGTCCACATCCGTATGGATGCTTAGTGCACCTGTTTGCGCATATCCTGTCTCCGTTTCTCCATCACGTTCCAGCTCGGCAATAAGCGCAGGGTAATAACGCGCACCCGCCTTGGCAAGCTGATACCAGTCCTGATTCCGCCGCTGGGATAACCAAGGACAGATGATGCCGGCTGCCGCATCAGTGGCCTGTCCGGCATCTTTTCGATCGATAAGCAGCACCTTCGCTCCTGATTTCGCTAAATGATAAGCGGTTGATGCGCCCAATATGCCCGCCCCGATGACAATAACTTTTTTCATGCCAGCATCCCTTTCTTCTCTATCTCTCTCTTTCATACTTTCACCGTTTACATTTCCGCCCGCGCAGGCAGCCAATCGGATTCTCTGGCACCCAGATTCGTGATAAACTGCTGCAGTGCATGAGATATCCATTTTCGCGTATGAATCACCAGTTGAATCTCCATGGTAAATTCGGTATGAACCAGCGGCAGCACTGTGAGCTTCTGTCTCTCAATCTCATCCAGAGCAATCATCTGCGGCAAAAGTGAAATGCCTGGTCCAGCCATAATACTCCGTTTAATCGCCTCAGGACTTCCAAGCTCCAGACCCACTTTGTATGGAATTCCGTTCGTTCTCAGCACTCTCTCCAGAAGCTGCCTGTAGTTGCAGGAATCCTCCGGCATAATCCATTCTTCATCTGCCAAATCACTCAATGCAACCTTGGATCTGGCCGTGAGTGGATGGTCCGAGTTCACGATGAGCACCAGCGGCTCCTCGCGGATTGTAATCCATTGCAAACCCGATTCGGGCGAGGCATTCGCCAGAATGAGACCGACATCCGCCTCTCCTTCTCTTACCTTTTGCAGAATCAGATCTTCTCGATCTGTCTGAAGCCGAATGCCAAGCTCAGGATATTGTTTCCGTGTCGTTTGAATGGGCTCAGGCAGATAATAGGAAGCAAGCGAGTCCATTGTTGCGATGGTAAGCGAACCCCCGCCCTGCTTGGTCAATTTCTCCTGAGAATGCTCGAATATCTCCAGCAGCTGTCCTGACAGTTTAAATAACTCTTCGCCAGCTGATGTCAGCCGAATTTTATTGTTATTATATCGTTCAAACAGTTTGACCTGATAGATTTTCTCCAGCTTTTGAATCTGGGTTGTGACACTCGACTGTGCATACCCAAGTTCTTCAGCTGCTTTGGTGAAGCTCTGCCGCAGTGCAACCTCCCGAAAGGTTTGAAAATAATTCAAATCCATCTTATGTTCCCTCTCATCATCAAAATTATTGATAACACCCATCATCTATTATAGCTAACTATGATACCTTTTCCCATGGTAAAGTGAATGAAATGGAATTCCAACATACATTTGGGGGTCATACGATGTTAACCGAACAACAGATTCAAGGTATTTATATACCTGTGATCACACCTTTTACCAAAGAACGCGAACTCGATCTTCCTTCGTTCCAAAACTACATCAAAGTTATGGCAAGCAGCGGTATTCATGGCTTGGTGATCAATGGTACGACAGGAGAATCACCTACCGTGACTTGGGATGAAGTGGAACAGCTTGTGAAGGCCGCGAAGGAAACACTGAGCAGCATCAACTCGTCCGTACCCATTATGGTTGGAACGGGAACCAATAACACGGCTTCGACGGTGGCGAGAACGAAGAAAGCCGCAGCACTCGGAGCTGACGCTGTTCTTGTTGTTACGCCATATTATAATAGACCAACCGAAGAAGGCATTTATGAGCACTTCCGCATGGCAGCCGGCGTAGGCATCCCTGTGATGGTATACGAAATCCCGGCCCGTACAGGTGTTAGAGTTTCTATCGATATGATGAAGAAAATTATGAACATCGATGGCGTTATTGGCCTTAAGGATAGCACAAATAACCTCGACCTCATGACTGAACTGGTACGCTGCGGCTCCAAGCCCATTTTGTGCGGAGATGATACATTCTTCTACGATATGTTAACGAAAGGCGCAGCCGGCGGCATGATGGCATCGGCCAGTATTAATCCAGAGCGTTTCCTGGAAGTATACAACCGTTTTGCAGCCGGTGAAAAAGAAGAGGCTTACCGTCTCTATACGCAGCTGCTTCCATTCATTAAAAATCTCTTTGAAGAGCCTGCTCCCGCTATGCTGAAACATCTGCTTGCCAAGCAGGGCATTATTGCTTCCGATCAGCTGCGTCTGCCTTTGATGCCAGCATCAGAGCAGTTGAAAGCAAAGATTGCACTATAAAGTAAAGCCGCAGATTCTTCTGCGGCTTTACCTGTGCAAATCTGTTTCACGTGCAGCTTCTATTTTGCAGCAAAACCGTGATAGAACGTATCCACCACAAGAGCAGGTGCTGCATTTCTGGCGATATTACCGGTGATCACCTGCTGCCATGTCAGGAAGAGAATAGAATACAGCACTTCAACCATCCACATTTTATCCATATCCGAACGGAAAAACCCTTTCTCTTGAAGCACCCCGATGGCGTGCAGCACCGGCTCTCTGAGCTTCAGATAAGCCTCTTCAATGTCCGCGCTGTAGTTAACAGCGGCATCATGTCCCAGAAAATAAATCTTGTCCCCCAGCGGTATTAGCGCTTCAATCAGCTCGGGGATATATTGTTCTACACGATCCTCATCCAGCTTAACCTGCTGCAGCGTCTCGTTCACAACATCAATTGCACGCATCGCCAGATGGATCATCAGCTGTTCACGGCTTTCGACATATCTATGTAATGTGGCAATTCCGATGTTCGCTGCCTCAGCAATATCATTCATCGATGCATTCGGCTTCACGATAAGAAGCTTGGTTGCTTCATCCAATATGGTATACATTCGATTTTGCTTGAATGTTAACTTCTCTTTTTTCATAGCGAACTGCACCTCTACTTAGGTATTTGTTTTAGTATCACTTTCTCTATTTGATCAGAATATATATCATATGATCTTCTTTGTATCATCTAACTATATCATATTTCTTCACAAAACCAATGTGAGAGCTGCATAATGTTAAGTCCTTGTCTATTTCATAGTAAAAAGCCGCCCAAAGGCGGCTTCAGATTGCTGAGAACCCAGTCTTCCAAACCCGAAAGACTGGGTTTCTTACTTATCTCGTGCTGTGTTACAGTTCGATCACTTTGGTGGCTATATTTGTGCAGAACTCACTGTCATGCTCCACAAAAAGCAGGGTTGGTGCAAAGTCCAGAAGCAATTCTTCGATCTGCATCCGTGAAATAACGTCGATATAATTCAGCGGTTCATCCCAGATGTACAGATGAGCCTGCTCGCTGAGACTTTTGGCTATGAGTACTTTCTTCTTTTGTCCTGCGCTGAAGGTCAAGATATCTTTCTCCAGCTGCAGTCCGGATAGATCCAACTTTCTCAAAATTGATTTGAACAAAGTCTCGTCTATCCCCTCGCTGACAGCATAGTCAGACAGATTACCGCTGAGATTCGATGTATCCTGTGATACATATGATATTTTCAGCTGTTGATCCTTGAGAACAGCACCCGTATGGGAAATATCTTCATCACAGATTAATTTAAGCAGACTTGATTTGCCTGATCCGTTTGCACCATAAAGTGCAATACGATCGCCCTTTTCCAACTTGAAATTTATATCCTTGCACACCAGATTGGAATCATAATAGATCGATACATGGTCACATTCGACCAGCTCATTTTTGTGATAAGACAGTGGATGAATTTGTAAACGATCGGCGATTTCGATGTTTTTCAGGAGTTTGGATTTCTCCTGAATGGCAGACTGCTGCCTCTGCTCGATATTTTTGGAACGCTTCATCATCTTTGCAGCCTTGTGCCCAATGTAACCTTTATCCACTTTGGACCCGGAATTTCGGGTTCCATTTTTGCTTGTCTCGACCAAATCAGACCATCTCCCGGTCCGCTTAGCCGAGTCTGATAGTCGTTTGATATCCTTAATCAGCTTTTCATTGCTTGCGAGTTGATACTGATCCTGTCTTCTTTTGTTTTCCCACCAAGCTGAAAAATTACCTTTCTGAATCTCAATGTTTGTTTTGTTAATAGACAGAATGTGGTCTACACAATGATCCAGAAAAGAGCGATCGTGAGAAACCAGTATGAATCCGCTCTTGCTGCGGAGATACTCACTAACCAGCTTTCTCGCATGCAGATCCAGATGGTTGGTGGGCTCATCGATGAGCAAAAATTGATTATCCTTCAGGAACAACGCAGCCAGCATCACTTTGGTTTGTTCTCCATTCGATAGTGAATCGAATGGTCGGTAAAGGACCTCTTCAGACAGTTGAAGCAGGTTACATTCTTTTATCAATTGCCATTGGAGAAAATCAGGAACAATCTGGGCAACGATATCAACCGTCACAGCTCCCTTATCCTGCACATGAAAGGGAAAATAATCAAAGCTGACATTGGCCGAAATATGACCACTGTATTCATATTTGCCCAACAATAGATTTAGAAATGTCGTTTTTCCGCGACCATTCCTCCCGGTAAACCCTAATTTCCAATCCGAGTCGAGCTGAAAACTTACATTCTCGAATATATTATCGTAACTGCCTTCATAAGCAAAGGTCAGATTGGTAACGTTGATTATAGACATATTGATCATCCTTTTTATGTGAAATATAAAAGTTGTCGGGCAGTGTACAACCTGACATGGTCTGAATCACTTTCATATTTGAACATAATCAGGACAACGCAAAAAATTTCATTACAATGTTTATCGCGCACTAACATGTCCGGATTCTGTTTTATTATGTTTTGTGAACCATGCCATAATTTGCGTTTAATGACAGGTTCACAATTACATCCACAATCTCCAGTTCATTCAACACTTTCTCACCTCCTTTTTAGATTAGCCCTGTTCATGCTGAAGCATAATTCGGAAGCCTATGTACAAATTGGTTAGAAGCAAACACGGCTAGTCCACTTTTGCTCCGAGCGAGCGGGCAATCAGAACGGACTGTTCACGATCGATACGTACTCCCTTGAAATCCAGTGATTTCAGATCTATTCCATCCAGAATGGCACCTCGCAGATCAGCTCCCTGCAGTTTCACTTTGCTCATAGACACTCTCGTCAGATCACAATCACGCAGGTCCGCTTTGCTCAGATCGCTCTCAGCAAGGTCTGCTTCCAAGAAACGAATCCCCCGCAGATCCTGTTTTCCGAGCCGTGTATATCTCAGATTCGTATAAGACCAGTCCCCTTTAAAAAGGGTTATACCGTCCATTTGGGCACCGGAAAAATCCGACCCCGTCATTTTGCATGCTGTGAATTTGGACGCAAACAGGTTCGCCCCACCAAATAAACAATTCTCAAATGCAGACTCCGTATGCATCGATCCATTCATCAACGCGCCCTTGAAATCACATTCGATAAAACGGCAGTGGCTGGTTTCAATCTCTTCCATAGAAGCATTCATGAACGTACAGTGTTTGAACACGCAGCTGATCAGCTCGCCATATCGCAGATCACGTCCTTCAAAATGAACGCCCTCGTATTCCTGGTCTTTATACTGATACATATATTACACCTCATTTGGTATAGTGTTAACGTCAACTTTGTTATTCAAAACGACTTATTCTACTATACCATATGAATATCAACGTCATTTATATAAGTGTCTTTGACATCCTGAACATGGATACGGCGGGTTTGTTAATCTCTCCAACCGTTTTGTACCCCAGCCGCTCGTACAATTTGATCGCACCCGCATTTTCCTGCTTGACGGTTAATGAAGATTTCGCAAAACCGTTCAGAACTGCCTGCTTTTCCGCATGATAGATCAACTCCGTGCCGACTCCAAGTCCTCTGCTCTCTGGAAGTGTCGCAATCGTACCGATATGATATTCATCATCCTCGGCTTCCTTCAGCGTTACCATGGTATAGAACTCTTTCCAGTTGCGCAGGTTGTATCCAATCAGTTTCCAACTGTTTAGATTGAACAGCTGTGTAAAAGTAGGCAGTGCAAGTTTGTTCATCAAAGGGGTTGGATAACACATTATCATACCGAGTGTTTTGCCACCCCGCACGGCTTCATAAGCATACTCGTGACTAAAACGATTGTTGCGGGCTTTCCAAAGCTTTTGAAATGTTTGATCTACAACTGCGGGCTCTCTTGAGCCCGCCAGGGAAAACTTCATATAATCCAGCGCCATTTCTGTTAATTTCCCGCCAACGACGGTATGCGGCCTTGCTTTTACAATCGATACTTTGCTCATAACGGTCACTCCTCAAATATACGTATTATTGCGGATTGTGAATTTTTTACTACTGCGCTGGCAGCGGGACAGGAGCGATGCCTTCCACGGTGACATTCACCGCATGAATGGATAACCCGGTAAGATGCTCTACCTGCTCAATGACTTTATGCTGCAATTCTCTGCAAACTTCATGTACTTTACTGCCGTAATGCACGATGATTTTAACGTTAATCTCCAAATGATGATCTTCTCTATGGATAGTAACTCCCTGCTGCAGGCTGCGGCCGCTCCATATTTTGCCGATACGTTCTGCCAATCCCGCTGACATTGAGGCAATTCCACGGGTGGCTGTTGTTATTTTACCGACCATTTTGGAGATGACATCATCCGATATTTCGATAAGACCTGTCGTTTTTTGAATCAGCATATGAATCGCCTCCGTAATTTTTGATAGATAATTATATCATTTAATTAAAATATATATCATCTTGAAATAAAATTCAACTTTTCAGTATAAAACAAAAAAACCGCAAATTTTTGCGGTTTCCGGCTTTCATTTATGGAAAAAATGTATCAATATAAGCGCCACTTCATTATGGCTTGTTGAACGCAGTGTAATCTACAGATAATCATTAAACCAAGCGATCACCTGTTCAAAACAGTCAACGCGAAGCGAAGGTTTGCCGCTTTTTAACAAAGAATGATTTGAACCCGGATAACGAATCAGCTTGGTGGTTTTGCCGTAACGCTTCAAGGTTGTATACAGCTCCTCTGCCTGAGCAATAGGCGTGCGGTAATCCTCTTCCCCATGCATAATCAGCAGTGGCGTTTCGATGTTATGCGCATGAGCGAGCGGGGAACGGGACCACAGATAAGCAGCATGCTCCGCAGGATTGCCTCCAATTACGCCTTCTACATAGGAAATTCCAATATCGCTTGTGCCATACATGGACAGCCAATTAGAGATGCATCGCTGTGTCACAGCGGCTTTAAAACGGTTGGAATGAGCAGCGATCCAGTTGGTCATAACACCTCCGTAACTCCCACCTGCAGCGCCCAAACGGAATTCATCCAATATTTCGTAAGATGACAAGGCATGATCCACAGCTTCCATCAAATCCCGATAATCACCACCGGCGAAATCACCCCTACAGGCTCTGGCGAACTCCTGTCCATAGCCCATACTGCCGCGAGGATTAACCCATAAGACAGCATATCCTTCGGCGAGAAGGGTCTGCATTTCATGACTGAACGCTCCCGTATACATCGCGTGAGGGCCGCCATGAATCTGCAAAATCAAAGGAAGTTTCTTCTTGAGTCCGATTTCTCCTCTTGGGTTTACGGATGCTGCTTCATCTGAATTCACAGCTGCAGTCGATTCCATTTCTGCCAAGTCAGGCACTGCCAGCCACCCTTGGATTAACCAGCCGTCTGATGATGGGAATTCGATCCGCACGGGAGGATTTACGATCCGTTTAGCCATAAACTCATCATTGCGGCGGGTGAGCCTGGTCATGGTACCGCTCCCCATCTCTACAGTGTACAGCTCTCCGGGGTGTGTATCCGTTAAGACTGCAGCCACCAGCGTTTTCTCATCAGCAGCAATTGTATATTGATATACATCCTTCTCTCCCGGAGGCGTGATCGTTTCGCAGCCGCCATCTGGCTGAATCCGGTATACATCCACGCTGCCTTGACAGGTGCCCAGTACATAAACCCCCTGCTTTGGAAACGAGCGGCTGATGATCGGCGAAGGGGAAGCAGCTGCCGACTTCATATCTCCCAGTGCAGCATTACCGATCTGCATGTCTAAATCGGGTGCGACCAGCCTGGGTACACCTCGCTGCACCGGAATGGTAAACAGTTGATGATGACTTCCACTCCCATATTTGCGATCACTGGCGATCAAAATAAGCTGTTTACCATCCGGTGTGAAGGAGAACTGGGTAATCTGCAGACTGGAATCTGTTATTTTATAAGGCACTGCTTCCTCCCCCGCTTCTACAGTAATCATGAAGACGTCCGTATGGTGAAGCAGGTCCGGGTCAGCTTCCTCTTCTTGTACTTGTTTTGAAATAAATGCAAGCTTCTGGCTGTCCGGTGACCAGACCGGTGTAGTGATGTTCCACAATCCCGATGTCAACTGTGTGATGTGTCCGCTAATCATCTCGTACACAAACAAGTGACTGTATTGACCATCCCACCACCCTGCGCCTTCGGCCTTTGGCGTGGTTCGCTCATACACGCTTCCGCGCAATACAGATGACAGCTGGACAGCCGGTTCAGCGTTTTCGTCTTTCGGGTTTTCGTCATCTCCGGGTTGAACTTGACCCGAATGAACTTTACTGGTAAAAGCGATATATTTCCCATCTGGTGACCAGCTGTAACTCGATATTTTACGTTCAGGAGATATAAGCATAACCGGTTCTGATCCCTCCGGATCAAGAGACCACAATCCTTTCCCCCCCTGAGTCGAGCGGAGAAAAGTCAGCCTGCTGCCATCAGGTGACCATGCAGGCGATGAATCATGCATTCCGTGAGTCAATGCTACATCTTCTGTTCCATCCAGTGAAATCCCCCGAATCTGTGTGCTGTATTCGTTCTTTGCCTGATCAATGGTTTGTTCGACGTATGCAACCTGCCCGCTTGCGCTAATGACAGGCTGACTGATCCAGCGGTAGTGATACAGATCCTCCGGTGTAATCGGGCTTTTATTCATAGCCATATCTCCCTTCTGTTTTATTTATGAGTTGACTCTGTACGCGGATCAAGGACATCACGCAACCAATCACCGAGGAAAATGACACCCAGCACGGTAAACGTAATCGCAAGACCCGGGAATGCTGCAACCCACCAGCTTGTTGCCACGTACTGCCGACCATCACTTAACATGCCGCCCCACGATACATCCGGCGGTTTAATCCCCAGCCCGAGGAAGCTGAGCGAAGCTTCCATGATGATCGTTGTACCCACATTCATGCCGCAGATGACAATAAACGAGGAGAGAATATTAGGCAAAATATGCTTTATAATCAAACGTCCGTTCTTAGCCCCAATGGATCGGGCTGCAAATACGAAATCACGCTCTTTAATGCTGAGCACTTCACTTCTCACGACTCGTGTGAATGGAACCCAGTTCGTTACACCGATAACCAAGATCAGTGTTGTCATCCCCGGACCAACAATTGCCATTACAACAAGCATAAACAGAATTGTCGGGATGGCCATGAAGGCATCACCCACACGCATAATCAGAGCATCCAGCCATTTTCCATAGAATCCGGATATCAAACCCAAGATCGCTCCGAGGATTCCGGAGACAATCACAGCGCCCATACCCACAATCAAAGATACGCGAGCGCCATACACGATTCGGCTCCACATATCTCTGCCCAGGTTGTCGGTTCCCAGCCAGTATTCGGCTGTTCCGCCTTCAAGCCATACAGGTGGTTTGAGACGGTTCAGCGGACTAACTGCTGCCGGGTCATGACTGGTAAGCAGAGGTGCGGCTATGGCAATCAGGACAACAACCAATACAAGCACCGCACCGAATGATCCGGTCCTGCTGATGATGAGCTGATGCCAGATGGAGCGAATTCCGTTGGATATAGGCTGGTTATGATTGTTCTGTGCTGTACCCGGAACTGAAACTTCATTATTGTCTCTCATCAATCGCACCTCCCTCTAGTCATATTTGATACGCGGGTCCAGCAGCCTGTACGACACATCGGTCATAATATTGACAATCACGACGATAAAAGCGATGACAAACACGGCAGCTTGTACAATAGCCATGTCATGGGTATTTACTGCCACAACAAGCAGCTGTCCCAAACCAGGCCAGGAGAATACCGTTTCCGTAATCAGAGTGCCCCCGATCAAACTGGTAAACTGCAGGCTCATAATGGTCACAACCGGAATTAAGCCGTTGCGGAACGCATGTTTTGCAATCACCGTCATTCGTCCGAGTCCTTTGCTGCGTGCAGTCCGAATGTAGTCCTGATTCAAAATTTCCAGCATGCTGGATCGAATCAGCCTTGTCATCTGAGCCGCCAATCCAACTCCCAGCGTAAAAGCGGGCAGAATCAGATGAGACAAGCCGCCGCGACCCGAAACCGGCAAAACTCCCAGCATGACAGAAAACAGCAGAATCAGCATAATACCCATCCAGAAGTTGGGCATCGCTTTCCCGATGACCGAAATGCCCGAAATCAGAAGATCGGTGAACGTGTTTCTTTTTACGGCCGAGATTACCCCCAAAGGCACAGCCATTAATACGGCAAAAAACATGGCGGCGGCAGCCAATTCAAAGCTGGCTGGCAATCGCTCCAGCACAAGTTCGAGCGCAGGCTGCCCATAACGGAAGGATTGGCCGAAATCCCCTTGGACTGCACTGCCAAGAAACTTCACATACTGCGTATATAAAGGCTGATCCAGCCCCAATGCCTGGGTTAACACAGCCCGATCTTCCGCCGTTGCGGTTTCAGGCAGCATTAACGCAACCGGATCACCGGTTACCCGGACCAGTATAAATACGATTAAAGACACGATAAACAACACCGGAATAACCTGAAGTAACGATTTGACTATGTATTTGCCCACTTCCGGCTCACCTCCCCTTTTCAAAAAAGAACGGCAGGAACTTGTTCATCCAGTCCCTGCCGTTCACGGCTTACTCATGCAATGACAGGTGTTATAGCCTGATCTTACTTTGCAGCAGGTGTAATCTCGTCAGCATAGAACATCTCATCACTGCGCGGTGCAAAGTTCACTTTGTCATTGGTTCCATACACGCCTTCCATTTGATACAAATATACAGCGGGACGCTCTTCTGCGAAAATCTGCTGTACTTGCTGATATTCCTTCTCACGAGATTCCGGGTTCATGTTCACAAGAGCAGATTGAAGCAGCTTTTCCACTTCCGGATTGTTGTAATCGGATTCGCCTTTGGCTTCTTCCACCATGTAACGGTTGTAGTTATTGGAAGCGTCAAACAGCGAGTTCCCGATGCCAATCATGAACATTTCCTTGAATGATTTGGAACTATAGCGCTCACTGAAGGCACTTGGCTCAAGTACATCCAGATTGATTTTGAATCCGGCCTGTTCCAGCATGGCAGCAGTAACTTCAGCTTGCTCCTTGTACTGGGAAGAAACGGAGATTGTCATCTCGGCTTTTCCTTCCTCGTAGCCTGCTTCTTTCAGAAGCTGTTTGGCTTTGTCCAAATCATACAGCGATGTTTTGTACAGTGAGGGTTCAGCACCGAAGTTGCCTGGTGTTACGGATGTACGTGTAACAATGCCTGCTCCGCCAGCAATGCTGTCGACAATACCTTGTTTGTCAATGGCGAGATCAATCGCCTCACGTACCTTGGGATCAGCTGTGATACTGCCTTCGGTTTGACGGAAAATCAGTTGAAGAACACGCTGAATCGGCGCTTTCACAATTTTTTTATCCGCTTCCCCTTCGATTCGTGCAATGTCTGTCGACGGAATCGATGCAGCCACATCAACGCCGCCAGCAAGCAGCTCAGATACACGTGTGGAGGCTTCAGGGATCACTCGGAACACCACTTCATTCCACTTCGGCTCACCGCCGAAATAATTTTCATTTTTCACAAGCACGACACGGTCGTCTTTGGTCCATTTGCTGAACTTGTACGCTCCTGTACCTACAGGCTCTTTCAGGAACGTGTCCATTCCTTTGTCCTCAATATATTTTGCAGGCAGCATGCCGGCGCCCATTTTGGACAGGCGGTTAAGCAGCAGCGGGTCCGGTCCATCGGTAACGATGTCTACCGTATGCTCATCCACCGCTTTAACTTCAACGATGTTTTTGAAATAACTGTTTTGTTTCAGCGTATTATCCTTGGCGACACGCTCCAGCGTGTATTTCACATCAGCGGATGTGAATGGATCACCATTGTGGAATGTTACGCCTTCACGCAGTTTGAATCTCCATGTTGTATCATTGACCTGTTCCCAGGATTCGGCAAGTGCAGGTACTTTTTTCTGCTGACTATCGTTTTTCACCAAATAATCAAACACGTTTACAAGCACAGCTTCACTGGCTGTATTGTTATTGTTGTGCGGATCAAAGCTTTCGATATCGGTTGCCGCAGCAATCGTTAATGTGCTGCTGGCAGATGACCCTTCGGTCCCGCTTCCCTCAGCTGTCGTATTGTTCGCCGTATCCTTGCCGCCTCCGCCGCATGCACTCAATACCATAACGATTGCCAGCAATGTAATCCACAAACCTGTCCATTGTCTCTTTTTCATTGTGCTTCTTCCCCCTTGGAAGTTGTATTCCTTGCCAAAAATTCAAGTGCTATTGCGGACAGCAGGCCTACACCATAAGGCATAACCGTCTCGTCAAGATCAAACTTCGGATGATGAAGCGGGTAACGTGTGCGCTCCTCTTCACTGCCGGACCCTAACCGGAAAAACACTCCTGGAACATGTTCGCAGTAAAACGCAAAGTCTTCACCGCCTGTTGACGGTTTGATGTAACTCCACCCCTTCTGCGCATTAACCTCTTCACAGACTTCGGTCAGCAGATCAACCATGCCAAGATCATTCACAACAACTGGATAACCGTCGCCATAGATCACTTCACATTCGGCTCCAAACGAACTGCATATGCCGCCTACCACTTGTTGAATCATAGCCGGCATGCGTTCACGCACTGCTGGAGATAACGTACGAACCGTTCCGATCATCTCCACTTCTGGCGCAATGGCAGTCCCCATGTAACCTCCGGTAATTTTGCCAATGGTGACGACGACAGGTTCGAGCGGGTCAACCATACGGCTGGCTACGTTCTGCAGTGCGGTGATGACTTGGGCTGATACGGCAATGGCATCGATGCCTTCATGCGGACGGGCCGCGTGACCTCCCTGACCAACAATCTTGATAACAAGCGGATCAGCTGATGCAAAGGCAACCCCCTGGCTCACCCCCACTGTTCCCGTATCCTGACTTGGTGTCATGTGGAGGCCAGCAATCGCATCCACCTTAGGATTCTCAAGCACCCCATCCTGAATCATGGATCTTGCACCGGCAAGTCCCTCTTCCGCAGGCTGAAAAATAAATTTGATATTTCCTGATTTGGGCCTTCCAAGACTCGTGAGCAGCTCGGCTGCCCCCATCAGAATCGAGGTATGTGCATCATGACCACAGAGATGAGCCTTGCCGCTTACTGTCGAACGATACTCAACTGTCTTTTGATCTTCAATAGGCAGAGCATCCATATCAGCTCGAAGGGCGAAGGTCGGGCCATCTGTCTCTCCGCGAAGCAGACCCGTTACTCCGGTTTTTCCAACATGACGTGTGACCTCCAGTCCAAGCTGCTCCAGGTGCTCAGCAACAATCGCAGAGGTGCGATGTTCTTCGTAACCAATCTCGGGATGGCGGTGTAAATCTCTGCGCCAGGCACTTAATTTGGTCTGCAGCGGCTGTGCCAGCCGGATGAATTCGGATTGTTTCATTAGGTGTCATTCCTTTCCTGTTCCTTCGATTCAGACACAAGCCGGGCATAGATCGCATCAGCCGAAAACTCGATATGCCTTTTCATCGTATCCCGGGATCTGATGCTGTCACGTGACTTCAGTGCTTCAAGAATCTCCATATGTACCTCATAGTTTACCGAGCGGATTCGCTCGTCGTATGGCATTAAATCCAGTGCCGGATTAATCTTGGTTCGAATCTGTCTGACCGCTGTTTCGCAGTATGGATTACCAGATGCTTTAGCAATGGTCAGATGAAATTTTACATCCAGTGCCCTGAACCATTCCCTTGTGCAATCGGGTTCGACGCTTTGCTCCACATAGTTCTGCAGCTGTTCCAGTTCGCCTGCGGTGATCCGCTCAGCAGCCAGAAAAGCTGCCTCTGGCTCAATAATCGTTCGGTATTCAAACACCTTGAGCATCTGAGCCCAGCCCTTTTTGATCTCTTCCCGCGTACGTTTATGAGAATTGACCGTTAGCGGCAGCACAAATGTTCCGCCTTTTGCGCCTACTCTTTTCTCGATCAGTCCCTTGTCTTCCAGCGCGGAGAGCGCCTCGCGAACCGTAATGCGGCTCACATCAAACATCTCGGCCAAATCCCGTTCAGCGGGTAACTGCTCCTCACTCATCAGCTCTTTTAAAATAATAGCTTCCTCCAGCTGCTCCCGAATAAATTCGCTAACCTTTTTAGTCGATACTTTTTCGAAACGAAAGGAGAATGGATTAGACATCTGAACACTCCGATCTGTTTATGGTCTAGACCTTATACCATTAATATAATTCCGACTAAACTTATATGCAATACTTTTTTTTGATAAAATTCAACATTTATTTTTAATGATGAACTCAGCGTACACCTTCCCATATCAAGGAACATTGGAAAATAAAGAAAAAGACGCTCTGTCTCTGGCCATAACCTCTTTTGATCAGAATAGCTTTTTTATCTTCTATCGTTCTTTAGCCGCAATCATTTTTTATCTGCAAAAGGTCTGAAATGACCAGTCACAGCGAGACGCTCGCTTCCTTCGAGATAGAACTGATCCTCTGCTCTCCAGGTATGGCTCGCTTTATTCTGTCTGCGTAGATATACATAGTTGTAAGGTGAGGTCGCATACGTCTTGTATCCTCTCTTCCTGCACTGTCTGAGAAACGTTACATCCTCTCCGACAGATCGATCGGTGAAGCGGACTCGTTTTAAAACCTTTTTTCTAAATAACAGCGTACCTCCCTGCACAAATTCTACTGGTTTGTTGTTCTCGCCAGGCGATCTCATTAATAAACTTCGAGAAGCTTCCAGATAGACCAGACAAGAGTGTTTGCCCACAATATCACTTTCGGTTCGGCGGAGTGCACCTACTTGTTCTTGCAGATAGTAAGGAGAGTAATAATCGTCATCATCCATCTTCGCAATGAGTGAACAGCGAGCCCGCGTGATCCCGGCATTCAGACACTGCCCAAGCGATATGCGCTCCGGCACCCGGTATACGTGGACATGCTTGTATTTCTGTATCTTTTTCTGTACCAAACGCATGTTCATGCGGTCCAAATTCAGAATAAGGATGAGTTCTTTACTTTTGTAGCGTTGACGCCGGTAATTCTGCAGAATGTTATTAAGAAATTGCGGCCGATTGGTGCAAACAATAATGGATACTCCCGGATACGTATGGACTCTGGCCATAACCCCCCCCTTTCAGCTCATTTTCTGTCATCCTATGTGCATGATTCATATCAGGTATAGACTGCTCCCTCTGGTTACTGAAAAATAACGCAAAAAACCTCTGTCCTCAAGAAGGACAAAGGTCTACTCTAAACCACATAGAAAAATACGTTAATCTTTCCCGTTATTATCGAAGTAAACGGCCTTGCCCGTACGCGCAGACTCATAGATCGCCTCTAAAATCTGCGATACTACCAGCGCCTGCTTTGGTGTTACCACTGGCTCCACATCGTTATCGATCGCTTCGATCCACTTGCGCATCTCGACATCCGGGGCTTGTTCCGACTGTCCTTCGTAGAAGTCCACGCCGCCTGAACTGAGTTCTATTTCATTGGTATACAGACGGCTGAATTTCTCGCCATTGATTCGAAGCCCGTTTTTCATATCCGCGCCTGCCTCGGTGCCGCTCAGACTGCACTTGGCCTCATCCACATCAAGCGAGTTCAGTGCCCAGCTGGATTCAAGCATGATGGTTGCCCCGTTTTCCATTACAATCATACCAAAAGCCGAATCTTCAACCGTGAATTTCTGAGGGTCCCACGGCCCCCACGCATTTGCAGCATTTTCTCTCTGTGAAAGTTCGTGATGCGTGGTGCCAAGAACAACTTTGGGCTGGTAATTATTCATCATCCACAATGTCAGATCGAGTGCATGTGTTCCGATATCAATCAGCGGTCCGCCGCCTTGTTTCTCTTCATCCAGAAATACACCCCAAGTCGGCACGGCTCTTCTGCGAATGGCATGGGCTTTGGCAAAATAAATCGAACCAAGCTCTCCTGCTTCGCACAGCTGCTTCAGAACCATGCTGTCCTGACGGAAGCGGTTATTGTAGCCAATGGTCAATTTCTTACCCGTACGTTCTGCAGTCTCCAGCATAAGCTGGGCTTCAGCCGCCGTCTTCGCCATCGGTTTCTCACACATAACATGTTTTCCTGCCTCAAGTGCCGCAATCGAAATCTCCGCATGGGAGATGTTCGGTGTCAGCACATGCACGATATCCAGTGATTCGTCCTTCAGCAGCTCCAGGTAATCCGTGTATACCTCTGCATCAGCTGATCCATACTGCTTCTTCGCCTCTGCAGCGCGCTCTTCTTCAATATCACAGAAAGCAGCCAGTTCAACATTCACCAGTTTACTCAGACTTGGCAGATGTTTGCCGTTTGCGATCCCGCCGCAGCCAATAATGCCAATACGATACACTTTGCTCATATATGTCACTCGCTCTCACTTTAGTATAGGTTGTTTCATTTTGCGAAAGGCCGACGGAGTCATCCCGAGGCGCTTGCGAAACACGGCATGTAAATAGTTAGCATTGTTAAAACCGGAGGCCAGCGCGATCTGTTCGATCGACACCGAACTCTCCTGCAGATTACGGCACACTGCACGCAGGCGAATGTCCTCCAGCACACGGCTGAACGGCATATCCGGCTTCACCTGATAGAAAATACGCTGCAGCTGACGGCTGCTGATATGCAGTTTCTCGGCCACATGCTCCAGCGTTACAGCAGAAGCGTGGTTGGCCTCCATATACTGGACGGCATAATCATACCTGTACAGCGTCATATCCCGTACCGGTACTTCTGCACGGATACCGCCGGTATCATAAGCTCGAACCGTTTTAAGCAGAATGCTGACGACCAGCTGTTTAATTGAAGTATAATATCCGACCATTTTGTGGTCACAAGCCTCATACGCTTCGAGAAAACAAAGCATGGCCCGGTGGTAATCCTGAACCGGGATGTGTGGTAGAGTGCGCAGTTTTTCCATCGTCTCCTCCGATTCCGCCGCCTCCCATGGATCGACATGTTCTCGTGGTCTATGAACAATGTCGACATGAAGACATAGTTCATCCATGGCTTGATCGGCAGCTGCCTCCTGATAATGAACAACACCAGGTCCTGTCAGATAGAGCATGCCTTCAGAGAGTGCATGAGACTGATCATCGATAATCACCCTGCCTCTGCCTCTGGGAATCAGATGGAACTCATACTCCGCATGGTTATGGAAATCCACAATCCTCCCTGCGGGGAACGTCGTCAGATGAAAACGCAGCACCCGAATTTCGTAGTGTCCCCATACCACAGTGATATCAAGCCGCTCCAGAAGATCCTGCCTATCGAGCATTTTCTCATACGGATACAGACTCAAGATGTCTTCCTCCTTACGCCTTTTGCAGTTCGGTCAGCGCAATCCGCCGTCCTTCCTTGGCTGATCGGTTCGCTGCTTCCATCAGACGGGTCAATTCCGCAGCCATGTCCAAGTTGGCCTGGTCTTCCGTATTATTTTGGATATGTGATACCCATTGATTGAATGCGCTTACTACATTTTCAGCAGGCGCAAGCTCTGTCCAATCGGTATACTGTCCCTCCGCTGCTTTCGTGCGGATCAACAATGTGGATTCTGGCGTGCCGTACAGCAGCGTTCCCTCTGTTCCATGCACTTCGATTGTAAAAGGCGAGTGACTGTTCACAAATCCAGCCTCCACCACCCCGATCGCTCCTGATGCGGTGGAGAGAGCTGCCACTGCGTTATCCTCAACTTCCCTGCCCGTGACATAACCGAAGCTGGCGCTCACATCGGTAATTTCCTCGTTCAGGAACAATCGGGTCAAATACATCGGGTGGCATCCCAGATCAATTAACGCCCCGCCCTGACAGTCATGGAGACTATAGAAATGCTGCGGCAGCCAGTCTGCAATCGCTCCATCATGGGATAATCGCGCTCTGACGTATGTAATTTGCCCGAGTAATCCTTGCTGAAGCACATCTTGAATTGCGGCCGTGTATCCAGCATAGAGACGTGGAAGAGAAACGGTCATTTTGATCCCGCTCGCCTGAACTTCTTTCAGAATCGCATTGGATGCTGCTTGGGTGGCAGCGATGACTTTTTCGGTAAAAATATGCTTGCCTGCTCTGGCCGCAGCCGTAATGACCTCCTGATGAAGACGTGTAGGTGCATCTACAATGACAGCATCGATGTCGTCTTGAGCAAGCATTTCTTCAAGCGAAGCATAGAAAGGAACGTTCAAACGGTCCGCAGCTTCCTGCCCGCGCTCCGTATTTTCATCCCATACGGCAGCAATCTCCGTATCGTCATGTTCCTGTGCCTCAGTGATGTAATCCCATGCGTGAACATGCCACAAGCTGATTTTGCCAATTCGAATAGTCACGGATGTCTTCCCTCCATAGTATATAATATTCTGACATTTATCTATAAGGTATCACATGATCTATCTATTTATAATCGAAACTCACGACAATTGATGTATAAAATGACGACACAATAAGAAAACCGGCAGGCCTTTTCAGGCGTGCCGGCAAACCAATTTGCTGATACATACTGCAGCCTTGATCCATTGCTGGACCGATTAAGATTCCAAACCTTCAGAAGGGCTGGCATCCCCTGCTGTTTCATCCGGTTTTGCGCCCGTGTCTGCCTCTCCATCCTTGTCTGATGCAGGCTGTCCTTCAACTTGTTCCTGTTCGTTTTCTTGTCCGGCACTTACAAACAATCGTCCGGCAGCTTGAGCCTCGGCTTTGTTCCCTGCAGCATCCTGTGCTCGGATTACAATAACTCCGCCTTCAAGCACAAGTGAAGCAGGCGTGGTGTACGTGCCTGTATAAAGACCCGGCTCCGTTTCCACCAGAGGGATCTCACCTTCACTGCCGCTGTTCAGATTCAGAGGCAGCTGAATGCGGAAAGAGGCTTGCAATCCAGGTTTGCTCTTAACTGAAACCGTGACACTCTCGCCTGATGTAATGTGTACATCTTCCGCAGGAGTAATATCGGTCAATTCCGGTGCTCCCGTTTCCACGTAAACTTTACGTGTAACTGTTGTTTGGTTTCCGGCAAGATCACCTGCTGTTATTGTAATGATGTTCTCACCCTCGTTAACCAGCACACGATGACTGAACTTTCTGTCCCGGTCCACTTGAACGGTCACGCCGTTCACAGTGACCTTATCAAGGAACTGTTCGACCACATTACCCGTTACATGTACCACTTCCGTGTTAATCCGGCTTCCTTCCGCCGGGCTGACAATGTTCAACTGCGGTTTGGTCTGATCAAGAATAATGATCACCGGAAGCGAACGATCTGTCGTTTTGCCATCAATAATCGCTTCTGCCGTAATCACATTAACACCTGCGCGCAGCTTCACGTCGTGCGAGAATGTTCCATTGTTTACGGTTGTTGTCCCGGCAGCGTCCTTGCCATTGTAAAACTTGATCTGTGCTCCGGAAGCAGGAGAAGTACCGGATATCGCATAGGTTGACTGATTGGTATACGTATTTGCCGGCGTTGTAAGCACCGGAGCATTCACCGGATATTTAACGACTGCTCGAATCATGTAATTCCCTTCTTCAGCAGGTGATGCGCTCCACGCCCCACTTACACGCTGCCAACTTCGCGCTGCATAAGTACCGTTCTCATCCGTCGCCAGACCAGGAGCACTCGTTCCCGCCGCGGTCTGGATATACACGATGTAGAAATCACCTGTGACGATAACCGGTTCAGGGAACTCGACTGAAGTCCACTGATCGTTCCGCAGGGCGGTACCCTCGAACGGCCCAGCGAGCATTTTGCCTGGTGCGCCCCCAGCGCCTGATGCATCATAAACTGCGTATTTGAATGCCGTTCCTCCAGGAACAGGCCATTCCGTATTCCAGAATCGGAAAGAGGCACCTGTTACTTGCGCTGTTTCCAGCTCCGGAGTCATTCGAACGGCCCATGCGTTGTCCGCAGCATTAAATGATCTTGCGTTCTCGGCTGAGCCGTCATCATAAGCAATTTCACCCGGGAAACCGATGAAGGGTTTCAAAGCGATGCTGCTCTCCACCGTACCATTACCAGGCACAGTCACCGTAACTTTTGTGCTGTAATAGTCCGCTGCACGAACGGACAATGTGTAGGTGCCTTCAAGCACCTGCAGCGTAAAGCTTCCATCGCTTCCTGTCCGAACCTCTGCAACTTTGGCATCTTCGACAACGAGCACCGAAGCATCGGCCAGAGGCTGGCCTGTGCGTTCATCTTTCACAACCCCTTTAATCTGCCCATAAGGGATTGTTTCGAGATTGAAGTTTGCTTTTGCCCCGCTTCCATCCGAGATCGTTACCGATTTCGTCTGCGGATAATAGCCATAAGCCTCCGCTTTTAACGTGTACTCTCCTGCAATATGCGTGAAACTGTACTTGCCTGTGGACGAATCTGTTTTCACAGAACGCCCGGTTTCAAGCACCGTAACGGTTGCACTTGCTGGCAGACTCTGCGGCTGCACCGAACTTGTTCCCGGCTTTTCAGCTGCAGGCTCTTGTGGTTTGATTTTGTTAAACTCTGCCTTGTCAGTACGTGTAATTTTGTACCAAGGATTATCATAAGACGGTTTAGGTTTGTCACCCGTCAGCACTACAGCGTTATCCTCCGTCTCGGTCTCGGCCGTTACGCCAAGCACACGGAAATCATCAATGAACCAGCCTGTTCTCACCACACTGTTATCCGAGGTTAACCGGAAGCGGAACTGAACTTCATTCCCCGTCAGCGCGTTCAGCCCATAGAAGACCGGGGTCCACTGTTTCCCGTTTGTGTTGTGCGAGAACTTGCCAAGCTCCGTCCAGGTGGTTCCTCCGTCTTTGGTTGCTTCAACATAGCCGAAGTCGTATCCGCCCTCAATCTCGTACCAATGATTAAACGTAAGGGTTGCTTCGGATACATCCGTCAAATCAATTACTGGAGATATCAAAGAATAATTGGAACCATTTTCATATGTGTTGTCAAGATCGGTTGCCCACACATTAGGCGGTGACACTGCACTCATCGGACCGGTTTTCGGAATGCCCCGCTCCCACTCGTCCTTGGTCCCGGCATGTGTCCAGCCGTTATCATCATTTCCATCAAATTGATCGATATAGATGTCTTCCGGCACCTCAACCTTAATGGAAACTTCATTGGATTTCTCACTTTCATTACCGCTGTAATCAAGAGCTGCGACCGTGTAATAATACGTCGTGTTCGTTTCAGTAGTTGTGTCCGTAAACGATGTGCTTCTTACTGTACCGATGGGCTCATCATATGAATCTGCAGTTTCAGAACGATATACGGCATATGACTCCAGGTCTTCATCATCGGACCCCGTCCAGTTCAGCGTTACGTTACCCAGAATATCTGCCGCTGCCGTCAGCGCGGAAGGAGCTTCCGGAGCGATATCGTCCAGTTCCAGCACTGCAAAATCATCAATGTACCAGCCCGCTTTTTGCACAGTGGCATCACTGTTCAGATTAAACTGGATGAACACCTGCTGCCCGGCATAATCACGCAGGTCCACGTACTGTGTCTTCCATTCACCGCTTGCGCCTGTGTAGCTGAGCAGTTCCTCAAATACATAGTCGCTATCTTCAGAAGCAATGTATACCTTGCCAAAATCGAGATTATTCTCAAGATCGTACCAGTGTTTGAATGTTAACAGCGCCCCTTCGGGACTTTCAGTCAGATCGATTGGCGGAGCAAGCAAGTAGGCATTGCTGTTAGGCAGATACGTGCCCTGCAGATTGGTCGCAATTACTTTTTCACCGGAGTAAGCAGCCTTCGGTCCGCTTACAGGTGCCCCCCAAACCCAGGTGCTTCCGGTGCCGCCAGTCGTAAATCCGAGCTGATCTGCTTCAAAATCCTGCAAATATCCAGGTTTGACACCGTTTGAAACGGCAACGCTGTAGACCTTGCTATCAAATCCGTTATTGCCGTAATCATTCACACGAATGTAATACTCCACGCCTTCTGGCTCAATCAAGAAAGCCGGAATCGTCGCAGTATAAGTCCCTGCTTTAGTATCTCCTTCAATCCGATTCATTGGCAGATAGACGTACTGCTTTGTGCCTTTGGTTCTGGCAAAAGCTTCAACGGAAACCACCGCCACATTATCCGTCACATGTGCCGTCAAAGGAATATCCAGACCCGTAAAAGCTGTATTTACTGGCGTGTGCTCCAGCACCGGCTCTTCCAGATCATCTCCGGCCGTGACAACTCTTCCGGAGACTGTGCCAATGCCTTCGAGAACAGACCCCACCGCATCCAGCGCGTTAATGATCCCGTGACCGTAACCGTTGTTCGGGGAAACCGGATAACTGCTATCGGTTCGCGGTGTCGCCGTATCCATGATGATCTGTTCCAGCTGATCCACGTTAAGAGAGTGGTTCGCTTGAAGCAGCAGTGCAGCGAGCGCCGTCGTATGCGGACCTGCCATGGATGTGCCGTTCCATCCACCTTCATATGTACCTCCAGGCACGGCTGATCGAATGTTCACACCAGGGGCGGATACTTCCGGTTTGATCTCATTATACGGAGAAGGTCCCAACAATGAGAATGAACCCAAATTACCGTTAATATCGGTTGCTCCTGTAGCAAAGCTCTCAGGATAGTTGGCCGGGTTCGCAACGGAACCGGGACCGCCCGGATTCCCCAAGCGTACATTCCCTGCAGAGAATTCAGGGAAAATCTGAGCATCACGCCAAGCCTGAACCATCGGTCTAAACCATTCGTCGAGCCCTGCTCCTCCGCCCCATGAATTGTTTACAACGTCCGGTGCGAGCTCAGGATGCAGATTTCCCTCGGCATCCACGGGAGCAAGGAGCCATTGTCCTCCATCGAGAATAATCGCATCCGTTGTTTCCGGATTAAAGATACGCACTCCGATCCATTTCGCACCTGGTGCGACACCAATACGATTCGTTCCGTCCGCTTCGGAACCCACCATCGTTCCCATCGTGTGGGTGCCGTGTCCGTCTGCATCCGCAGGAAGAGCTGCTCCGCTGTGCGGATCGTACCAACTCAGCTCAGGATCAACAACACTGCCTG
This sequence comes from Paenibacillus sp. AN1007, assembly GCF_040702995.1. NCBI lineage: Bacteria > Bacillati > Bacillota > Bacilli > Caryophanales > Paenibacillaceae > Paenibacillus > Paenibacillus sp. AN1007. The sequence continues at coordinate 2,892,674 of NZ_CP159992.1, forward strand.
AAGCGTCCAGACCACGCCATTTACTGCGAAGTGCAGGATGCGTGTAGTCCACGCCGCTGTCCAGATTGGCAACCACGATGCCTGTGCCATCAATGCCTCGCTCCCAGACTGCGGGTGCATTGATATAGTCTATATTCCATTCCACATTTTCAGTCTGTTTCTTCACCTTGGAATCTGCTTCTTTGGTCTGCAGCTCCTTGTGACGCTGAATCGTTCACTGCTGGTTGCTCTTTGACTGCTGGCTCTTTGGCAGATGACTGGACGGCTTCCTTCGCTGGCGAGACACCCGCTGCCTGCTTGCTTACTTCCGCCTTATCCAGATATCGCGTTTCATTCGGCAGAATTTTCTCTACCTCTGGCAGCAGCGCAATCTGCTCCATCACTTCTTTGGTACTGGTTACTGCAAGGGAGTTCACGATAAAATAACTTTTATATTCTTTGACCTTACCCAAGTCAATTTCCTTTTCAAGATAATTTTCAATCGAATACTGCGTTCTTGATGCTGTTTCTCGTAGTGAACTCACCACAGAGTTCCGTACAGACAGTTTCGATGCCGAAGGCGTTTCCTTAGCAATCGATGCCTTCTGCATCGCTTGTTTGGAGACCGCTGCGGTGTCTACCTGTTCCTTCATTTTGACCAGATAGGTGACATATTCGCTGCCTTCAAACGCTTTGGTCAGTTTGGTACTCACTTTGGACGTTGAAACCTCAGCCAAGCTGGACTTCATATCGATTTTTGATGAGGATGAGTTCTGCGCAGAAACCGGATGAACGATTGAAAATGCAAGGAGAAGCGATAGTCCCATGGAGACGGGCTTGCGTAACTGCTTTAATTTAATCAAACTTTTCCACTCCTTTTACCCTGCTTTATAGTTTGGTTTGGTACACATGCCCTTCTCAGTGAATAAAACCATTCGCTATTGCTGCCCTGATGAAATTAGAAGGAGGTGTTTCGCTCCCTTTTCATTTCACATCGGCCTCACCTCCTTTACAGGTTTGGTTAGAGAATACAGATACAGCACCATCAGGAATTGTCCAATGGTCAAAATGGGTGCGCAAAATGATATAAAATCGAAATTACTTGGCTGATGTCGTCATGGATTGGAGTGGGGGTCAATAAAAGAGCAGCTGGAATGTCTGTAAGCATTCATGTGGAGGATATTCAGGAGCGTTAGCAGAACGCTTGCCATAAAGTGGTCAGTAAATCCGGATCGTCCTTACGGGTTGAATCGCAGAGTAGATGTTAAATTACATATAAAAGTTAAATATAGGGTTTAATTGGATTTTATTGGTATAGTATAGATTCAAAGCAGGATACGCACAAGAGTTTTATTTCAAAAAAATAGAAAATAAGTCTATATCATGCTTTTATATGCCTATCGTCTCTAACCTCCAGGTGTGAAATTTTCGCATTCGCGCATTTCGCGCGTAACACAAGCCAAAATATAAGGTCCTTATACCCCCTTCCATCAGATGTCATCCTTATTTAATAAAATGTAGAACAAAAAGAACCAGCGAAAAATCGCTGGTCCTCATCAAGCTAACACTCAATCCAGTTCGAGTTTAAATACAACAGGTGTGCTGCTTTTCATCCCCGCTGCAGTAATCGTCAAAGCCTCTTCGCTTCTCTCCCAGTGCGGCTGGTCCTCATATCCCAGAATCCGGACGTTCTTAATGATACCGTGAAAATGTGGAGATCCTTCTCTCAACGCCTTGATATGAACGCTCCCATTGTCAGGGAAAACCATGACCGCGGCGTACAAACTGCTGTCTTTTACCGTAAACCGGATGTCCTCACTTGTAAAAACCTTCGCTTCTCCATCTGTGAACTGCCCTTCTTTTACCTCCGTAGGTCCTTCACCAAATATGCGCCAGAACGAGGTATCGTAGATTGCCTCTCCGTTGACCTGCAGCCACTCGCCGATGCGCAGCAGAATATCCCGATCCTCGTCTGGAACCGTTCCGTCGGCTCTCGGCCCGATATTCAGCAGCAGGCTGCCATTCTTACTGACGATATCCACAAGATCCCGGATAATCTCTTCCGCTGTTTTATAATCGTTATTTTCCGTATAACACCAGGAATTTTTCGCAACGGCTGTATCTGTCTGCCAAAAATAAGGCTTCAGCTCCGCGAATTGTCCACGCTCTACATCGGGAACCGCTGCACCGAACATAAATGCATCATGCTTGTAATTGATGGCAACCGGGAAGCCCCATTCCTCCCCTTTGTTGTAATAGTAGGCTGCGAACTTTTTGAGATACGGTTTGAATGCAGCGTTATGAATCCACCAGTCGAAATAGAAGACGCTTGGCTGATACTCATCCACCAGCTCACAGCATCGGATGAGCCAGTCTTCCAGGTATTCGGCAGTCGGCGGCGAACCGTACAGGTCTTGATGGTCCGGCTCCGGCATGGCAGGCCAGTAGAAATCCCCGCACTGCATCGGCTCTTGAATATCCGACTCGAACTCTTTCCCGTGAGACATGAAGAACCAATGCTCGGCACGATGAGACGATACGCAGAAGGTTAATCCCCGCTTCTCATATGCGGCTTTCATCTCTCCGAGCAGATCACGTTTGGGTCCCATTTCATATGTGTTATAGTGGGAGATAGAGCTCTTGTACATCTGGAAACCATCATGATGCTCAGCAACAGGCATAACGTATCTCGCACCTGCCTGTTTGAATAGATCCGCCCATTCATCTGCATCAAAGTTCTCTGCCGTAAACATGGGGATGAAGTCCTTGTAACCAAATTCATTCTGATTTCCATATACTTTCAGGTGATGTTCATACGCCTTGGAGCCTTGAATGTACATATTACGTGAGTACCACTCACTATCATAAGCCGGAACGGAATAAACGCCCCAATGGATGAAAATGCCGAATTTCGCCTTTTGATACCATTCGGGAACATTGAATTCACGAAGGGAAGCCCAGTTATCTTTGAATTTCCCGGCGGCAATATTGGCATCGATCTGCTGTAAATATTCACTCTTGTTCATATGCTGTTCCATCCTCCCCTTATTGGCTGCATCTGCATCTGATTGTAGTGCAGTACTGCAGCTGTGCACATGCAGAACATTAACTATTAGATGGACGATAATAACCTTCAGGAGGATATGCTATGGATCATCAAACGCTGCTTACCAACTATTTGTCCAACCTGCAGGTGGATCTGTACATGGTCAACTTCAACCGCTGCGGTTCGGATTGGCGGGATCTGGACTACACCCCGGATTACAGCAAATTGTACTGGATCTGCGAGGGAGAAGGCTGGCTAAAAATCGGTGACCAGGAATACTACCCGAAGCCGGGACAGCTCTTTTTGATGCCGGAGGGGGTGCAGCGAGTCCTATTCCTCCATCAGTGACACGCCTTTTCTGAAGTACTGGTGTCACTTTTCCGCCAAAGTCGGGGGCGTTAATTTATTTCAGATCCTCCGGTTTCCCCATTTTATTAACGCGGCGCAGCCAGAACTCATCGAGGAAATCTTCAAAAGTGTGCTTGCCTATGCCAACTCCGGTGAAGTTTATGCCCATATGATGGCAAAGAGTAAACTGACAGAGCTGCTGTCTTGTTACATTATGAATCTGGAATTGAACCAAATTACATACTTGAATGTACCCGTTGTCGAAAAACTGTCTACCCTGCTGACTTATATCGATGTACATATCGAAGAGAACATGTCCGTCCAGGATCTGGCTCAGATGCTGCATATGCATCCCAATTATTTTATTCGTTTTTTCAAACAGCAGATGGGGATGCCGCCCATTCATTACATTACCAGCAGAAAAATTGATAAGGCCAAAGAAATGCTCAGCTGCACCTCACTCACAATGACCCAAATTGCTGACAATCTCGGATTCAGCGATTCGTATTATTTTTCAAGACAGTTCAAGAAACATACCGGGCTGAATCCGACCGAATATCGTAAGCAAACGACGGTAACCACCTAAATTTCAAAATATAGTTCAAATCCAAAAAAATATTCCCACAAGTTTAATTTTTGAAAAAAAATGGATGTGCGGCTCATTTCCGAAAAAGGAGGTTCGTATATGACGAAGAAGACAATCCTGCTCCCTGCCGCCCTGTTTGTTGTCTACTCATTCGCTGCTTTCGCCTTGGCAGCACCATCAGACAATGGGTACAGCGTGTTATCTGATCCACAAACAGGAACCGTTAAACCAAAATAACGATTCATCGTTCCATGCTGGACATCTGGTTATACATAACTGATGCAATTCAAAATATGCAAACGCCTATACAAAAACAACCTCCTGATTTCTGTTCAGGAGGTTGTTCGTTCGCGTTACCTTGCAATATGCGCCATGCATTATGAGCGCTATGTTACTGCCAATCTCTTTTTCTAAGATAAGACTCAAACACAAATGTTCCAAAAGGAAGCAGCCCTGCCAGCAGACCCATAACCCAAAGCGATATCTTCCACTTTTTGACCAATCCCAGATGCACCATTGCAATGAGATATAGAGGAAATAAAATGCCATGAATCATGCCTAGTATAGCTACAGCTAAAGAGATATCCGCAAAATATTTGAGCGGCATTGCAATAAATACGAGCAGCAGAAGTGATATCCCCTCCCAAATACCTGCAATTCTGAAGCGACCTGTGACCGTGTTCATTCCGTATACTCTCACCTTTCCCCAAAATCATTTGTGAAATATGTAACTTATAGCATGACGCTTTACAACGCTGTTTTCGATTCTCACACAACGTACGTAAGCTCCTTTTCAGTATTATAAAACATCAATCCGATCCGGATTTACTTTAAATTTGAATAATTATTGAATAGAATAGATTTGATTCACTCCTTGCGAACACGAACTCCATTCAGCAGCTCTCGCTCCGCTCAAGTCGTTGCTCGTTCCATCAAACGGTATGCTAATGATGCGGCCTTATGTTCCTCGTGTCCGAGTACTCTCCACAAATGATAAAAAGCCTGTTTCGCCTGCTCCGCAATTGGATTATGGATGGTTGTTAAGTCGAGCACACGCGACAACTCAATGTCATCAAATCCCACAATGGCAAGCTGATCTGGAACCTGTATGTTCCGTCTGCGCGCCTCACTCAAAATGCCTATTGCGGCATAGTCGTTGGAACAAAGCACCGCCTGCGGCAGCTCGCCCTCTTCGACCATTCGGCACAGGGCTGCTTCCCCGTCCGATGAAGTGAATACGGAATATTGATATGCTTCACGCCACACAGGAAGTCCTTTCGAAATCATAAATGTCTCATAAGCTTCACGGCGGCTTTGTGTATTGAGGCTGCTGCTGCGGCCAAAAACGTTAGCAATGCGTGTGTAACCTTTCGATACCAGATGTTCCAGTGCCAGCCTGTATCCCTGGGCCTGATCCATCGCAACTGAAGGAATTTCATCGTTCCCCATGCGCTGCCAGGACACCATAGGTCCGTACTGCATATATGCTTTTAATTCGCCTGGATCATTAACGCACGTAACGATCAGCAGACCATCCACTCGTTTACTCCGCAAATCCTCAAACGCGTGCAGCTCAATTTGTTTATCACCGCGTGACATATAGACAATGGTCTGAAATCCGTAGTCCATCGCGGTATCCATAAATTGGTTGATAAAGGTCAAACTAAGCTCATCAATCATCGCGGTGACGATGCCGATCTGTTTGGTCTGCCCCGTGGACAACGAAACTGCGTTGCGATTCGGAATATAGTCCAGCTCGTTCATGATTTCGGTAATAATCCGTCTTGCTTCATCACTAACATGCGGCGAACGGTTGATCACCCGGGATACAGTGGCCCGTGAATAACCGGAACGTTTCATAATTTCATCAAATTTGGACATCCCGATGCTCCTTTCCTGCGAACAAACGCCACATTTATTATGCCTTATCTTCTCTGCAAAAGTAAAACTTGACGTGTAACCCGTTACAACGTTTAAGCTTTTGGGGAGACAATAAAGTGAACGCTGACGTTCACAATGAATTGACTGAATGGAGCGATATATATGAACCAATCTTTGAACTATATGTACTCATTCCCTGAAAACTTTCTGTGGGGCGGCGCTATTGCGGCGAACCAGGCTGAAGGTGCATACAATCAAGGCGGCAAAGGGTTGTCCACCCAAGACATCGCACCCAAAGGTGTGCTGGGGCCTATTACAGAAGAACCTACCGCTGACAACATGAAACTGATCGGTATCGATCTGTATCATCGCTACAAGGAAGATGTGAAGCTGTTTGCGGAGATGGGCTTCAAAGTATTCCGTACATCTATTGCATGGTCACGCATCTTCCCCAAAGGGGACGAACTTGAGCCGAATGAAGAAGGCCTGCAATTTTACGATGATCTATTTGATGAATGCCGCAAATACGGTATTGAGCCGCTGGTCACGTTATCCCATTATGAAACACCGCTGCATCTTGCCAAAGAATACGACGGCTGGGTGAACCGGAAAATGATCGGCTTCTATGAACGCTATGCGACAACCGTCTTTAATCGGTACAAAAACAAAGTTAAATACTGGCTCACATTCAACGAGATCAACTCGATTCTTGAATTCCCGTTCATGAGCGGAGGTATCTTCACTCCTAAAGAGAAACTGAGCAAACAGGATCTGTACCAAGCCATCCATCATGAACTGGTGGCAAGTGCATCAGCCGTGAAATTGTGTCATGAGATCATCCCTGATGCTCAGATCGGATGTATGATTTTAAGCATGCCGACGTACCCGTTAACTCCAAACCCGGATGATGTCATCAAAGTGATGGAGTATGAACACAGCAACTACTTCTTCGGTGATATGCATGTACGCGGTCGTTACCCTGGATATATGAAACGTTACTTCCGCGAGAACGGAATTGAGATTCATATGGAAGACGGCGATCAGGAAATGCTGCTTAATACCGTAGATTTCATCTCCTTCAGTTATTACATGAGCACATGTCAGACGGCTGATCCAGCCAAACAAGTCGCTGGTGAAGGAAATCTGATCGGGGGTGTGCCTAACCCGTATTTGGCCGCAAGTGAGTGGGGCTGGCAGATTGACCCGCAAGGACTGCGTTATGTGCTGAATATGTTCTACGACCGCTACCAAAAACCGCTCTTTATCGTTGAGAATGGACTTGGGGCAGTAGACGAGTTAATTACAGGTCCTGACGGCGAGAAAACCGTTGAAGATGACTATCGCATCCAGTATTTGAATGACCATCTGGTTCAGGTTGGTGAAGCGTTGGAAGATGGAGTAGACATTATGGGATACACGTCTTGGGGCTGTATCGATGTCGTAAGTGCCTCCTCTGCGCAGCTGAAAAAACGGTACGGATTCATCTATGTAGACCGTCATGACGATGGTTCAGGAACGTTAGAGCGTTACCGCAAAAAATCGTTCCACTGGTACAAGGAGATTATTAGTACCAACGGCAGAAGCCTGAAACGCTAAGTTTCAACGCATGAAATTGAGATCTTCCTTACGGCAGAAGCGTCAAAAAAGCTGCGACAGTGCAGCTTTTTTGACGCTTCTGCCGAGGAAGGTCTTTTTTCAGTCCATACACGACTTTAATCTTCTATCTTCCTGATTATTTTTGCGGGATTCCCGCCTACGATCATGTTATCCGGCACATCCTTCGTCACCACCGCCCCGGATGCAATCACAACATTATCCCCAATCGTAACGCCCGGATTGATGACTGCCCTGCCGCCGATCCAAACATTGTTACCGATCGTTACAGCTTTGCCGTATTCCGCCCCGGTATTGCGTTCATGTGGTTTGAGTGGATGCGATGCTGTATAGATATGTACATCAGGTCCTAACAAGCAGTTTTCACCGATTCGAACTTCGCATACGTCGAGGATTGTACAGTTGAAATTAGCATAAAAATGATTGCCTACGTGGATGTTATACCCATAATCGACATGGATATTCGGTTCCATGCTCAGATGTTCTCCTGTCGTTCCAAATAATTCCTTAAGCAGTGTGACGCGTGTTTCATGTTCAGTCTCCGTTGTTTGATTATACAACCGTGTCATCTTCCTAGCATGTTCCCTGTCCTGAGACAGTTCCCCATCATTAGCCATATAGAGTTCGCCAAGCAGCATCTTCTGTTTCTCTGATTTCATTGTTATGCAATTCTCCTTTGTGCTGTAAAGAACATATTATTATACTTTTTAAAACTATTTTAATTATATAGACTGACTTCGAAAAATCAATACTCCAAGCGGGAATGCTCACCGATGCTGCTTATCAAAATGCAAAAATGCATCAAAAAACCTCTGCATTTCCCCAATAGCGGGAGCTGCAGAGGTTTATTCAGAATCTCATGCTGCCGCATGAACATGCTTTTCTTTGAGATTAACGGCAAGAACCGCGAAACCAAGTCCCCCAAACACTAGAATCGAGCCAACCCAGCCCGTATTCATAATCGATGAATGGTCAATGACAACCCCGCCGATATAAGTTCCCAGTGCGATACCCGCGTGGGTCACACCTGAGTTGGTACTAATCAGAATCTCGGATGTCTCAGGTGAGGTCCTGATAATCAGACTGTTCTGCACCGGTGTAACGGTCCAGCTAAGTGCTCCCCATAAACTGAGCAGCAGGAGAAACGCGATTAAAGGCAGTCCCGTGCTGAAAGGAATAACAGCCATACTGATCATGAACGGAACCAGCACGATCATAATGGCTTTGGCAGGATGAAGACGATCAGATAACATTCCGCCAATGCCCCCGCCGGCAACTGCCGCAAGCCCGAACATCATATATATCAAAGTGACTGCTGCCGCACTAGCGCCAATCGTCTCCTGCAGAAAAGGCGTAAAATAGGCATACAAGGTTAAATGCCCTGCAAGGACAAGCAGTGTTGTTGTATGAATCGCCAGCATCTTCGGATTCCAAAGTGCCTTCAACTGGTTTTTCAGACTCACGGCTGGAGAAGGCTGTACACGATCCATCGCCAAACCGATAGCCACCATTACCAGTACCGTCAGGATCGCGATCAGCATAAACACCTCACGCCATCCCAGCGCATTACCTATAAAGATACCGATGGGCACTCCGAGAATAAGTGAAGCACTTCCTCCCATCGTAATGATACCCACAGCACGCCCTTTGTACTCCGAAGATACGATGCGGGATGCCAGTGTCAGAGACAGCACAAAAATAAGTGAACCTGCTGCAGCTCCCAGCATGCGTCCTGCCATTAACATGTAAAAGTTCACACTAAAAGCAGAGATCAGATTACTGATAAAAAATACAAACAGCGTAACCATATATACTTTTTTACGCTCGAATCGGGCCGTTACATTTAACAGTATCGGCGCAGACACCGCATATACCAGCGAAAAGATGGAGATGAGATACCCGGCTTTCGCCAAAGACAAATGAAGATCGGCTGCTATAAGGTCCAGAATGCCGCCCAGAATCAGTTCAACGGTTCCCACAACAAAGGCCGCAATCGCCAAAACATATACTTTTTTATTCATGATTTCAAATCCCCCTTACAAGTTACAACTACGATAGTAACCCATAAGTGATAAAAGTTCAATGCATAGTTTAACTCTTATTTCCGTCCTATTTTCAAATTATATAAAAACAAAAAAACTATTCTCTGAAAGAATAGTTTTTAATAAATCAACCGAGTGAGCAGTCGTGCGACTTCTTCATCCTGCAGCAGCTGCTCTCCATATTTTTTGGTAATCTGTGTCAAAGCTACATCATGATAAAAATAGTCTGTCATCGCTTTCACAACCGGTTTGGACATCGTCTTGATCGCTTTCCACGATTCATTCTCCACGCCAGCGAACAGCAAATAGGCATGGTCTACAATCAGCAGCTGCGAAGGTTCGGGAGCATCCAGCAGTGGAATAAGTGAATATTTGCGAGTCAGCGAACTTTCCAGACCCCCAACTGCCAGCACTTCAACATACACACCCTGCTTCTCCTTCTGCTCCAGCAGCTCACGGTATCTTTCCATCCTTTCGTTCCAGGCGAGAAAAAGAATCGACGAATCCGCCTCCTCAATCAGCTGTTCAATATTAGAAGCGATTGAAGACTCATCCTTTAGGGTCCAGATGTGCTCATCGGTAAAGGTGCGTTTCATTTTGTATTGTTTCAAAGCCTCAAGATCGTTCTCGAAATCAAGCTTGATTTTGTGAATCACGGTCTGGAGATCAACGGCCATATACAGTTTTTTCTTGCCCTCCATCGTGGTTAGCACGATTCCTTTATCAATTAATCGATTGAGCACTTCATAAATTTTGGCCTTGGGTACATTGGAGGCACCTACAATCGTCGTCGCATCCAGCGGCTCATCCTGCGCAAGTACAGCCTCGTAAACCTGACTTTCATATTGGGTAAAACCGAATTTTTGCAGCATGTTTCGTCCAAAACACCCTTCTCTCTTATTGTATTGAACTTTAGGTGCAAAAATAGTTCAACTTGTATCCAGTTTAAATATATGTGCTGTGCCTGTCCAGCGAGCCTGTGATTCTAATAAAAACGCATGCTGGCGGGTATATTAAGCTTGATTTACAATAACCTATTCCCCGTTTGGAAAGGAGCATGGCCCAAGTGGAAAGCACAAAGGATTTTGTGAAAAAAGTTAACGAAAATGCCGAAAAGACACGTCATAACAAGAACAACGGTAAAGGTACGCCCGGTGACAAGCTTCCGAATAAGCAGCATTCCACAAACAAGTGAATTGAGGAGAACTTGTAAAAATGGTGCCTTCTCTTGAAGAGCACCGTTTTTACAATATCGTTTTATTTTGCTTTGAAACAGTCCTTGTTATGGAGGGCTTTCCATTTTAATTATTTTTTAGATAGATTTTTATGATCAAACCTATTTACTTCCCAGTTCTGCTGTTCTTCATCTGAAACTTATTATACAATGAAACGTAATATTTACCTGGTCATTTATGTAAATAATTCTATTAATCCTGATAACAAATGAGGGAAATCATGAAAAAACAGTTTATGGTTCTTGGACTCGGACGTTTCGGTTCAAGTTTAACACGCACACTAATCGAAAACGGACACGAGGTGCTTGCGGTAGACAAGAATGAGACTCTTGTGCAAGAAATATCATCGATTGCTACCCATGTGGTACAGGCGGATTGTACTGATAAATCAGTCCTCCAAGAACTTGGAGCCAGCAATTTTTCACATGCCATAGTAGCCATTGGTGAAGACCTTCAAGCCAGTATATTAGCAACACTCTTACTTAAGGAACTTAACGTTCCCAAAGTTACAGCAAAAGCTAAAAACGAAAACCACGGCAGTGTACTCGCCAAGATCGGGGCAGATCAGGTTGTGTACCCGGAACGGGATATGGCAACCAGATTGGGGAATCAGCTCAGTTCTGACAATATGATCGATTCCATTGAATTATCACCTGATTACAATTTAGTAGAGTTTAAAGCCCCGTTGAGTATGCACCAGCAAACGCTGCTCGAACTCAACATTAGAGCAAACTTCGGTTGTACAATCATTGCAATCAAAACGGGAAACGCGATCAATATCTCACCGCTGGCTGAGGATCGAGTGCACTCAGGAGACACACTTTTGTTGATTGGCAGTAACGAAAACATTCGAAATCTGGAGAGTGATTATGAACGGAATACATAAAAGAAACGCACAATCTACACTTTTATCCAAACTTGAATGGGTTGTAAATATTCTGAAAAATAAGACAAGTCCTCCTCAGCTTATTATGATGATTTTTTTCGCTTTAATCTGGGTGGGTGCTGTACTGCTTGCTTTACCGATCTCCTCGAAGAGCGGACACTCCATTGGAATGCTAGATGCCTTATTCACTGCAACTTCGGCGATATGTGTTAATGGATTGGTTGTGCTTGATACAGGAAGTGTATTTTCTACGTTTGGGCAGGTCATTATTATGATTTTAATACAAGTGGGCGGGTTGGGCTTTATGACTTTGGGTGTTATGGTCGCCATCATACTCGGTAAACGAATTGGCTTAAAGCAGCGGCTCCTTATACAACAAGCAGCGAACGCTTCATCTGCTCAAGGTTTGGTCAAACTCTCATTGTATATCGTTCTGATTGCCTTTGCTTTTGAAGCTCTTGCCACCATAATATTAACACTGCGCTGGCATAGTGAACTGGGATTCGGGCAGGGTCTTTATTATGCCCTGTTTCATTCAGTATCTGCATTCAACAATGCAGGGTTCTCCTTGTGGTCAGATAGTCTTTCACCGTTTGTAGGTGATCCGGTCGTCAATCTAACGGTTATCCTCCTCTTCATTATTGGAGGATTGGGTTACATGGTGGTTGTGGACATCTTCCGAAAACGATCATGGCGTAAGCTGTCCCTACACTCCAAAATTGTGTTGGTTGGCAGCTCCTTGTTATATATTATCGGGTTCATCATTATTTTTTTGCTGGAGAACTGGAATCCCGCTACGTTTGCGGACTTGTCGTGGGGTGAACGCGTCTGGGCTGCGTTGTTTCAAGGCACCGCACCACGCAGCTCCGGATTTAATACCATAGAGATCGGAAGCATGCTTGCAACTTCGCAGTTCTTTATCATTATCCTGATGTTTATCGGCGCTTCCTCTGGCGGAACAGGTGGCGGAATTAAAATCAACACCTTCGTCGTGCTTGTTCTGGCAACGATCCAAACCTTTCGGGGTGGTGGGCAAGTCCATGCATTTGAGCGGAAAATCGCAGAAGAAACCGTTATGCGGGCTCTCGCAGTTGTTATGAGTTCATTGGCGTTTGTATTAGGCATATCGATCATACTATCGATAACGGAAGGCATATTAGAGAATCATTTTCTTGATGTTCTGTTTGAAGCCACCTCAGCGTTTAGTACAACTGGACTTTCAATGGGCTTAACAAGCGAACTGAGCGCGCCAGGCAAATTGATTGTTATTTTCACAATGTTTGCTGGCCGATTAGGACCGTTAACGCTGGCATTCGCGTTAGCACAGAAAAAACATAAGTCCAAAATTGGTTATGCTGAAGATCATGTACTTATTGGTTAAAACTTCAAAAAAATCAGCTGCCGCCAGCATGGCTGCTATTTATGCAGACCAATGCTGGCGTTTGAATAATATACACATGTGAGTCAAGCTACACGTGTGAATAATATATCACCAAGCTGAATTTGTTACTGCCTGCTCCCGAATGATAATAAGCATGCGGTTGATCCGCCTTAAAACGAATTGAATCTCCCTGCCTCAACGTATATGAGGCTCCCCCTACCTTAATGGCAAGTTCACCTTCAACAACCGTTATAAATTCCTCAGACCCTTCAATATGGGGTTCAGCATGCAGGGATGACTGCTCATCCATCTCCATCATGTACATCTCGAAGTGACGCCCCTCTTCAAAAGAAAAATGTGGATAAATACGAATGCGTCCCCCATCCTCCAGCAGCACTTTGGTGTTCTCCCTCAGATGAATAGTCGTGTCTGACTTCGGTTCATGAATCAATGCGGTGAACGATATTTTTAAACCGTTCGCAATTTTCCATACGGTTGCAATAGACGGATTGGATTCTCCGCGTTCAATCTGGCCCAGCATCGTTTTACTAATCCCCGACATGTCCGCAACCTTGTCCAAACTAAGTTTTTTTTGTTCCCTTAACTGCTTCAGGTTCCGGGCCAGAATCAAATTAATATTTTCCATCCAAAATACACCTCGCTCCTTTACACCCCTATTGTGCGTTATACAGTACATGTTGTACAATCATAACAACCATACGTTATAGCGATCATTTTGTTCATTATAACACACATCATGCACATATATGGAGGACACATGAACATTCTTTCTTTAGTGGCTTATGCAGTGATTGCTTCTTTCACACCTGGACCCAACAATATTATCTCCATGACGCATGCAGGCAAGCAGGGATTCAGAAGCACGTTCCCTTTTATCAGCGGTGTTGCGGCCGGCTGTCTTCTAATCATGATGATGTCCGGTTACTTCAATCTTGTTCTCCACGAGTACATTCCGGTCATCACTCCAGCCTTAAACGTATTGGGATGTATTTATATGCTGTACCTGGCTTTTAAAATCATGAGAAGCACGTCTCACGCGAGCGAGGCTGAGGAAAATCCGAAGCATACCTATTCCTTTTGGTTCGGATTCACGCTGCAGCTGATTAATCCCAAGGTCATCCTGTATGGTCTTACTGCCATGTCGGTGTTCGTCCTGCCTCACACGCAGTCCCATCAACTGCTTCTGCTGTACTCGCTGCTGCTCACCTTGATCGGGATCAGTGCGAATCTGACCTGGGCATTTGGCGGAAGTCTATTTCAACCGTTCCTGCTGAAGTACGAACGCCCGTTTAATATCATCATGGGTATTTTGTTAATCTGCACCGCTATTTCTATGATCAAATAAAACAAAAGCGTCCACACTCCGCCGAGTCGAACGCTTGGATCTCAGCAGCATTACGGTTTTCACAAGTTATTCCTTCTCGCTTCTCCACCATGGCCGGAATGTATATTCCTCGTCTTTCAGCTTAACTGTCTCGCCTATCATGGGAGTAATGACCGGGACGTTCATAGTACGCGCGGCCCGGGTTACTCGCTCTGCCGGTTCGTTCCAGGCATGATAAGCGAGCGTAAATGCCCCCCAATGAATGGGGATTAATGCATATCCGCCTACATCCAGATGGGCCTGTACTGTCTCCTCAGGCATCATATGAATGTTGGACCAACGTTCGTCATATTGGCCGCATTCCATCAAAGTCAGATCAAAGGGACCATACCTGCTTCCTATCTCCTTGAAATGCGGACCATATCCGCTGTCACCGCTAAAAAACACTTTCGTTTCCCGGCCTGCAATAACCCATGAGCACCATAACGTGGAATTTCGATCCAATAGACCTCTGCCTGAAAAATGACGTGCAGGCGTACAGGCGAGTGTTAATCCCGCGAAAGAAAATTCATCGCCCCACCGATGCTCCGTGATCTGAGCGGCAGGTATCCCCCATTGGATTAATCGTTTACGTACACCTAGGGGCACGATGAAACGATTGGTTTTATGTTTTAATTTACGAATGGATGAAACATCAAGGTGATCATAATGGTCATGGGATATCACGATGGCATGCAGATCAGGGAGTTCTTCGGGCTGTACAGGCAGCTCTTTGCTGAACCGTTTCGTTCCAGCCCAGGATACAGGTGAAGGTCGATCGCCAAACATCGGATCAAAGAGCAGCCTGTGACCTTCAATTTCAAGCAAAAAAGCGGAGTGCCCGAACCACGTCACCTGTGGTTGATCAGACGCCTCCAACACTGAAGCCGTCTGATATCGCTTCATTGGTATGTTCTCTGACGGTCTTCGCTCCGCATGTCTGCGCATGGAATCCCTCAATATACTTGTCAAAGACTTTATGCCCATTCCGGCGGACGTTGGAATCTGATTTTCGTATTTCGTCATCGTTCACCCTTCTATTCTTCGCGTGCTATCTTTCTCAAGGCGAAGTTAATCTTTCTATTTTCATATTAATTCATCGTTTATCGATATTCAATTTTGCTGTAAATCAGAGGGCCTGCCGAGTCGTTAAGCTGGAATTAAGATCTCGTTTACACTCATATAAGACTGGGCATTTATGATATAGAAAAACAAATAGAGAGTGTGTGAGCATCCATGAGCAAAAAATGGCGCAAAAGACTTGTTAAATTTCTGATATTCGATCTGTCACTGATTATTATTCTGTTAAGTTCCGGTCTGATCTATCAGCAGATCAGTTCTTCACAAGATGAAAAAACATTTACACCTCCGGGCAAACTGTATGAAGTACATGGAGATAAAATGCACCTGTATACAGGGGGAGAAGGCGATGTGACAGTCGTTCTTGCCTCAGGCTGGGGAACAGCTGATCCTTATGTAGACTATTATCCTTTATATGAAAAGCTTGCCCCTTATACGAAATTCGCTGTATACGACCGCTTCGGCTATGGATACAGTGACAGAACCGATAAAAAACGGGATGTGGACACGGTCGCTGACGAACTGCATGAACTGCTTCAGGTATCTGGGCAAAAACCGCCTTACGTGCTCGTCGCTCACTCCCTTGGCTCATTAGAGACACTGCGGTTCGCACAGAAATATCCTGATCTGGTCAAAGGGATTGTGATGATTGATGGTGGAAGTCCTGAGTACTACGAGAAGGACGAGGATAACCTGGCGGACACCATTGCTGGTTTCGGGAATCAATTCCGCATCAAAACCGGACTTTTCCGGCTCAGTATGCAGGTCCCGGCAGTTGTTGATGCTTCTAATGCCAATCGCAATGCGTTAAAGCTGGTACCAGAGGATTTGAGAAAAGTAGATAAAACAGCCCTGCTTCTGAACTATGGCAATGCTAATACGATTGATGAGTTGCGTGAAATGCAAGCCAATGCCAAGGTAGTTGTTGATCACAAACAGCCTTTACCATTCCCGCTTACGATTCTGACCGCCGATTACTTTGGTAAGGCCGAGCCGGATTGGACAAAAACACAGAGTGAATTCCAATCCTGGTCAACTTTATCCAAACAAGTTACCGTCAAAGATACGGAGCATTACATTCATCAATACCACCCGGATATTGCAGCAGATGAAATCTTGAAGATCGTTAAGAAATAACCGATCTGCCGACACAACGGCATTGACTCGAAACGAGATGATTTATGAAACGAAGCAAAAGAGCGATGTACCCTTCAACAAAGGGTCATCGCTCTTCTTCCATTCTTCGTTTTAGTGCATCGAGCTTTTCTGTTTCTCGGCCGATCCAACCTTCACTCTTTTCACAAATAATGCAATGACGAAACCAACGAGGGCCAGAACAAGTGCAAAGACAAACGCATTCTGTACACCTGATGTGAATCCCGCGAGGATATTCTCAGGGTTTTGCGGATTATCTACGCTTTTCAGGAATCGAGTCTGTCCGGCACTCAGAATACTAACAGCAACAGCTGTACCAATGGCACCCGACACCTGCTGAAGTGTATTCATAATTGCCGTACCATGAGGGTAGTACTCACGCGGCAGTTGATTCAATCCGTTCGTCTGTGCAGGCATCATCACCATTGAAATTCCGATCATCATGAAGACATGAAGCATAATAATCTGGATCAGAGGTGTCGTCGCTTCGATGCCTGTGTATAGGAACAGCACAACTGCTACGACCGCCATTCCGATGATCACGAGCCACTTCGGTCCAAACTTGTCGAATAATCGGCCCATGACTGGAGACAAAAATCCATTGAGCAGGCTTCCTGGCAGCAGAACCAGTCCTGCGGTAAGTGCCGTAACCGCCATCCCCTGCTGCAGATACATAGGCAGAATGAGCATGGAGGATAGAATCATCATCATACAAATAAAGACGAGCAGCAGACCAATCGTAAACATCGGATATTTGAACGCTCTAAGATCCATTACAGGTTGTTTCATCCTTAACTGACGGATACTGAACAATAGCAGTGCGACGATACCGATGACAAGCGTGGCAATCACGATCGGGCTCGTCCAGCCTCCGCCAGACTCACCATGCCCACCTGCGCTGCTGAAGCCATACACGATCCCGCCAAAGCCGAGTGTAGACAAAACTATCGACAGCACATCGATTTTAGGCTTGGTCAGCTTGGAGATGTTCGGCAGGAACAGCAGTCCGCACACCAGGGAGATCAGGAAAAAGGGCAGCGAAATCCAGAAAATCCAGTGCCAGCTTAAGTTTGCCAGAATCAGACCGGAAATACTCGGACCGCTCGCTGGTGCAAACATAATGACAAGACCAATCAAACCCATTGCCGCTCCCCGCTTTTCAATGGGGAAGATGACCAAAATGGTGTTAAACATCAGCGGCAGCAGCAGTGCTGTGCCGACTGCTTGCAGCACACGCGCTGTCAACAAAATTTCAAAGCCCGGTGCAAGTGCAGCAACCAATGTTCCTGCAATAGAAAATATTAATGATGTGGTAAATAACTGTCTGGTCGTAAACCACTGCAGCAGCAGGCCTGAAACAGGCACCAGAACACCAAGTACAAGCAGATATCCTGTAGTTAACCATTGAATGGCTGTTGGTCCGACCTCAAGCAGACCCATTAGCGGTGTCAGAGCGACATTTAGCGCCGTTTCACCAAATAAACCTATAAACCCGCTCAGCAGCATGGCGAACAAAATCGGGAAAACCTTGTACTGCTGTGTTTCTTGCTGATCTTTTGCTGTATCAGCCTTCATGGAAGCCTCCACGATCCCATCCTCCTCAAACGTATCCTGCGATTTCTTTTTTCTCTCTCTCTTGGTACAACCTATTGATTCTGCTGGACATTCTTCGCTACAACTGACAAATAATCGGCAGCCGTCAGCAGGGGCTGTTTATCCTGATTGGTCAGAGTAATGATCAATGCGCCTTCCATCAGAGAAATAACCAGCAGCGCTGTCTCCCGAGCCTTCTCTTCACTCATACCATCCAGCATAAGATGCCTGGCTATGATTTCCTGCCATCCTGCAAACACGTTCTGTGATGCCGTACGCAGCTGTTGACTGATACAGGAAGTCTCCACCGCAGCCCAGAAACTGAATGGCAGAAATCCCGTGTAATCTGAGGCTTCGGCTTCATATGCCATATCATAAATGAATTGCCGGATTCCTTCTGCAGTCGTCTCATGGGCCGTGAAGGTTTCCTCAAACTTTTGCATAATGTGTGCATTAGCTGATTGAATGCATTCGAGAGCCAGTTCTTCTTTTCCCTGTGGAAAATAATGATATAACGAACCTTTCGGCGTGTTACTCTCCTTAATGATCTGATTCAGACCGGTCGCATGATACCCTTGTGAAAAAAACAGTCTCGCCGCTGTGCCAACGATAAGATCTCTGGCATTGGACTTTTCACTCAAAGAAAGCCACTTCCTTCAATAAATTATAACAATCGGTCTATATAATTAAAATCGCTCACAGGCATCATGTCAATGCTTTTATTTTAAATTTTACGAAAAAATGACACTTCCGAACAAAGTACGGCCAAAAGTAAAACCGCCTGCTCGTCGATATTTCCCTCCAACTTAAGCTGACGGTTTTGCTTTGTATGTTTACTTCATATGCTTACGTCCTATCTCCATCCCACGCTTCAAAATTCAACTCATTGTTAATACTTACGGCAGTTAATGCTCCTAATGAGGCTGCCGTGATCGCTTGATACAGTTCAGATGCCGCATCACCGGCACTAAACACACCAGGCACAGATGTTTTTCCTTGCGGATCTACAACGATGGTCCCCGTCTCCGTCACATCGCATCCAAGCATTTTGGGCAAATCGGAGCCTGTCTGGAGTTTGGGCTGAAAGAAGATTCCCGTACAAGGAATTCGGGTTCCATCCGTAAGTTCAACTGCGCTGACCATCCCCTCTTCAGATATAATGGTTTGTATCGGGCCTTCATATACTTGGATACCATGACGTGTCAGCTCCTGCAGTTGTTCTTCTTGTAACGAATCGTTTCCATTAAGACAAAGCGTATACTGACTTGTCCAACCGGAGATTACTTTGGCCATATGTAATGCATGGGCTGCACTGATAATGATAACAAGCTGCTGATCCCGTAGTTCCCAGCCATCACAATAAGGACATACAAAAGCACTTTTCCCATAAACTTCGGATAAACCCGTAATATCCAATGGCAGGTCTCTTTTACCTACGGCAAATAAAATCTTTTTGGCCTCATACTGCCTTCCCTCGGCTGTTACAATAACAAACTCACCGTCATGTCCTGTTATGTCCGTCACTGTATCTGATGCAAATTGCACCGTAGGATACGCAGAGATTTCTTCTTTCGCAATCCTGCGGAATTCGCGAGGGCTCACTCCATCCATGGTTAGAAAACCATGTGTTTCCTGCGTAACCCAGTTCCGGGGTTTCTGATTATCGATGACCATCACATGTTTTCTGGCTCTGCCAAGCACCAGAGAAGCATTAAGCCCCGCTGGCCCTCCCCCTATAATAACGACATCCAATTGATGCTGCTCTTTATGCATACATAACACCCTTTCCAGATATTTAATATCTCTAAATGTAAAAAAATTTTTCTCTTCCATATAGTAAGGAACATTAGAGAAGTGAACCTGTGAGATATCTAATAGCATCCGATTTAACATTTAATGAAGTACATTTATGATGCCGAATCATAATATCTATTAAGGATATCTTATATCTACAATACAGTTAAAGAATGAAATTTGCAATATTTTTATTTCATTTCTACAATGAAAGCATGACAATCTCATGAAAAATAACCTTGTAGCACAGAAGTGTCGTTTTAACAATTAAAAAAGTTCTTGTTTTTAAATTGTTCACAATCAAATGACATTATTATAAATACTCGAATGTTATCTAAATCACAGCGTGAATTGAATGATATAATAGGCTCATATTATATTAAGTATATATATAGGAAGTGAGCACTTGAAAACATTGAATAATGAATCACAACCCAATATCAGCCTGGAGTACAGCTCGATTCCAAAAGTATTTTTCGATACGATCAAAATTGGAATCATCAAGTCCAACTTGATCGCCATGTTCGCAGGTTTAAGTCTAGCTTTATATGTGTTTGATGCATCGGTTACCGCTAATATCATTCCGATTTTGCTTTCGTTCCTCGGCTCTTCTTTTATTATTGGAGCTGCCGGCGTGTTCAACAATCTGTATGATCGGGACATTGATGCGATTATGGAACGTACGAAGAAACGCCCTACAGTTACAGGTCGTGTGGACACCAAGGCAGGTCTGATTCTCGGGATCACGATTACGTTGATTGGTGCTGTCATGCTATACATTGCATCGCCGTCAGCTGCTGTTTTTGGCCTGCTTGGCCTGCTGCTCTATGTGTTCCCTTACACTATGTGGACCAAACGCACAACGATCTATAACACCGAGGTAGGCAGCCTGTCGGGTGCTGTTCCACCGCTGATTGGATGGGCAGCCATCTCACCGGAACTGGGCCATTTCGAAATCTGGGCATTGGTTGTAACGATGCTCTTATGGCAGATGCCCCACTTCTACGGTATCGCCATTCGTCGCTTTGACGAATACAAGGCGGCGGGTGTGCCTATGCTGCCTGTTGTTAAAGGGATTGGGCGCACATATGTACAGACCAACGTTTATCTGGTACTGCTGCTGCTTTCCAGCTTCCTCTTCTGGCCGATGAGTCCATTTATCGCTATTGTTGCCTTTTTGGTAAGTCTGGCTTGGCTCATTCTTAGTGTGGCTACTTTTGATAAAAAAGAAACAAAAAAATGGTCACAGCGCATGTTCATTTTTTCCATTAACCACATCACCATCATCTTCCTGGTCATCATTGCGTATTCATTGATTGCCCAAATGATGAGATAATCGTCTTTAAACTCAGTATGGAACAAAGCCCTGAAGAAAACTCGTCACGAGTTTTCTTCAGGGCTTTTTGGTCCGCTGAAATCCTTATTTTCTTTCTTGTCTTTATCCCATACAAATCATGTTATCCTACTTTCACAGGCATCTGCTCACCCTGCCATAACAGCTGCATCTCTTCATTCGTTTCCAGCAGATCCGCGAGTCTGCCTTCAGCTTCAATGCGCCCATCTTTCATGACAATAATGTGGTCTGCTTTGGTGAGCGCAGCCTTGCGGTGAGATACGGCAATACAGGTGACATCCTGCTCCTGAAACAGTCCGTCCCACACCTGCTGCTCTGTCTCCACATCGAGTGCGCTGGACAGATCATCAAAGATAAACAAATCAGCCTCGGTCATCAGCATTCGCGCGGTAGCCGACCGCTGGATCTGGCCGCCGGATAACATCACGCCTCTTGGGCCTACAGGCGTCTCAAGTCCTTGATCCAGCTGCTTGATGTCCTGATCCAGAACAGCAAGTCGAATTGCTTTTTCCAGCGCCTGATCTGCACGTATTTTCCTGCCCTGAACGATATTCTCTCGCAGCGTATCACTGAACAACCTTGGAACCTGCGGAGTATATGCGGCTCTAGGCGGCATAAGAAATGCTGCCGGATTCACCTTCTCTCCGTTCCAGAGAATTTCCCCCTGCTGCTTCGGCAGCAGTCCCAGAAGTGTACGAACAAGCGTTGATTTACCAGAGCCAATCCTGCCTGTAATGACAAGAAATTGGCCTCGCTTCAGTTTGAAACTTACATCATGTATGCCGTTAGAAGATTGCCCATACTGATAGCTGAGCCCTTTTACTTCCAGCTCATGCAGTTTCTCCTTCGAATCTCTATCCTCATGAGTCGGTTCTGGTGGATCTTCATATAGATAGATTTCCCTTTTCTCCATAATCTGATCCTCTTCACCGGGACGGAACAGCGTACGCATCCGGTCATAGGATACCTTGAGCCTTTTATGCTGAAACACCATATATCCGAATAGTGAAATGCTGAACCCGATATTGACGAGATAACTGGTAAACAAGGCGAAATCGCCAACAGTAAAGTGACCCGCCTTCATTTCGGCGGCGCACATCAACAGAATAAGTCCGGTGCATATACTCAATACATTCTGATTGAGTGACTTCATCCATTGTTTGAACATATTATCCCGCAGCGCTGCCTGCCTGCGTTCCTCATTCAGCCGATTAAAACGCGCAGAGACATGTTCCACCGCCTGCCCAAGCTTCAGTGCCTGCACAGCCCCGAATGTCTCTGCAATAAAACTGGTAATTCTTCCTGTCGCTTCACGATTAACCTGTGCATACTTTCGTGCACGATTACCCGACAAGTTATTCAGCAGTGTCACGATCAACAGCGGTAAAACGGCAACCAGCGTAATCTGCCAGTTAATGTTCGCCATAATAACAATCGATACCACCGCGAAAACCAGACGCCCCCAAAAATCAACCCAGGATTCTATATATTCGACCACTTCATCCACGTCATCCCGAAAACGGCTCATCGCTTCACCGGGTGAAGCGGGTAGATTACGCCCCGGCCAGCGCATGATACCAGCCAGCATATTGGTTCGCAAAATCGTTTGAATATGATACATGTACGTGACCCAGGCATGAAAAGCAGCAAAGAATGTACCGACCCGCGTCAGACGAAACAGCGCAATCACAATCAGCGGCACGGCAAGCCACATATAATCAGCATTTCCAGTCGCTGTCCGGTCAAAAAACCACTGCATCCCAAGCCCCATTGCCAGAGGGAGCGAATGAAATACACACCATAACACGCCGTTAATCAGAAACAGGTAGGGCTTAAAGCGAAATAACCGCCCTATAAATCCGGTTATATTCATGCCAATTCCTCCTCTCGTCCGGTAATCAGAAGTCGTGCATAATGGGAGGACGGATCACGTGCGAGTTCTTCTCTTGCTCCAAATTCCAGCAGTTTGCCCCCGCCCAAAACCATAATTTTATCTACCTTCTCCAGTGTGGCCAGCCGGTGTGCGATAATAATGCCTGTGGATCGCTTCATTAATTCATCAATGGCAGATTGAAGCATGCTTTCGGTTGCGGCATCAAGCCGCGAAGAAGGCTCATCCAGAATCACCAGACTGGGCTCTGTCAGAAACACACGGGTTAGTGCAAACAGCTGGGCTTCCCCCGCAGATAACGAAGCACCGCCGGCAGTCAGATGTGTATCCAGCCCTTCAGGCTGTGTTTCGATCCACTGATGCAGGCCCAGCCGTTCTGTCGTTTGATGGATCATCGCATCCGACACCTCCGGATTGAACAAGGTTAGATTATCACGCAGTGTACCATCAAACAGCTGCACATCCTGCGTAACCATACCCACTCTGCGATAGAGAGCCTGCATCGAAAGCTTCGTGATATCTGTGCCGCCTATGCGGATGGTACCGCGATCCAGATTGTACAGACGCAGGAGCACACGGCTAAGACTGGATTTACCGCTCCCCGTACGTCCGATGATCCCGAGACGTTCCCCCGGTTTCACCGCAAACGTGATGTCCTGCAGCACAGGTTTATCCTGATTGTAACTGAAGTGCACCTGATTAAACTCAAGTCCGAGCGGACCATCAGGCAGTTCCTCCTCTGTACCGTCCTGAATCTCGCTTTGTAAAGACAGCAGTTCACGGGAACGAAGCATACCGGATTTAGCCTTTTGAAATTCCTGCACCTGATCGCCAAGCAGTTCAATCGGTTCATTCAGCATCTGGCTGTATTGATAGATCAAAAACAAGGTTCCGATGCTGATCATGCCCTCAATATAGTAGTGCACACCAAGCAGCAGAACAACCGTCACGGAAATAATAAACATGACAACCGTGGTGTTCCAAGGAATCACTCGAAGCATCCACGCCTTCCGCCCTTTTTGAAAAACCTTACGCATCGTGCGATAGAAGCGGTTCATCACATAAGGTACATGTCCATTCGCCTGCACATCCTCAATTCCCGCAATTCGCTCCTCAATCAAGCTGAACAAAGATGCGCTGGCGGCTCGCTCATTTTTGGAAGACTCGACCCCAAGGTTGCGTATAATCACCATAAACAGAATGGATAACAGCGTAAATACCGTCATGACTAGAGCAATCGGGACATTAATCGAAAACATAAATCCCAGAATACCCGCCAGCAGGACAAAACTCCCGATCACCTGCACGATAAACATGGCGAAAAAATTGGAGATGCTGGTCACATCGCCATCTACCCGTTCGATCATCTCTCCCGGGGTTTTAACATTATGAAAACGCATATCCAGCCGCAGACAATGCTTCAGCAGATCTCCGCGCATCCGGTTCGTCGCGCGCCAGGCCACATCATTGCCAAGGTAACTGACAGCTATCGTAATAAGCTGATTGGTTACAGCCACCAGCAGGAAAAGCCCCGCCAGCCGCATCAAATCCATAAGTACACCGCCGCCTGCTGCTGTATCTATGAATCGTTGAATGATCTGTGGATTGAGAAGCTGCAGTCCTGTTGATGTCAGCAGCATAATCAGCAGCACAGCCAGCTTTCCTTTCACCGGCTTTAAATATCGCAGAAGCCAAGACATGGAGTGTTTCTCTATTTTGGACATCAGCCCCGCTCCTTTAACTTTTCGTTGGTTTTCTTTTTAAAGCAGCCCGGAAACCAGGTTACTGTATGTGTGAATGACTTGTCATCCGAGTTTATATGTTCGCTATGATGAATCGTGCAGCAGTTTGATGTAATTAAAAAAACCTCCAGATGAAACGTTTGCATTACGATGGTTAATCATGGTTCATTCTCCTTTTCTGTTTAAAATCATGTCATCAACACCAGCTAATCATTCCAACAGATTCGACTTCCCTTGCTCCTTTCCATGTGAACAGATGAACGGAATGAAAAAAAGCCATAGATGAATGAAGTTCATCTACAGCTTGATCGGATTGAAAAGCCAGCCAGAGAAAAATAATCCAGCTTCTTCTCTGATTCGCAGTATGAATGAGCGTCCAGACGGGGTTGCAGTAAGCTGGACTGTTCAAACGTGGTCAACACGCTACCAGAATAATGTCACTATGCTCATGCATATTCAATTATTGTTTTCGGTACCTGCATTGGCTGACCAATCATTTTTATCCCACCCGTTTCACATATTTGTTGTTTATTGTATTCGCTCATTCTTTATACGTCAACATAATTATTAACTGAATTGTTATTTACTTCATCCATCAGGCCCCAACATGAAGCGGATCGGCGGACTGTTTTTCCCGAAGGACGAGGCGTTTGTGTGCAGTATACAAGAAGGGAACGCCGAGTGCCGTTGTCAATGCAATCGGGATAAACACAGACGGTCCATTCGCTGCGCCAAACTGACTTAACAGAAGCCCACCAATCACCGGAGCTGCTACATTCCCGATATTATTAAAGCCGATGGTACCAAAGTACGTGCCTTTCCATTCGGGTTTTGCGATCCGGTCAATCAGCATATCCATCATGGTAAACAGCAGTACTTCGCCTACGGTAAACACAATGACACTGACCATCATCAGCAGGATGCCTTGGGCCAAACCAAAAAGCAGCAGACTCGCAGCAACGAGCAGATTTCCCAGAATAAGCGGCACCAGGGGCGGTGCGTTGCGGAAGGCACGAACCAGCGGATATTGAATCACAAGTACCGTAACCGCATTAAGCGAAAGCATATACGAGAACATCTGACTTCCATTTTCAAAAATGGGACTTCTCGCCAAATACTGCGCCAATGTAGAGCTAAAGTGTCCGTAACCCAGCACACAAAAGGTGGTACCAATCAATACGGGCAGGAATACCGGGTCTCGTCCGGTTGTCATGAACGCTTCTCGCAGCCGAGGTGCAGCCGTTTCAACACGTCCCGGCAGATTCGCGTGCTGCAGTCTGAACTGCACATACAAAATCAGGCCGTAAGCGATATAAACAAGCCCTGAAATGACAAAAGGGAATGTCGATTCGGATGATCCCAGCTGAAAACCGATGATCGGTCCGAACACAACCCCGAGATTAATAGCAGCATATCTCAGATTAAAAACCAGCAGCTTGTTCTGTGGTGAAGTAATATCCGACAAAAGAGCCCTTGAGGTTGGCTCGAATACAGCTCGGCATAAACCATTTAACGTATTCGCGACAAAGAAAACCCACAGATGCTCTGCTGCTGCGAAAATAAAAAATACGGCAGCCCAGCTGAACACCGAAACCATCATCACGATTTTCCGGCCAATCCGGTCCGATATATACCCCCCGTAAAAGCTGACCAGCACTCCTGCGAGCGAGCTTACAGCAACGGTGATCCCGGTTTGAGTCGGAGTCGCTTCAAGCACACGCGTCAGATAGATCGACAGAAACGGGATGCTCATCGAGGTCACGAGGCGTCCGAACATCGTTCCGATAATAATAGTCCATGCCAACGGGTGAATCTGTTTTAGATAATGGTTCATCTTTCATTTCTCCTATCATGCTGCTTTTCTCTATCTATCGCGCTGTATCAAAAATGGATGAATTCCGTCATCCTGATATGTATAATTGTATGGATAAAAGGGGGAAGTAAAAGTGTAATAATTCATTGTCCCTTTTCACCTTTTTAGAGGAGAGCCGCATATGGATACAATACACACCCATTTTCTAAGACTGGCAGACACGCCGCATCTCTCGCTTAAGTTGAATGAACCTGCGCGCGTCACGATCGACCACCTTTCTTCTATTCTCTGCTGCACCCCGCGGAATGTGAAATTCATTCTGCGCAAGCTGGAGGAACAGCACTTTATCCATTGGAAAGCTGGGCGGGGACGCGGACATCACTCGGAGCTGACGCTGCTGCGAAGTCTGAACGATGCCATGGAATTTCACTTCACGGACCTATTATCCAAAGGCAAAGTAAAAGAAGCCATCGAACTGATCGGAAGCGTCAGAATCGATGACGTGCTGCGGGAAAAACTCATGCTCTCTCTTCATCAGCAGATGGGATTCCGCAGTTACAACGAAACAGCTTCGGGCCAAGATACCCTCCGCATGCTGCGCTCTCGTCAGCTTGGTAATCTGGACCCGGCTTCCGTGTATACCGCCTTTGAAACGTATTTGCTGGGACAAGTATGCAGTACGCTGATTACCTATGATGCGCACGCGAATACCTTCCTGCCCTCACTCGCACATACATGGGAATGCAGCAGCGATCATCGGGAATGGATATTTTATTTACGTAAAGGAGTTCGGTTCCATGACGGCCGCATCATGACCTCGCACGATGTCCAGGCTTCTTTGAACCGGCTGTTTGCCACGAACTGTCCATCTCTTTGGCTGTACCGGGATATCGAGCGCACAGAAGTGAGTAGTGATTACTGCATCAAGTTTGTCCTGTATCGCGCCAACCGTTTCTTTCTGCATTTATTCAGCTGTATTCGGATGACGATCCTGCCCGCAGATCATGACTCCCATTCGATGTTAGTCGGCACAGGACCATTTCAGATCACGGAGATGAGCGAAGACGTCATTAAACTCGCCGCGTTTGATGCCTACTACGGCATCCGTCCTCATCTGGATCAGGTTCATATCTGGTTTCTGCCCGAGACAGCTTCGAATGACGGTTATTATCATCTGCCCGGCACGGATCGACTCAGCCTCTCTGGAAGCAGCCATGAACTTTCGCATTATATTGATTATCCTGCACTTGGATGTCAGTATATGCTTTTTAATTTTCATGTCCCCGGCTGTCATCATACACCGTCTTTTCGTGAGGCTGTGCGCATCATTTATGATCCGGTCACACTGGTGCATGATCTGGGTGAGAACCGGATTACACCTGCCAGCAGTTTTCTGCCATGGAAAAGCGCCGTTCAGAACTGGAAGGCGCTGCGCTGGATGAGGCTCGCACACTGCTTGAACAATCCGGTTATCAAGGGGAACCGTTCCGGCTGTCTTACAAAAAGAACAAAGACTCCGATGTGGCGGAATGGCTGCAGCAGCGTGCACGTAAGATCGGGCTGCAGATTGAACTGGAACCTTTTGATGACTATCTGGATGTGGTGAAGACCTCAGATGCACCTTTGATTTTGAGAGAAGAAATTCTGGAAGACGACTGGCAGTATGGCATGATTCATTTTTTTAAAAACGAAACCAACTGTCTGCATGATTACCTGACACCCGAACTTCAATCTGTATTAGACGACTTGCTGGACCCTTTCCCGCAGCTTGCTCATAACGGGCGTACTGAACTTCTGGAACAGGCCGAGAGTGTCCTTCGCCAAAATCGCTGGCTGCTGCATGGATGTCATATGAACAAAAAGGCCGAGCTGCATCAGAGCATCTACGGCATGCAGACTTCAGAGTTTGGCTTTCTGGATATCTCGAAGCTGTGGATCAAAAATACATCATTTTAGTGCAGCCTCGAACATCACATCATGATGTACAAACCGAAACGCGAAAGAACCCTCGCTCGTCTTCAAGCGGAGCGGAGGGTTCTTCATATTTATAAGTTCGGCTTTATAAGTTCAGCAGCAAACGGAAGTATTAACGCTCACGGCCAACCAGATAATCCAGCAGATGTTTCAAAAAAGGAATCGGTCTCGGCATCTGACGTAATGCATCTGAAGCAAGGCAGTAATGCTCCCACATCGCTTTGGCTGCATCTTTCTCCCCCAGAACGGATACAAAAGTCGAATTGTTATTTCGTTCGTCCTGACCGGCAGGTTTGCCAAGGGTACGGTCATCTCCTGCATAATCCAGCAGGTCATCCCTGATTTGAAAAGCAATGCCTGCATGATAAGCGAATGTCTTCAGCGTACCGATCTCCTCTTCCTTCACTTCTGCCAAAATAGCCGGCATGACCAGTGCTGCCTCGAAGGCAATGCCCGTTTTGTAAAAACATATCTCATTCAGTTCCTCCAGCGACAGCTTTTTTCCTTTGGAACCAAGATCCAAAGCCTGCCCCATGCACATGTCCTCTGCTTTTACAGCCGAATACTGCATCAGCTTCAGCACCGTCTGCGCATCAAAGCGATGCAGTGAAGACTGCTCCCGGATCGCTCGCTGAATCAGGAACAGTCCGGTTAACTCTGCTGTCGCGCTGTTGTGCAGCTGATGAAGCGTAGAACGTCCTCGCCTTGTTGAAGCATTATCCTGTGTAGGCAGGTCATCAAAAATAAGCGAGGCTGTATGCATATACTCCATGGATCGCAGCAGCGGCATAATGGCTGACTCCGCGAGACCATACTCTTGTACGCCCATTACCCAAGTCAGGATTGGACGCAGACGTTTGCCATCCCCCTGCAGGCTGTAATTCGCAGCGTCTGTAAGCGTGCCCTTCATCTTGGGTCCTTCGCCAGGTTTGCTGATCTGCAGCTCGACATTAATCTGTTCGCGAACAGTCCGAATCGTCTGCTGGAAAGATTCCTTTTCCTTTTTATCATTGCCGAGCTGCACGACAACCTGATCCCGCAGCAGTTTGTCTAGAAAATCTACGTCATCCGCTTTCCGCACCATCTGCTGCACGATACGATTAAGTTCAGGCTGCCCTGATGCAAATATGCTCATGACTTCGTCATACTTCGCTTGTCCAAGCCGTTCTCTACAGCGCTTCAGTCCGTTAATAGCACGATCCAGGATAACCTCCCGCGCCTTGGAGTTTGAACCGTAAACGTCATGGATCAGATACGAGATGACCGCCCAATATAACTCGTAAGGGTTAATCAGGTCAGGACGCAAGTCTCGATATTTCAGATAATAGGTGTAGGGTGTCACAGCCTCGTCCTGCATATCGTCAAACATATCTGCAAAATCATCTGCCAGCTGATTATAGATGCCGTAATAAAACGTGCGCAGATCAAACCCTTCATCTTCCGGAGCACTGAGAACGGAACGAACGATTAACCGGGATGATGCCGACTTGATAATGATCGGAATGTACAGCTGCTCATTCGTGTAATGAGCATTCGAACATTTTTTGTCACGATCCATCTCCTGGGAATGAAAGAACACATAGGATTGTTCAAAAAAAGTGCGCTGCATCTCTTCACGCTGATAATCCCGAATATACTCAAAGGCTTCTCGAAGCTCGGAATGAACATACCGGATGACTTCAAGCTGCGGCCCCTTCCACTCTCCAAGATCAGGCACGATGCCTGTAAGAAGTGCTTTTCGGATCATAGCTGCATATTGTTCCTTCTCTTGAGCGGTCAGCGCTTGAGAGTCCAGAAGATCGTCGACAAAAGGATAAGTCAAGCCGTAGGAATAGCCAAGCCGGATCGCAGCATCCAGTCTCTCTATTCGTTCTTGACGCGGGGTCTCATCCGTCAATTCGTCATATACGTGCAGCACGACACCCAAAATGATTTTGATCAGTTTTCGCTGAGCCTGCGCGGCATCGAGTTCTTCAGGAAGGTTTGCTGCCGTTTGCTTTAATTTGTGCATCACCCAGATGACAGCCTCTTCGATCTGTTCTCGCTGCCCCCAGCGGTATAACGCGGCCGGACTGATGTAATCGGGCTGACGCTGGTCTTCACCCGCAGCACGTGTAAAGTACTTTTTGGTGTCCTCGACTATACGCCGAACGCTGTCTATGGTTTTCGGGGTATCCAGAGCCTGCCCCAGATCCCGCATGTAAATATATGAGATGCTTCGGTCCAGATAATCATCCAGCTTGCCCGTCATATTCATCCAGTGCATATACTGCTGCATATCCTTGGAATCCGGTTTTCTTTTGCCAGCGAGCCATGACAGCCAGCCAAACCGATGAATGTGGTTTTTCCGCCATATGCTGAAATCTTCTTGAAGTGCATCTATATGTGTGTTGTTTATCAGCTGCTTAGATAGAGTTGTAAAATACTGAGATGCTTTTTGCTCGGCGAGACGGTATGCCAAGTCAGCATTAACTTCAGATGCAGTCTGGTCCATAAGTATGTTGTTCATCGGTTGGATCCCTCAACTTCGGTTAAAAGTTAAACATGTTCCGGTCATGTTCATATCCTATATACGGAGGTTCAGCCTTTTGGTTACGTTAATTGTTTCCCGAATCGGATTGATTGACAAGATGAATAACCTAAAACATCGAGCTCCAGACTTTCACGGCTGTTACAGCAACCAGGAGAAGCAGTGCGTATCGAAGAAACCGGACATTGATCATGGAACTTACTCTGGAGCCAAGGGACGCACCGATCAAACTTCCGAGCACCGTATAAATAATCGGCTCGACAGGAATGTGTCCAACAAAAATTTTACCGATAACACCACCAATCGCAGAGATGAACACAATCGCAAGCGAGGAGGCAATGGTTGTCCGGACAGGAATCTTCAGAATGGTAAGCATCACAGGAATGAGTACAAAAGCGCCTCCAGCCCCGACGATGCCCGACACAATGCCAACGGCAAGCGAGGTGCTTGAAGCAATTATTTTATTAAACGTTAGCGGTTCGGTTGTATCCAGCCGCCCCCTGCTTGGAATAAGCATGAGTACAATAGCAAGCACAGCAAGAATGCCGTATACCAGATGAATCATCCGTTCATCCAGCAGGCCCGAGATCAAACCGCCAATCAAACTGCCCACTAAAATGCTGCTTCCCATATACAGCACCAGTCCGGGGTCAATGACAGCACCTCCCGCCTTCCCGGCTTTCGCCCTGCTGCGGAATGCAAGAACCCCTGCAAGGGACGCAAAAAATACCTGAAACATACTGATAGCAGACACTTGATGAGCTGTAAAAGGCTGCAGCCCGGCCATTTCCGGGACATACAGCAGGAGCGGGAAATTAATAATAGCCCCGCCAATGCCGAGCAGCCCGGAGAAGAACGAACCGATTAGACCCAGTATAAACATGATGAAAAACAGGAGTAGATCCATCGGTTATACGCTTCCTTTCAGAGAATAATGAGACGAATAAAAATGTACTAATTGCTTCATGAAATGATCATAAAACCACATAAAAAGCGTATACAGAGGACATGATTTCGGTTATAATACTTTAAAACCAAGTAAATTAATCAGAAATGAGTGATTAAGCATGTTCAACGTGTTGAAGACGCTTTTTGTGAATACATGTCCTCGCTGTAACGAAAAATTACAAGCACATCACGATGCATTATGCTCCATCAAAACCTGCACTCATTGTCAATATAAAGAAGAAAGCTATGGTTCCCTTGGGGTTCGCATTGTGTACGACACCACAAATGGATAAAAAGAGACACATAGTGACATTGTATCACGAACCGGGAAATTTCGGGACGATTCGACATTTTCAGAGGCTTGTGATGTATTTCTTTTCTTGTATGTAATTAAGATTCAATACCGTTATATGGTCCACGCCGGGCACTCCTCCGTTCTGTACCACTCACTTGCAGACGTTTCTGAGGTTATCTCCTCTGGGCATTCGTTCTAGCAAGCGCTTCATCCTAGAGATGACACCCATGCTGGGGTACTAGAAAAAACGCCATCACAAGACGTGATGACGTTTTTCTTCATGGAGCCCAGGGGGATCGAACCCCCGACCTCATCGCTGTGAGCGATGCGCTCTGGCGAGATGGTCAGGGGTACTGCCCTAAGAATTCATTAACATTTTCAAGATCAAATCAACTGCATTCACTCATTTATTCACGAAAGGCATATTTTCAATAGAATAAGTAAGAACTACATCTCAAGGGAAGTATATTAGGTATAGCCCGAATTTTTTTCTTCATCTTAACTGCACCTAAAAGGATCTAAAGCCATGCCTCATGGATTAGCATATCCTCAAGAGGTCCTCCCGAAGCGGTGTAAAGGTATCGAGCAACGCTCCTTCTTCAAGAGCAATGGTACCGTGGACCACCCCACCCGGTATGTTGAGAGCTTCGCCCTGGCGGAGCCAATGCTTCTCTCCATTAATCCGAAACTCAAAGCTCCCTTTCAGACAATACGTCATTTGCTCGTGGGGATGGGAATGCTCATAACCCTGCGAGCCTTTTTCAAAATGTACTTCCATCATCATTAGCGATTGACCTGGTTTGAAAATACGACGCTTCACTCCAGGCTCGGCCTGTTCCCAAACCGTGTCATCCTTCGCCATATATTATACCTCCCCTTCTATTCATACGTTTCGTTTAACTGCTTTTCTTAAGACTTGGTCAGTTCTATGCCTTTTGACGCGTTCTACTTATTGTATGATTGCCAAAACGGGACAGGCAGAAGCCAACATCTGTTCCTTGGAGCCATAAACCACGTCTCCGTTGTTTCCTGTACTGGAAGGATTGTATACCGTGAGCGACAGCGAGTCGCCGGCTGTGATCGCAGCATTTACCTGCGCAGTCACATTAATCTCCACCGGAACACCCACAGCCATTCCGGTCCAATCGCCAATTACCGTGCCTGTAGAAGGCTTGTTATTCCAGACAATATCCGTCTCTGTCCAATTCCCGGTGGCTACAGCTATAGCATTTACATTACTGGCCGCCCCAACGTAGGTCGGCACCAGCCTGATCTTGGCCTCCGAGACTGGGGAGCTGAAAGCGGACACATCAAACTGTAAATACGATGTGCGCGTATATCCGCTGGAGCTGTTCTTGACCACCAGGGAATTCACTGTACCGTAATTGGTAGCAGCATACGTACCGTCGCGTACGTAAGCATCCGCAGCCGGCAGAGCACTTAACAGATGGACAGCTGCCGAAGGCTCGCCCTCTCCCACTGTATTATACGCGGCAACCACATAATAATAGGTTGTGCCATTCAACAGTTCTGTAACTGTACCTGTTGTGGCTGTTCCTACATCCAGCGTGGAGGAATAGACTCCCGGTGTAGTGCCATATTTAATGTGATATCCGCTCGCTCCGCTGACAGGTGCCCAGCTCAGAGTCGCCTGACCCTTCCCGCCAGACAGGGCGCTAATCACTGGCGCCGCCAGATCCCCGGCATTTCCGGGCGTAAGGCCAAACCTCACATGCAGAGAACCTCCCTTTTGGCCATTCACATTAACCGAGAGCTTAATCGTTGGGCTTAATTGAGTGACGGTAATCCCCGGATCGGCCGAGAGTACACCCGAAGCGCTGCTGTTGATCTCCAGCTGAATGCTTCCGGTATTGGCCTGGGTAGGATCGGATACCGTCACCTCCGCCTCTGCCTCAGACAGCTTTAACATCACAGAAGCTTTGCTGTCACTGGTAATACCGCCGACGGTTTTGCTAACCGAATTCCAGAAGTTCACCGCTGTCAGATTCAGATGGTTCTCTTTCACTGCTTGTGCCTCTGTTGAATTCTCAAGCACTGTGTAATCCGGATTGGCCGCGTAATCCGCCGTCTGCGATGTGCTTAGATTAGGAAGCAGGGCGTACTGATAGCCCGTGTCCCCGGATGCTGTCCCGTGGTCGAACCATATCGTCTGGAACCGGTTCGTCAGCGTATCAGTAGCCAGAGAGCTGGAGTGGATATCCGTCCACTTGCCGGTGCGCGTCTCGCGCAGCGTCTTCACCGTCGGTGCTTCGGGGAAATAGTACCCCATATCCGATCCGCTGGCCGTATTGCCTGTAAGGTGCATCCAATTCACACTGGTATTCGTCTGTGTTCCTTGCGTAAGGGAGGTGGATTGCGCCGTTCCATTCACCTCGAAGGCATTGCTTCCTGTCCCATTCAGCTTGCGGTTATCGACAATCGTCTCGATCTTTCTGCCCGAAGTGCTTGTAATTCCTGCTCCAAGGGCGACAATCTCATCGTCGAACATGAACCAGGACTTCTTGCCGGTCAGCGTTCCACCGTATGGATCGAGCTGCATGCCAGCAATGCCATACGTTCCATCACTTGCGCCGCCTACCCAATTCACCCTGGTCGTAGCACTCTGTCCGACCGCATTGGCGAGTGTTCCCGTATCCACCGTCGTGCCTGCCAGCCTGTACGGATTGACCGTTGGCCAGTAGTTATCATCGTACTGACTGAGATCCTGATTGTAGATATAGGTCATGCCGTCGCCCATATGCCAGCCATGCAGATTATCCCCGTTGATCGATTCGTACCGGGCAATCCGGCTGGAGGACATCGCAAGCCCAAAGCCAATACCCGGACGAAGGTGTATGAACCGATCGGACTCAGGGAAAGCAATATTTCCGATGAGTTCTCCCCGGGCGGCAGTCGAAGTATCACTCATCAGTTCCTTGGCCAGCTTGATGTAGAAAATCGAGTTACCTCCGCTGATAAAGCTTCGGTACGTATCCTTCTCAATCCATTCCTTAACCATACTCCGATAATCGTTAGCATTGGATGCAGGCACGAAGGAGCTTAAGAGTAGGATCGATTGCATTGCAGCAAAACCATAGTAGTGATCATCTGCGGTGGAATAGGCGATGGTTCGCCCACGCAGCATGGACATCAGCGAGCCGTTGTAGATCCCCGGTTCATAGGTGTCATATACCCACTCATACAGATTGTCGCTTTCCGGGTCTGTTATTTCCCAAATGGAGCCATTCAGCAGGTAGACGAAATTGACAATGTACTGTAAGTATGTCGTCCCATAATTGCCGAAGTAAGGATGCTTGGTATGCTGAATGAACGAGCCGTCAGTATGCATGCCGTCTCCTGTACTCACATAGGAAAATACGTTATTCACTCCACTTGTGGAGGTTGAGAGTGTGGTAGCGTCGCTGAGTC